>NZ_CP146022.1:2141541-2447476 GCF_036967205.1 Streptomyces sp. Q6
AGCAGCGCGCCGCGCTCGCGCAGCCGGTGGGCGAGGCGGCCGATGCCTCGGTCCAGGGCGCCGGTCGCGAAGACGACGGTGATGAACGCGCCGATGGCGAGGACGAAGAGGAAGACGCCCGCGCTGCCGTACAGGTCACCGGAGTTGTCCGGGCCGACCAGGGAGGTCTTGGGGTCCTGGATGCCGTAGAGGCCGTTGACCGGGGAGAGGAACAGGTCGTTGAGGCGGTCGACGAAGGACTGGCCGGAGCCGACGCGGTGGTAGGTGCCCTCGACCGGGGCGCCGTCGCCGTTCCTGTCGTACGTCCCGGACGGGATCAGGAAGGCGAGGAGCCAGACCGCGACGGTGACGACGGCGAGGACGGTCAGGGCGCTGGGGAACGTGAACTTCTTCTTGGCCGGCGGCCGCGCGGGTTCCTGTGAGGTGTCGACCCCGGTGCTCATGACGTGACCCCCTTCCTGAAGTCGTCCGCGTAGCGGCGCACGAACGCGCACATCGCGACGACGGTGGCGCGCAGTTCCGAGAACAGGACGCGTTCGTTCGGTGCGTGCAGGTTGCAGAGGCTGTCCTGGGCGCCGAAGAGGAGCACCTCGGCGTCGGGGGCGGCCTGGGCGAGCCCGTTGACCAGGGGGATGGAGCCGCCGGTCGCGACGTACGAGGCGTCGCTGCCCCAGGCCTCCTTGAGCGCGGCGCGGGCGGCGCGGTAGGCGGGGCCGCCGGTCGCCGCCTCGTAGCCGGGGCCGGTGTCGCCCGGGGTGACCGTGAGCGGGATGCCGAAGGGCCGCAGGGCGCGCAGGTGGCGGACGAGGTGGTCCTGGGCCTCGTGCGGGTCCTGCTTCGGGTGGAAGCGCAGGTTCAGCTTGGCGCGGGCGTACGGGACCACGGCCGACGCGGCGCCGTCGACGCCGGGGGCGTCGAGGCCGATGACGGTGATCGCGGGGCCGGACCACAGGCGTTCACCGAGGGTGCCGCTGCCGAGCAGCGGAAGGTCCTCGGCGACGGAGGCGAGGTCGCGGAACTCGTCCTCGGTGTAGCTGGTGCCGGTCCACTCCTCGCGCCGCAGCCCCTCGACGGCGACGTCGCCGTGGACGTCGTGGAGGGTGGCGAGGGCCTTGAGGAGGGTGAGCAGCGCGTCGGGGGCGGCGCCGCCGAACTCCCCGCTGTGGCGCGGCTCCTGGAGGGTGCGGACCTCGACCATGACCTCGGCGGCGCCGCGCAGGCCGGTGGTGAGGGTGGGGGTGCCGGGGCGCAGGTTGCCCAGGTCGGCGATGACCATGGCGTCGCAGGCGAACCGGTCGGGGTCGGTGGGCGGGTAGCCGTCGAAGGGGCTGCCGTACTCCTCCTGCCCCTCGAAGACGATCTTGACGCCGACGGGCGGGCGGCCGCCGAAGGCACGGAGCATGCCGAGGTGGGCGATGACGTTCGACTTGTCGTCGGCGATGCCTCGGGCACGCAGGCCGCCCTCGATCGGGGTCGGTTCGAACGGCGGCGACCGCCACAGGCTCTCGTCGCCCGGGGGCTGGACGTCGTAGTGCGAGTAGAGCAGGACGGTGGGAGCGACGGGGGTCGGCGGCGGGATCTCGGCGAAGACGACGGGGGCGGTGTCGGGCAGGTCGATCCGCTCGACGTGCGGGACGCCGACATCGTGCAGGAGGCCCACGAGCAGGTCGTGCGCCTCCTGGACCGGCCCGGCGGGGAAGCCGGGGAAGGCGATGGACGGGATGGCGGCGAGCCGCTCCAGGTCGGCCACGAGACCGTCCATCAACCGGTCGACCCGGCCGGGCAGGTCGCTGTCGTCGACGAGGTCGCTCACCTCGTCGAGGTCGTTGAGGTCGTTCGGTTCGTTGTCCGGATCCCGGTCCGTCGCGGCCATGACGTACACGCCTCTCACTGTCGGATACGAGCGTTTCGCCCGGATTATCCGTGTGGGGTGAGGGGTGTCGGCCGGTGGCTCGCCGAGGGCCCCGGCATCGGGGACGCGATCCGCATTAGGGTCGGCGCATGGCATCGCAGACATCAGGGACGCCGAAGAGCACGGCGGGTGCGCCGGACCCGGTGGCTGCCGCGCGGGCGGCGGCTCCGGGCGGCGGCGAGACCGTGCGCGTCGACAGCTGGATCTGGTCCGTGCGCCTGGTCAAGACGCGCGCGGCCGGCGCCGCGGCCTGCAAGGGCGGGCACGTCAAGGTCAACGGCGCGAGCGCGAAGCCGGCGCACGCGCTGCGCGTCGGCGACGAGGTGCGGCTGCGCCAGCCCGGCCTCCACGAGCGGGTGGTGGTCGTGAAGCGCCTGCTCCGCAAGCGGGTCGGCGCGCCGGTGGCGGTCGAGGCCTACGTCGACAACAGTCCGCCGCCCCCGCCGCGCGAGGTGGTGGCCCCGGTCGGCATGCGCGACCGCGGCACGGGCCGCCCGACCAAACGCGACCGCCGCGAACTGGAGCGCCTGCGGGGCATCTTCGGGCAGGGTCCTGATTCCGGCGGGGAGTGACGGGAGCGGAGCCGGCCCGGGTCCAGGCCCGGGCCCGGGCCCGGGCATGGGTGATCAGAGCCGGTCGCACCGCCCGCACGCGCGGCACTGAGCCGGCCCTGTCGCCGAAGCCCACCGGAGGTGGGCCCAGGCCACAAGGCCGGCTGGAGCGGGCGGTGGTGCCCGGCGCACGCTCAGGCTCCGCGCCTCACCAGGGCGAGCAGGTCGCGGTTGCGTCCTCGGTTGGCTCGGGCCAGGAAGGCCAGGGGGACGAGGAGGATGAGCGGCGTCGCCGCGTTCTCCCCGCCGAAGGAGACGATCTGTGTGACGCACGCGCCGACCATCAGGGCGCTCAGCGCGATCGGCGTCACTCCGGAGAGGACCGGCACCAACAGGCCGATCGCCCCCGCGAGTTCGAGCACGCCGATCGCGTACATGCCGGCCGCTCCCCAGCCGATCGTGTCGAACGCCTCGACCGCCGTCGGGTGCGCGATCAGCTTGGGCAGGGCGCTCGCGAGGCCGAAGAACAGGGCGAGCACGACGGTGACCGTGCGCAGCGTGACACGGGCGGCACGGGACCGGACGGGGGCGCCGGAGGCGGCAGGGGCGGCGGGGGTGGCGATGTTCGTCATGGTGGCTCCTCGGTGACGTGGCTGCACGATGTGCTGTCACGGAGATAGACCGGGCATCGCCGCGGAACTCATCGGTCCCGGCGCGAACTCGACCGCCACCGCCCCTCGCCGCTACGCGGGCACCACGCGCACCCACCGCTCGTCGTCCGTGAGCACCCGGTCGACCTTCAAGTCGGCCTCCGCCAGCGCCTGTTCGAACTGCTCCCGGGTCAGCGGGCGGGCCCGGTAGGTCTGCGTCCACACCACGTCGGGGAAGACGTACTCGACCTTCACCGAGCGGACGCCGTCCCCGACGGGCTCCGAGGACAGCTTGCGGATGGTGCAGCCGCCCGGGATCGTGACCTCCCGCGGCAGGTTGTCGTGCGCGCCGTCGCCCTCGCGCTGGATCAACACGCAGCCCCCGTCGGCGACATGGCGCCGGCAGGCGTCCAGCATGCCGCGCCGCACCGCCGCGTCCCCGGTGTGCACGAGGATCGACGCGAGCACCACGACGTCGAACGTCTCGCCGAGGTCGAGGCCCTCGATGGTGCTGCGCACGGTGCGCGCGCCGCGCACCCGCTCCAGCATCTCCGGCGACTCGTCCACCGCCGTCACCGTGAAGCCGCGCTCGACGAGCGGGTGCGTCATCCGGCCCACCCCGCAGCCGAGTTCGAGCAGTGTGGCGCCCGCGGGCACGGCGGCCGCGATGATCTCCGACTCGCCCTCTTCGGGCATTCTCGAATACAGCTCGACCGCGCAGCCGTCGGGCGTGATCGCGCCCGGTCCTGTCCCTTCGTATCCCGCTCGCATCTCCAGGCTCATGGACCGGGAACGAACGGCCCCCGCACCCCGGTTCCCGCCTCATTCCCCCGGCATCGGGAACCAGCCGTGCCCCGCGTACCAGTGCCCGCCCGCGTCGAGGTGGCCGAGCACGGCGCGCTGCACACCGGAGCGGCGCGGCAGCAGGTCGCGGGGTGTCTCCGTACCGCCGAAGACGAAGGCGACGGGCGTGTCGTCCTCCGGCTCGTCGGACATGTACGCGATGCGGAAGCGGTCCTGGAAGCGGACGATGTTGGAGTCGGCGGGCAGGTACCGCCCCAACTGCCGGTCCAGCAGCCATGAGTGGCACACGGCCACCCGCATCGGTTCCTCGGGGAAGTGCCGCGCGAAGAACGCCGACGCCCGCCGGATCGAGTCGTCGCACGCCTCGGGCGTCATCGGCCCGCGGAAGTCGGGGATGTGCACGCTGAGGCAGGGCTCGCCGGGTCCGGCCGGCCCGCCGGACCCGGCGATCGCCGTCCCCGTACGCCGGCCGAGCCGCGCCCGCTCGAACTGGAGCCGCCCCAGTTGGTAGAGGTCGCCGCGGAAGTGCCGGGTCGGCCACCACGGTACGAGCAGCCCGGTCGTACCGAACCGCCTGCGGTGCACGGCGAGGTTGCGGCCGAGGTCGGCGAGGCTGCGCCGGGACACGTCGTCGGGGATGCCGCGCGAACGGTGGAAGGCGCGCGTGTACGGCAGCGCGGCGACGAACACGAACACCGCGAAGCAGCGCCCCATGACTCCGGCCGCCGCGGGGAACTCCGGCAGTCCGGTCCCCTCGCCCGGCTCGTCCCGCTTCCACAGCAGCCCGCTGACGGCCCGCCCGAGCAGCGCGAGCAGCTCGGGAGAGCCCTCCAGTTCCCGCCTCAAAGACAGCAGTTGGGCGATGTCCTCATGGGGTACGGCGAGGTCCACAAGGACGTCGGGCAGGTCGAGCGCGTCCGGCAGCTCGACGGCCAGCCGCGGTATCGCCGGGTCGTCCAGCGCCTTCAGCCACGCGGCGCACGCCTCGTCGCCCTTCAGTACTTGCATGACGTCCAGTCCGTACGGCACACCCTCTCCTTCGGCCGTGGCACCCTGGAAAGGGAGCCTCTTCGCGTCGAGGGGATGGTGACCATGCGTCTGGTGCGCACCGGTGACGAGCCGGTCACCGCCCGCAGTCCCCTGCGCCTGCGGCTCGGCCTCGCCCTGTTCGGCCTGGTCTGGACCGTCGTCGGCACGGTCGCCTTCCTGCTGGCGCACCGGCCGGGATGGGCGCTGGCCTGCGGTGTGCTGTGGCTGATCACGACGGTCGATCTGTTCATGATCCTCCGCCACCTCCGCCAGGGCCCCCACTACCAGCCGAGCCGAGACGTCCCACCGTACCGAAAACCGCCGCAGCCCCCGCTGGAATAGACCTCGGGATCGGTCCGGCGGGCCCGGGGCCTGTCCGGCGGCGCGTCAGACAGGCCCTAGTCGTCGAAGCGGGCCGCCGCCAGGTACTCCGGCTGCGGGTCGAGCGCGGCGGCGAGGCGGAAGTGGCGGCGGGCCTGCTGCGGGCGTGCGCCGCGCTCGTACGTCCTCGCCAGCGCGAAGTGCGCGAACGCGTTGTCCGGCTCGCGCTCCAGGACGATGGAGAACTCCAGCTCGGCGGCGCGCAGTTGGGCCGCCGCGAAGAACGCGCGGGCGCGCAGCAGCCGGGCCGCCGTGTGCTCGGGGTGGGCGGCGATCACGTCGTCGAGCAGCTTGACCGCGCCGCGCGGATCGCGTGCGGCGAGGAGTTGCTCGGCGGCGCGGTAGTCGATGACGTGCGTCTCCGGGGTGGCGTCGGGCACGGCGAACTCCCTTCTGGTGCCGACCTGTCGGTCACGTCAACACCGCGGACCGTAGGTGCTATTCCTGCCCGCCCGGCGCCCCCGGGACACTCAGCTCAGGGCCACCGCGAGCACCATGCCCACCAGGACGAGCGCCGCTCCGGCGATCATGAACCCGCGGTCGACGCCGGGTCGTTCCCCGCCGAGCACCACCGTCTCGCGCGGGTCCTCGACGTCGTACGCGACGCTGACGACGGCGCCCGCGGTCAGCGGGGTGCGCTTGCTGGGCGGCACCGGCGAGACGACCTCCACGACGCGCCCGTCGACCGTCTCGAACTGGAGCAGCGGGCGCTCGGCACCGGGCTGCGGAGGTTTGACGAGCGCGTCCACCACGTTGCCCGCGGTCTGTATGCGGCGGGTGCGCCGCACTCCGTACGCCCCCGCGATCAGGGCGATCAGACCGCCGATCGCGGTGGACGCGGCGAGGACGATCACGCGGTGGCGGCACGCGCCCGGCGCACCAGGTCGGCCCAGACCGCGTCGACCTGCTCCGTGAGCCTCTCCAGCGGTACGTCGTTGTCGATGACGACGTCGGCGATCTCGCGGCGCTTCTCGCGGGTGGCCTGCGCGGCCATCCGGGCCCGCGCGTCCTCCTCGCTCATGCCGCGCAGCCGGATCAGGCGGTCCAGCTGGGTCTCGGGGCTCGCGTCGACGACGATGACGAGGTCGTAGAGCGGGGCGAGGCCGTTCTCGGCGAGCAGCGGGACGTCGTGGACGACGACGGAGTCGGGACCGGCCGCGCGCTCCAGCTCCGCGGACCGGGCGCCCACCAGCGGGTGGACGATCGCGTTCAGGGTGGCGAGCCGGTCGGGGTCGGCGAAGACGATCGAGCCGAGGCCCGGCCGGTCCAGGCTGCCGTCGGGGGCGAGCACCTGATCGCCGAACGCCTCGACGACGGCCGCGAGCCCCGGCGTACCGGGCTCGACGACCTCGCGCGCGATCTTGTCGGCGTCGATCAGAACGGCCCCGCGCGCCACGAGCAGCCGGGACACCTCGCTTTTGCCGGCACCGATTCCGCCGGTCAGCCCCACCTTCACCATGAGCGGCAGCTTAGGCGCTGTGATCAGGCGTCGCCTTCCCGTTCCGCCAGGAACTTCTCGAACTCGAGGCCGATCTCGTCAGCGGACGGGATGTCCGCGGGCTCGGCCAGCATGTTGCCCCGGGACTCGGCCCCCGCGGCGGCGTCGTACTGGTGCTCAAGGCCCTGCACCAGGGCGACGAGCTCCTCGTCGCCCTCCTGGATCTGCCGGTCGATCTCGGTCTGCGTGCGGTGCGCCTCGGTGCGCAGGCCGTGCGCGACGCCCGGCAGGACCAGGCCGGTCGCGCCGGTGATGGCCTCGACGACGGTCAGCGCGGCGTCCGGGTACGCGGAGCGCGCGATGTAGTGCGGAACGTGCGCGGCGACGCCGAGGACGTCGTGCCCGGACTCCATGAGGCGGTACTCGACGAGCGCTGCCGCGCTGCCGGGCACCTGTGCCTCCTCGAAGGGGCTGCGGTGGCCGGGGACCAGTTCCGTGCGGTTGCCGTGCGGCGTCAGGCCGACCGGCCGGGTGTGCGGGACGCCCATCGGGATGCCGTGGAAGTTGACCGCGAGGCGCACGCCGAGGCGCTCCACGATCTGCTGGACGGCGGCCGCGAAACGCTCCCACTCGACATCGGGCTCGGGCCCGGCGAGCAGCAGGAACGGCGCGCCGGTGGCGTCCTGGACGAGCCGCACCTCGATCGAGGGCACCTCGTACGCGGTCCAGCGGTCACGCTTGAACGTCAGCAGCGGGCGGCGCGCCCGGTAGTCCACGAGCCGGTCGTGGTCGAAGCGTGCCACCACCTGGTGGGGCAGCGAGTCGAGGACCCGGTCGACGATCTGGTCGCCGGTCTCGCCCGCGTCGATGTACCCGTCGAAGTGATAGAGCATGACCAGGCCCGCCGACTCCTGGGCGAGCGCCATGTCGACCACGGCGAGACCCTTCGGCTCCCATGTGTACAACTCCTGCGGATCAAGCACAGTGACCGCTCCTCGCTCTTCTACGGTGACTCCTAGACAGAACGCGCGGTGGGGGCGCGGGCATTCCCGCCCGCGCCCTTTCTCAGCGGCCTCTTACGGAGCGTCTTCGCAGGGAGAAGTCAGGGAGGGGTCAGGGCGAGGCCAGAGCGAGGTCCTCAGCCGGCCATCACGCGCGTGTGCAGCTTGGTCACGGCCCGGCGCGCGGACGTGAACGCGCCGTGCTGCCAGGCGTCGGTGTAGCTGAGCCAGTCACCGGCGAAGTAGACGCGCCCGGTGGGCTCGTTGAGCGGCTTGTAGCGGGGGTCGTCGGGCCCGCCCGGGGTGTCGTGCCAGGCGCCTTCCAGGTGCGGCGTCTGCCGCCAGTGGTGCGAGAACGACGACGCCAGCTCCGTGCGGTACTTCTCCCCGTAGATCTTCACGCCCTGCGCGACGGCCCGTGCCTCCCGCGCGGCCGGGCTGAGCTTCGCGTACGCGTCGGCGTCCTTGTCGTAGTTGTAGTAGCCGATCATGACGCCGCGCTCGCCGTGGAACCCGTAGCTGGGGTGCCAGATGTGGCTGAGGTCCATGTCGGTCTCGGTGATGCCGCCGTAGATCCGGTGGTCGGTCTCCCACCAGCGGGACCGGTACTCCAGGCCGATCTTGCCCGCGGACTGCGGCGTGATCGCCTCCAGGGCGCTCTGCACACCGGAGCCGAGGTTGTGCGGGATCCTGGCGAGGATGTTGGGCGGCAGCGCGCCGACGCAGTAGTCGGCGTCGACGACCTTGGTCCGCCCGTCCTGCGTGTACGTGACGGACACCCCGCGTCCGGTGTCGGTGATCTTGCTGACGACGGCTCCGGTGCGCACTCTGTGGGCGCCGATCGCCCGGGTCAGCGCCTTCGGTATCCGGTCCATTCCCCCGACCGGCTGGAACATCAGCATGGCCTGGTCGAAGCCGAACTCGAAGGAGAAGTAGCGTCCGACCCCGCTCGCGAAGACCTCCGACGCGGAGGGCACGTCGCCGAGCAGCACACCCGGTGTCCCGGTCGCGGCGGGCACGGTGGTGTAGCCGCGCCGCTCTCCGCCCTCGTAGGTGAGCTTGTCGCCCAGCTCCCCGAAGTCCTTGAGGAACTCGACGAGCCGCTCCTGGTCCCCCACAGTCAGTTCCTTGTCCAGGGCGCCCTTGTCGGACGCCTTGGCGAGCAGCTCGGACAGATAGCCGTACACGTCGGCCTTGGCGGTCCGGTAGCGCATGGGCTCGGTCATGCCGGCCGACTCGTTGAAGAGGTAGGCGTCGGCGTTGGTGTTGGTGAACACCTCGATGGGGACGCCGAGTTCGCGACAGTAGTCGAGCGTCACCATCCACTGCGGCAGCCGGGCGGGCCCCGCGTTCATGTACTGCCCGTCGCTGAACCGCGCCGTCTGCTTGTTGCCGTACGTGTCGACGGTGGTGTCGCCGCCCCGCACGGTGAAGTTGCGCCCGCCGGTCCGCCCTCTGGCCTCCAGGACCGTACAGTCGTACCCCGCCTTGCCCAGTTCGTAGGCGGTCGCGAGTCCGGCGATGCCGCCGCCCACGATCACGACCTTCGCGGCGCCGCGCCCGCTGAGCGTGAAGTCGCCCGACCGCGGTGCGCGGTACGGGAGTTCGCGCTGGGCGGCCTGCGCGGTGGGGGCGAGGCCGAGCGCTCCCATGGTCGCGAACATGGCACCCGCGCCCCCGGTGAGCCCGACGCTCCGGAGAAATCCCCGCCGACTGGTTCCCTGCCGTACTGCTGCCATTGCCCGGCTCCCCTCAGATCGTGCGCGATCTTGGCTGACCCGGGGATGGTGGCAACGAGGTGTTACGGGGGAACGGCAACTGGTGTATCGGCCAAGTTTCTACCGCGTCGGGTACGCCAGTGGGCCCGCACCCAAGGGGTGCGGGCCCACTGTCGACTACCGGTCAGTCAGCGCAGAGCGGTTCAGCTCTGGCCGCCCGCCAGCTTCTCGCGGAGAGCGGCAAGCGCCTCGTCCGACGCCAGGGCGCCGGAGTTGTCGTCCGACTCCGAGGAGTACGAACCGCCACCGGAGGCGGCCGGAGCCGCACCGGAGGCACCGGCGACGGCACCCTCGGCCTCGGCCTGGGCGTCCGCCTCGCGGGACTTGATGACCTGCGCCTGGTGCTGCTCGAAGCGCTGCTGCGCCTCGGCGTACTGGCCCTCCCAGGCCTCGCGCTGGGTCTCGTAGCCCTCGAGCCAGTCGTTGGTCTCGGGGTCGAAGCCCTCGGGGTAGATGTAGTTCCCCTGGTCGTCGTACGACGCGGCCATGCCGTACAGGGTCGGGTCGAACTCGACGGCCGACGGGTCGGCGCCGAAGGCCTCGTTGGCCTGCTTCAGCGAGAGGCTGATGCGGCGGCGCTCGAGGTCGATGTCGATGACCTTGACGAAGATCTCGTCGTTGACCTGGACGACCTGCTCCGGGATCTCCACGTGGCGCTCGGCCAGCTCGGAGATGTGGACCAGACCCTCGATGCCCTCGTCCACGCGGACGAACGCACCGAACGGAACCAGCTTCGTGACCTTACCCGGGACGACCTGGCCGATCTGGTGGGTACGGGCGAACTGCTGCCACGGGTCCTCCTGCGTCGCCTTCAGCGACAGGGAGACACGCTCGCGGTCCATGTCCACGTCGAGAACCTCGACGGTGACTTCCTGGCCGACCTCGACAACCTCGGACGGGTGGTCGATGTGCTTCCAGGACAGCTCGGAGACGTGCACGAGACCGTCGACGCCACCCAGGTCCACGAAGGCACCGAAGTTGACGATCGAGGACACGACGCCGGAGCGTACCTGACCCTTCTGGAGGGTCGTGAGGAACGTCTGGCGGACCTCGGACTGGGTCTGCTCGAGCCAGGCGCGGCGGGACAGGACCACGTTGTTGCGGTTCTTGTCCAGCTCGATGATCTTGGCCTCGAGCTCCTTGCCCACGTAGGGCTGGAGGTCGCGGACGCGGCGCATCTCGACGAGGGAGGCCGGCAGGAAGCCACGGAGGCCGATGTCGAGGATGAGACCACCCTTGACGACCTCGATGACGGTGCCGGTGACGATCCCGTCTTCTTCCTTGATCTTCTCGATGGTGCCCCAGGCACGCTCGTACTGAGCGCGCTTCTTCGAGAGGATCAGGCGGCCTTCCTTGTCCTCCTTCTGGAGAACCAGGGCCTCGATCTCGTCACCAACCGCGACGACCTCGTTCGGGTCGACGTCGTGCTTGATGGAGAGCTCGCGGCTCGGGATGACACCTTCGGTCTTGTAACCGATGTCGAGGAGAACCTCGTCCCGGTCAACCTTGACGATGACGCCGTCGACGATGTCGCCATCGTTGAAGTACTTGATCGTCTCGTCGATGGCGGCGAGGAATGCTTCCTCGTTACCGATGTCGTTGACCGCAACCTGCGGGGTGGTGGCGGTGGTCTCGGTGCTGCTCGTCATGTGGGAAAGGGCTCCGGCGGACATTGAAGTCGTAGGTACTGCTACGCCGGGAGCCTGTTTCGCACCGAAGAAGCCGGACAGCCTAGGAGGCGCCGAATCCGGCGAACTCCCACGGACACTGTCCGAAGGAACCGGTGGCGCCTCGATAACCGAGGGGACATACAACAGATGCGAGCACAGCCTGCTATGTCTGAGGTGCGCAGGCCCGCAGCGCAACTTGTAGCATACGGGGGCAGCCGGACAGGGTCAATGCGCGAAGGCGCACACCCGGGGCGGAACGCCGCATACCCGGCACAAAACCTGTCGCACGAGGCTACGAGGGCCGCAGAGCCCGCTCGTGACGCCCTTCCTCGCGGCAGGTTGGACGGAAGATTACGACGAGGGAGCCGATCATCCAAGAGTCCGGACCAAGGGAAGCGCACGAGCCGTCGGCGGCGGGTGCGGCACAAGCGGCGAACTCCGTGGACGAGGACTCCACGGCGACCCGCCGCGCCGCGGACACCACGGAGAGTGCGCGGGCCAACCGCGGCTGGTGGGACCGGAACGCGGACGACTATCAGGTCGAGCACGGCACGTTCCTCGGGGACGACCGCTTCGTGTGGGGTCCCGAGGGCCTCGACGAGGTGGAGGCCGAGCTCCTCGGCCCGGCCGAGGAGCTGGCCGGCAAGGACGTCCTGGAGATCGGGGCCGGCGCCGCGCAGTGCTCGCGCTGGCTGGCCGCCCAGGGCGCGCGGCCCGTCGCGCTCGACCTCTCGCACCGCCAGCTCCAGCACGCGCTGCGCATCGACGGCGGCAAGGTGCCGCTGGTGGAGGCGGACGCGGGAGCACTGCCCTTCAAGGACGGGTCCTTCGACCTGGCCTGCTCCGCGTACGGCGCGCTCCCCTTCATCGCGGACTCCGTGCGCGTGCTGCGGGACGTGCACCGGGTGCTGCGGCCCGGCGGCCGGTTCGTCTTCTCCGTCACGCACCCCATCCGCTGGGCGTTCCCGGACGAGCCGGGGCCCGAGGGCCTGAGCGTGGCCTCCTCCTACTTCGACCGCACCCCTTATGTGGAGCAGGACGACGAGGGGCGTGCCGTGTACGTGGAGCACCACCGCACGATCGGCGACCGGGTGCGCGATGTCGTGGCGGGCGGCTTCCGGCTCGTCGACCTCGTGGAGCCGGAGTGGCCCGCGTGGAACACGCAGGAGTGGGGCGGCTGGTCCCCGCTGCGCGGGAACCTGATCCCGGGCACGGCGATCTTCGTCTGTGAGCGTCTGTAGGTAGGACGGCGCGCGGGGGGATCGACCGTCAGCCACAGGGCCGCTGTCTCCTCGGCCGTCTTCCGGCCGGCGCGCTGCCTGATGAGACCCTCCTGCGCCGCTCCCCCTATAAGAGGTGACGACGGCCGGGCCGGGACCGCCCGGGGGCCCACCCGCGCGTCAAGGAGACTGGGGGCGTGATCCGCAGCGACCTCCTCGACCAGTTGCCCGTCCGCTCCGCGCTGCCCGCGCTGCGTTCCGCGCTCGACACGGGCGGCGTCGCGGTGCTCGTGGCACCGCCGGGCACCGGCAAGACGACGCTGGTGCCCCTCGCGCTAACCGGACTCCTGACGCCGGACGGCCCGGCGCGGCGGGTCGTGGTCGCCGAGCCGCGGCGGATCGCCGCGCGCGCGGCGGCCCGGCGGATGGCGTGGCTGCTCGGCGAGGAGGTCGGCGGGCGCGTCGGCTACACGGT
Organism: Streptomyces sp. Q6; assembly: GCF_036967205.1. Lineage (NCBI taxonomy): Bacteria > Bacillati > Actinomycetota > Actinomycetes > Kitasatosporales > Streptomycetaceae > Streptomyces > Streptomyces citrinus. The sequence goes on from NZ_CP146022.1 coordinate 2,154,451, forward strand.
GCGCGGCGAGCGGGTCGTGGGCCCCGGCACACGCGTCGAGGTCGTCACGACCGGCGTGCTGCTCCAGCGCCTCCAGCGGGACCAGGAGCTGAGCGGCGTCGACGCCGTCCTTCTCGACGAGGTCCACGAGCGGCATCTGGACGCGGACACCGTCGCGGCCTTCCTGTGCGACGTGCGGGAGGCGCTGCGCCCGGATCTGGAGCTGGTCGCGGCGTCCGCGACGACGGACGCCGAGGGGTGGGCGCGGCTGCTCGGGGACGTGCCGGTCGTCGAGGCGCGGGGCACCGCCCATCCGGTGGAGGTGGTGTGGGCGCCGCCCGCGCGCCCGGTGCGGCCGCCGCACGGGATGCGGGTGGATCCGGCGCTCCTGACGCATGTGGCGGCCGTGGTGCGCCGCGCCCTGGGCGAGCGGGACGGGGACGTGCTGTGCTTCCTGCCGGGTGTCGGTGAGATCGCCCGGGTCGCGGGGCAGCTGGGGGCCTGGGCGACGTCGACGTGCTCCAGGTGCACGGCCGGGCACCGGCCGCCGTGCAGGACGCGGTGCTCGCGCCGGGGTCCCGGCGGCGGGTCGTCCTGGCCACGGCCGTCGCGGAGTCGTCACTGACGGTGCCGGGCGTACGGATCGTCGTGGACGCGGGCCTCGCGCGCGAGCCCCGGGTGGATCACGCCCGGGGCTGAGCGCGCTGACGACCGTACGGGCTTCGCGCGCGGCGGGGACGCAGCGGGCGGGGCGGGCCGGGCGGGAGGCGCCGGGCGCGGTGTACCGGTGCTGGGACGAGGCGGAGGACGGGCGGCTCGCGCGGTTCCCGTCCCCGGAGATCAAGGTGGCGGACCTGACGGCGTTCGCGTTGCAGGCGGCGTGCTGGGGCGACCCGGAGGCGTCGGGGCTCGCGCTGCTCGACGCGCCGCCGGGCGGGGCGATGGCGGCGGCCCGATCGGTACTGACGGCGGTCGGGGCGGTGGAGCCGGGTGCGGGCCGGGTGACGGAGCGCGGGGTACGGCTGGCCCGGCTCGGGCTGCACCCGCGCCTGGGGCGCGCACTGGTCGACGCGGCGCCGGTGGTGGGCGCGCGGGCGGCGGCCGAGGTGGTCGCGCTGCTGAGCGAGGAGCCGCCGCGCGACTACGGGGACGATCTGGGCGGGGCGCTGCGGGCGGCCCGGCGCGGCGGGGACGCCTACGGTGCGCGGTGGCGCCAGGAGGTGCGACGGCTGACGGGGCTCGTCCCGGGGCGGGCAAAGCGGCGCGCGGCGGCGGGGACGATCACGTCGCCGGGGTGGTCGCCGCCCTCGCGTTCCCCGAGCGGGTCGCCCGCAAGGACAAGGGCTCGTATCTGATGGTGTCGGGGACGCGGGCGGAGGTGTCGGACGGGTCGGCGCTGCGGGACGCCGCGTGGGTGGCCGCCGCTGTCGCCGACCGGCCGGTGGGCGCGGGGCACGCGCGGTTGCGGCTCGGGGCGGTCGTGGACGAGGAGACGGCGCGCTGGGCCGCCGCGTCGTTCTCCGCCGAGGGTGACGAAGTGGCGTGGAGCGAGGGGGAGTTGATCGCGCGGCACGTGACCCGGCTGGGCGCCGTCGAACTCGCCGTGCGCCCGTTGAGGAACCCCGCGCCCGGTCTCGTACGGGACGCTCTGCTGGACGGGCTGCGGCGGGAGGGGCTGGGTCTTCTGCGGTGGGACCGGGACGCGGAGGCGCTGCGGCGGCGGCTCGCGTTCGTGCGGCGGCAGGCCGGGGAGCCGTGGCCCGACGTGAGCGACGAGGGGCTGCTGGCGCGCGCCGGCGAGTGGCTGGAGCCGGAGTTGAGCGCGGCGCGGCGCCGGGCCGACCTCGGGCGGATCGACGCCGGGCAGGCGCTGAAGCGGCTGCTGCCGTGGGCCAGCGGCGACGCCGCGCGGTTCGACGCGCTGGCGCCGGAGCGGATCGAGGTGCCGAGCGGGTCACGGGTGCGGGTCGACTACGCCGATCCCGAACAGCCCGTGCTGGCCGTGAAGTTGCAGGAGATGTTCGGGTTGCAGGAGACGCCGCGGGTGGCGGGGGTCCCCGTTCTGGTGCATCTGCTGTCGCCCGCCGGGCGGCCCGCCGCCGTGACCGCCGATCTCGCCTCGTTCTGGCGCGACGGGTACCGGTCGGTGCGGGCCGATCTGCGGGGCCGCTACCCGAGGCATCCGTGGCCCGAGGACCCGGCGACGGCCGAGCCCACCCGGCACACGAACGCCCGCCTCAGGCGATGACCGGTTCCGGTTCCCTGGCGGGTTCCGGTTCCGGTCCGCCGGGCCTGCGGCCGCGCGCCTCCAGCCACAGGGCGAGCGCGAGCAGCAGGACGCCGAGGGTCAGGAAGCCCCACGGGAGGTACGAGGTGAGCAGGAGGACCAGGACGCGGTTGGAGTTGACCAGGTCGACGGTCGACCTGATGTAGTCCTCGCGCATCTTCACGTGGCCCTTGAAGACGGTGACCTTGTCGCGGCCGCCGAGGAGGGTGCCGCCGCGCAGCTCGTTGTTCTGGATCTCCTCGCCGTACACGGGCGCCCCGGTGGTCGGCTCGACCCAGAACTTGCGGACGGTCGTGTACCAGCGGGTGGTGCCCGTCTTGGCGACGGACTCCGGTGTGATGCCCTTGACCGGCATCGACTTCGGCAGCGGCACCTTCGTCCAGGGGATGGTCTGCTCAAAGTAGTAGACCTTCACGCCGCGGAACGTGGTGGTGCCCTTGTAGTGGATGGGGCGGGTGACGCGGGCCTGCGCGTCGTAGTACTCGTAGTCGCGCTTCTCCGTCAGGAAGGGCCACTTGAACTCGATGCCCTCGCGCTTGACCTGGTCGCCATCGACCATCTCGCCGGTGGCGTGGACGGGTTCCTGGCTGTGCGCGTCGAAGATGTAGCGCTCGGGGACCTTGGAGACCATCTCGCCGTCGGGCCCGACGATGTACGACAGCGCGTCCCAGACGACGACATCGCGCCCCGCGCTCTTCTCGATCTTGTCCGACTCCTCGACGTTGCCCTTGAGGGTCTGGACGACGGTGACCTTGGAGACCTTCTTGGCCTGGAGGGAGCCGTAGTCGAGGAGGGTGGGGTTCTTCGCCTCCAGGACGGCGGTCTGGTACTGGTCGGCCGGGATCTTGGCCAGGCGCGGGAACACGTACCAGCGCATCAGTGGGGACAGCGCCGTGCAGAACACGGCGAGGGCGAGCAGGATCAGGCTGGCCTTGCGGCGCATCTCGGCGGCCCTCCTCGGCGACTCGTGGACAACGGCGCGCTCCTGGGCGACGGCCCGGTCATGGATGCGCGGGGACGGTGGTGAGCAGTGGTTTCGGGGACGTCTCGCCCGCGGGTGAGCCCACTGCCGTGAGGGTGAGGACGAGGGCGAAGGCCGCGGCGAGCCCGATCGCCGCGGCTATGAGGGCACGCATGTCCGACCTCCGCGGATCTGATGGTGCGTCAGCCTTTGGGTCGGTGCACCGTAGCAACGGCGGTGAAGAATGAGAACACGTCGCGCAGGACCGAAAAGAGCCCCCGGCCGTAGGACGGCCGGGGGCTCATGTGCGCCGTGCGCGCGGTGGGTTACGCGGACGGGCTCGCGGACGCCGTGGGGGTCTCGCTCGCCCCGCCGGTCGGCGCGGCGGTCACCTTCAGCTCGATCGTCAGCGTCGCGCCGCCGGTGGTGGTGACGCGGAGCAGGAACGTGCCGGCGGTGTCGTCCGCGTACAGCTTCGGCAGCGTGAGCTTGCCGTCGGCGTCCGTCTTCAGGCCCGTGAGGGTGCGGACCGTCGTGCCGTCCGCGTTCTTGAAGTACGGGCCCTTGGTGGCCGCGGTCGGGTCGTCGGCGGACGTGATCAGCGTGGCGGTCGCGGCGACGCCGTCGGCGACCGCTCCCTTGTACGTCGCCTTCACCTCGACGGCGTCGGCGAACGTGCCGCCGGCGACGCAGGTGAGCGCCGTGTCGCCGGTACGGGCCAGCGCGTCGGCCGCGCGGGCGGTGACGGTCGCCGCGTAGTCGAGGCCGCTCAGGGTGCGGCCGACGACGGTGGCGCGGACCGTGAACCGCCCGGTGTTCTCCCCGCGCGCAGGACCGGTGCCGTGGCGGTGCCCGCGCCGGTGGTGGTGACGACGGCGCTGGTCGCGCCGCCGGAGAACGTCGCGTCCGTGGTGCCGACGATCGTGAAGCGGATCCGGACGTCGGCGACGCCGGTGCCCGCCGCGTTCTTCGCGCGCACCGCGACCCGCTCGCCGAAGGTGTCCCCGGCCATCGCGCTGAGCGTGCCGGTGCCCGCGTCGGCGAGCTTGCGGACGGACTCGGTGGGCGTGGGGGTGGCGGGCGGTGTCGTCGGATCGGCCGGCGAGGGGCTCGTGGAACCGCCGCCTCCACCACTGCCGCTGCCGCCTCCGCCGCCGGGCGTGCTCGGGGCCCTCGGCGGCGTCGGGGACGGGCTTCCCGTGTTGCCGCCGGTGCCGCTGCCGGATCCCGAGCCCGAGCCGGTACCGCCGCCATTGCCGGTGGGGTACTTCGGCAGCGGGCCGGTGCCGTCGGGGACCTCGTGCGTGCCCTTGCGGTAGAACTCCAGCCACGACAGGACCTTGCCGAGGTAGTCCGAGGAGTTGTTGTAGCTGAGGATCGCCTTGTTCAGGTCCGTCGCGTTCGACAGATCCCAGCCGTTGCGGCACAGGTAGTGGCCGGCGGCGAGGGCGGCGTCGTAGACGTTGTTGGGGTCCTTCTTGCCGTCGTCGTTGCCGTCGCGGCCGGCCCACTCCCAGGTGGAGGGGATGAACTGCATGGGGCCGACGGCCCGGTCGTGGACCGTGTCGCCGTCGTACGAGCCACCGTCGGTGTCGGTGATCTTCGCGAAGCCGTTGCCGTCGAGGGGCGGGCCCTTGATGGGGTCCTTCGTGTCGCCGTTCGCGAAGACGTTGCCGCCGTCGGCATGGCCCGACTCGACCCTGCCGATCGCCGCGAGCAGCTCCCACGGCAGGTTGCAGCCGGGCTTGGACGTCGCGAGTTCGGCCTCGGCCTTCTTGTACGCGTCGAGGACGGTCGCCGGTATCTCGGAGTCCTCGTCGGTCGCGGTACCACTGCCGCTGCCGCCGCCGGGTGAGGCCGACGGGGAGTCGGTGGGGCTGTTGAGGTCCGGCAGGTCCTTGTAGTAGTCCGGGCCGGACGCCGCGTCGGGGACGTCGTCGGCACGGTCCGAGGCCGAGTGCCCGCTGTCCGCCTGCGCCGGTGGGGTCACGCCCGGTGCCTGGGACGCGGAGAGCGCCGCCACCGCGACCGCGGCGACCGCTGCCGTCATCGCACCCCTACGCAACCGCCTGCCGAAAACCGCAGCCATGCCGCGAGTCCTCCCCTGTCGCCTGATCCAGCCCTGTATCCGGGCGCCCCGGGTCACGGAGCGATCCGGACCCGCACGCTCCCCAGCGCACGGACCCGCCCGACACTACGACAACTTCCGCCGCGCAGACACCTGTTCGTGACCGTTATTTGCCGGTTGGCCAAGTACGCGGTGCCGTATCCTTCGACGCTTGTCCGAATACGTCCCGCCTACACCCCGAGGGGGCCTCGTGCCGTTCACGATCAGCCACGCCGCGGCGGTGCTGCCGCTCGTGCGCCGCGACGGCTCGGGGCGGGGGCCGTTCGTGCCCGCGCTGCTCGTCGCCGGGTCGTTCGCGCCGGACGTCACGTACTTCGCGGCGAGCGCGGTCCCCGGGGCGATGGAGTTCGGCGCGTTCACGCACTCGTTCCCCGGGGTCTTCACCGCGGACGTCCTGATCGCGCTCGCCCTGGTGGCACTGTGGCGGCTGGTCCGCGAACCGGTGCTGGCGCTGGTCCCGGGGCGGGTGCGGGGACGGGTGTGGGCGGTGGCCCGGGGACGCGCGCGGGGCCGCTGGTGGCCGCTGTGGTGGTACGTCTCGGCGGCCCTCGGTGCCCTGACGCACGTGGTGTGGGACGCGTTCACGCATCTCGACCGGTGGGGCATGCGGGTGCTGCCGGTCCTCGGCGAGGAGATCGCAGGTTCGCCGCTCTACTGGTACGCGCAGTACGGGGGTTCGGCGATCGCGCTGGCCGTCATCGGGTGGTTCGTGTGGCGGTCGGTGCGCGGCGCCGGTGCCGCTCCCGGTCTCGCGGCCGCGACCCCGGGCGAGCGGTGGCTGGCCTGCGCGCTGATCGGCGGATGCGCGTGCGGCTGCGGCGCCGTACGGGTGGTGCGCTGGCTCTCGTACGTGGACGAGGCCCGGCTCGCCTGGAAGCCGTGGGAGATCGTCCCGACGGTGTGCTTCGGGGCGGGTGCGGGCCTGGTCCTCGGTCTGATCCTGTACGCGGTGGTGGTCAGGGCGCGTCGGCGCCCCACACCGGCCGAGGGTTCAACCGGTCCCGGAGATCGGGGAGTTCCGGAGCGTCCGGCGGAACCGAGCCGTCGGACCGTTCACTGATCTCGCTGTCCGGGGTGGCGCCGCGCGCGAGGGAGCGGCCCTTGTTGAGGGCCTTGTGGACGGCCTGCGCGACGCGTTCCACGGTGCGCACGCCGTACTTCATCGACGGATTGCCGTGGCTGAGGACGGCGATGCGGTAGGTGCGGCCGCCGCCGGTGAACGCGCCGATGCTGTGGACGCGCCAGCCGTGCGTGGCGCGCGGCAGCCAGCCGTTCTTCAGGTGCGCGCGCAGGCCGCGCGGCATCCCGGCGCTCACCCCCCACCGCTGGTCCTTCCTGACCTCGCTCATCAGCCGCAGCCCGTACGCGCGGGCGCCGGTGCTCAGGAACGAACGGGGGCCGGTGAGCGCGCCGAGCAGCCGCAGCTGGTCGTTGACCGTGGTCCTGGTCAGGCCCCAGTACCCGTACGGGCCGAGGCCGGTGCGGGTGGTGCCGGCGCGGTGCAGCGTGCCGGCGAGGTAGGTGCGGCCGAGGTCGCTCCAGATACGGCTCGCGGCGGCGTTGTCCGAACTGCGGATCATGGGGCGGAGGTTGCGCCGCTCCCAGGCGGTGAGGGGGCGGCCCCAGCCCGCGGCGCGGCGCAGGGTGGCCTCCAGCATCAGGACCTTGACGACGGACGCCGCGTCGTAGCGGGTGCCTCCGGCGAGGGTGCAGCTGAGGCGGGTGCGGTCGTCGTACAGGGCGACGGAGACGGTGCCGCCGCGCCCGGCCAGGGCGGTGCGCAGATCGCGGGTGACCCGCTTGGCGAGGGCCGGGCTCTTGGGGGCGCGGCAGATCGGGTTCCGGTCCGCGGCGGTGGCGGCGACGGGGACGGCGGCGATCAGTGCGGTGCCGGTCAGTACGGCGAGGGCGGTTCGCCTGCGGCGACGTCGGTGCGGCATTCGCCCATCGTGGGGGCGGGGGGTGCGCGGGGCCCGGCGTGACGGCTGAACGGGTGTGCGGTGCTACGCCGTGGGGGTGGGGTGCGCCGGTGCGGGTTTCGCCGTGACCGGGCGTGCCCCTGGGACGCCGCACCGAAGGCGCGCGTCAGGGGCGCGGGGAACGCGCGACCGGCCCTTAGCGAGTCCGTACCCGTACCCGTACCCGTACTCGTACCCGTACTCGTATCCGCACTCGCCCTCGCATACGCATCCGCATACGCATACGCATACGCATACGCATACGACGGTGGGGCGGACCCGGTGGACGCGCCTCCGGGTCCGCCCCACCGTCGGAGGGCTAGTGCGCGGCCGACTCCCAGTCCGTGCCCAGGCCCACCGACACGTCCAGCGGCGCGCGGAGCGACACTGCTCCGGCCATCTCGCGGCGCACCAGCTCCTCCGCGACGGCGGCCTCGCCGGGCGCGATCTCCAGGACGATTTCGTCGTGGACCTGGAGCAGCATCCGGGACCGCAGATCCGCCTCGGTGAGCGCCTTGTCCACGTTCAGCATCGCGATCTTGACGATGTCCGCGGCCGTGCCCTGGATCGGCGCGTTCAGCGCCATCCGCTCGGCCATCTCGCGGCGCTGCCGGTTGTCCGAGTTCAGGTCGGGCAGGTAGCGGCGACGGCCGAGCATCGTCTCCGTGTATCCGGTGGCCCGCGCCTCGTCGACGGCCCGCCGGAGGTAGTCCCGTACGCCGCCGAACCGCTCGAAGTACGTGTCCATCAGGCCGCGGGCCTCGCCCGGGTCGATGTTCAGCTGCCCGGCGAGACCGAACGCGGAGAGACCGTACGCGAGGCCGTACGACATCGCCTTGATCTTGCGGCGCATCTCCGCGTCGACCGCGGACCGCTCCACGCCGAACACCTGCGAGGCGACCGTGGTGTGCAGGTCCTCGCCGGAGGTGAACGCCTCGATGAGGCCCTCGTCCTCGGAGAGGTGAGCCATGACGCGCAGTTCGATCTGGCTGTAGTCGGCGGTCATCAGGGAGTCGAAGCCCTCGCCCACCACGAAGCCCCGCCGGATCGCGCGGCCCTCGTCGGTGCGGACCGGGATGTTCTGGAGGTTCGGGTCGGTCGACGACAGCCGGCCGGTCGCCGCGACCGTCTGGTTGAACGTGGTGTGGATGCGGCCGTCCGCGGCGATCGTCTTGATCAGGCCCTCGACGGTGACGCGGAGCTTGGCCTGCTCACGGTGGCGCAGCATGATCACGGGCAGTTCGTGGTCGGTCTGCGTCGCCAGCCAGGCGAGCGCGTCCGCGTCCGTCGTGTAGCCGGTCTTCGTCTTCTTCGTCTTCGGCAGGTCCAGCTCGCCGAAGAAGACTTCCTGGAGCTGCTTGGGCGAGCCGAGGTTGAACTCGTGGCCGACGGAGGCGTGGGCCTCCTTCACCGCCTGCTGCACGGCGCCCGCGAACATCTGCTCCATCGACTCCAGGTGGGCGCGGTCGGCGGCGATGCCGTGCCGCTCCAGGCGGGCGAGGAGCGTGGACGTGGGCAGCTCGATGTCCGTGAGGAGGTCCGCCGCGCCGACCTCCTTGAGGCGCTCACCGAACGCCTCGCCCAGGTCGAGGATCGCGCGGGCCTGCACCATGAGGGCGTCGGCCTCGGCCTGGTCGTCCTCGTCGATGCCGAAGGCCAGCTGCCCGTCGGCGGCGCCCGCCGGGGCGAGCTCGCGGCCCAGGTACTCCAGGGACAGCGCGTCGAGCGCGAAGGAGCGGCGCCCCGGCTTGACCAGGTACGCGGCGAGCGCGGTGTCCATGGTGATGCCCTCGACGCTCCAGCCGTGCTCGGCGAAGACCCGCATGACGGCCTTGGCGTTGTGCAGCACCTTGGGCTTCGTGGCGTCGGCGAGCCACGCCGAGAACGCCTCTTCGTCGCCCTGGTCGAGCTGCGCCGGGTCGAACCAGGCGGCCTCTCCGCCGGCGGCGGCGAGCGCGACCTCGGTGACGGAGCCGGTGCCGAGCGCCCAGGTGTCGACGCTCGCGAGGCCCAGGACCGCCTGGGCGTGCTCGGCCAGCCACGGCGCCAACTCGCCGGTGGCGAGCACCTTGCCGTCGACGTCGACACCCGGCTCGGCCGGGGTCTCCTCGGCCTCGGCGGCGCCCGGGTCGACGGCGAACAGGCGCTCGCGCAGCGACGGGTTACGGATCTCCAGGGTGTCCAGGATCATCGCGATCGCCGTGCGGTCGTACGCCGCGCGCTCCAGGTCGGCGACCGTCTTGGGCAGCTCGACGTCGCGCACCATCTCGGTGAGGCGGCGGTTCAGCTTGACGGCGTCCAGGTGCTCCCGCAGGTTCGCCCCCGCCTTGCCCTTGACCTCGTCGGCGCGCTCGACCAACTCGGCGAACGAGCCGAACTGGTTGATCCACTTCGCGGCGGTCTTCTCGCCGACGCCAGGGATGCCCGGAAGGTTGTCCGACGGGTCGCCGCGCAGCGCCGCGTAGTCCGGGTACTGGGCCGGGGTCAGCCCGTACTTCTCCTGGACCTTCTCCGGGGTGAAGCGCGTCAGCTCGGAGACGCCCTTGGTCGGGTACAGAACCGTCACGTGGTCGGTGACCAGCTGGAAGGAGTCGCGGTCACCGGTGACGATGAGGACGTCGAACCCGGCGGCCTCGGCCTGGGTGGCGAGCGTGGCGATGATGTCGTCGGCCTCGAAGCCGTCGACCGCGAAGCGCGGGGTGTGCATCGCGTCGAGGAGCTCGCCGATCAGCTCGACCTGCCCCTTGAACTCGTCCGGCGTCTTCGACCGGTTCGCCTTGTACTCGGTGAACTCCTCGGAGCGCCACGTCTTGCGGGACACGTCGAACGCCACCGCGAAGTGCGTGGGCGACTCGTCGCGCAGGGTGTTCGCCAGCATGGACGCGAAACCATAGATCGCGTTCGTCGGCTGCCCCGTCGCCGTCGTGAAGTTCTCCGCGGGCAGCGCGAAGAACGCCCGGTACGCCAGCGAGTGCCCGTCCATGAGCATCAGGCGGGGGCGCCCACCCGCGCTGTTGTCTGCTGCCGTCTGCGCCGTCTTTGCTGCTTTCTCTGCCACGTCCCCGATCCTGCCACGCCCCACTGACACTGCGGCCCATCCCGGACCGGCCCGGGGCGCTGTCAGCCGTACGTGCGAGGATCGGAGACGTACCTCACACGCGCGATCCACACGCGCACCACGCTCGTACGCGCACGTCCGCAGCACCCGCTCGAAGGGGAGCACGACATGGCCAGCAAGCCGCCGGCATCCGATCCGGTTCAGGACGCACCGCAGGTGGCGGCGCCGCAGCACCATGCCGCCGGGCTCCCCGCCGTCAAGCACTCCCTGAAGATCGCCCGGGAGCAGATGGGCGTGAAGCGGACCGCGCTGACGCTGCTGCGCGTCAACCAGAAGGACGGCTTCGACTGTCCCGGCTGCGCCTGGCCCGAGCCGGAGCACCGGCACGCGGCGGAGTTCTGCGAGAACGGCGCGAAGGCGGTCGCCGAGGAGGCCACGCTGCGCCGCGTGACCCCGGAGTTCTTCGCGGCCCACCCGGTCGCGGACCTCGCGACGCGCTCCGGCTACTGGCTGGGCCAGCAGGGCCGCCTCACCCACCCCATGTACCTGGCCGAGGGCGCCACGCACTACGAGCCGGTGGCGTGGGAGCGGGCCTTCGACATCATCGGCGAGGAGCTGGAGGCCCTCGACTCCCCCGACGAGTCGGTCTTCTACACGTCGGGCCGTACGAGCAACGAGGCCGCGTTCCTGTACCAGTTGTTCGCCCGCGAGTGGGGCACGAACAACCTGCCCGACTGCTCGAACATGTGCCACGAGTCGTCCGGTTCGGCGCTCGTGGAGACCATCGGCATCGGCAAGGGCAGCGTCCTCCTGGAGGACCTGTACAAGTCCGACCTGATCATCGTGGCCGGGCAGAACCCGGGCACGAACCATCCCCGCATGCTCTCCGCCCTGGAGAAGGCGAAGGCCGGCGGCGCGAGGATCATCTCCGTGAATCCGCTCCCGGAGGCGGGGCTGGAGAAGTTCAAGAACCCGCAGACGCCGAAGGGCCTCACCAAGGGCGCCTCGCTCACCGACCTGTTCCTCCAGATCCGGCTCGGCGGCGACCAGGCGCTGTTCCGCCTCCTCAACAAGCTCGTCCTGGAGACCGAGGGCGCCACCGACGAGGCCTTCATCGCCGAACACACCCATGGGTACGAGGAGTTCGCCGCGGCCGCCCGCGCCGCCGACTGGGGCGAGACCCTGAAGGCGACCGGTCTGTCGCGCGCCGACATCGAGCGCGCCCTGGAGATGGTCCTCGCCTCCAAGCGGACCGTCGTGTGCTGGGCGATGGGCCTCACCCAGCACAAGCACTCCGTGCCGACGATCCGCGAAGTGGTCAACTTCCTTCTGCTGCGCGGCAACATCGGACGGCCCGGCGCCGGCGTCTGCCCCGTGCGCGGCCACAGCAACGTGCAGGGCGACCGCACCATGGGCATCTTCGAGCGCCCAGCGCCCGCCTTCCTGCACGCCCTGGAGAAGGAGTTCGGCTTCGCGCCGCCGCGCGAGCACGGCTTCGACGTCGTACGGGCCATCCGTGCCCTGCGCGACGGCGAGGCGAAGGTCTTCTTCGCCATGGGCGGCAACTTCGTGTCGGCGTCCCCCGACACCGAGGTCACCGAGGCGGCCATGCGCCGCGCCCGGCTCACCGTCCACGTGTCGACGAAGCTGAACCGCTCGCACGTCGTCACCGGCGCCCGCGCGCTCATCCTGCCGACCCTCGGCCGCACCGAACGCGACCTCCAGGGCAGTGGCGAGCAGTTCGTGACCGTCGAGGACTCCATGGGCATGGTGCACGCCTCGCGCGGCCGCCTGGACCCGGCGAGCACGCACCTGCTGTCCGAGCCCGCGATCGTGGCCCGCCTCGCCCGCCGCGTCCTCGGCCAGGACTCCCGCACCCCCTGGGAGGAGTTCGAGAAGGACTACGCGACGATCCGCGACCGCATCGCCCGTGTCATCCCCGGCTTCGAGGACTTCAACGCGCGCGTGGCGAACCCGTCGGGTTTCGCGCTGCCGCACGCCCCGCGCGACGAGCGCCGCTTCCCGACGGCCACCGGCAAGGCCAACTTCACAGCCGCGCCCGTCGAGTACCCGCGGCTGCCCGAAGGCCGTCTGCTGCTCCAGACGCTGCGCTCGCACGACCAGTACAACACCACGATCTACGGCCTCGACGACCGCTACCGGGGGATCAGGAACGGCCGCAGGGTCGTCCTCGTGAACGCCGACGACGCCAAGGAGCTCGACCTCGCCGAGGGCAGTTACGTCGACCTCGTGAGTGAGTGGGAGTCCGAAGGGTCTTCGTCCGAGCGCAGGGCGCCCGGCTTCCGCGTCGTGCACTACCCGACGGCCCGCGGCTGCGCGGCCGCGTACTACCCGGAGACCAATGTGCTGGTGCCGCTGGACGCCACGGCGGACACCAGCAACACCCCCGCCAGCAAGTCCGTCGTCGTACGCCTGGAACAATCGAGGACCGACTGAGCGTTTGCTCAGTCACGCAGACTCTCAGGTATGGCACGACGGACGGAGCCGGGCCCCATGGGCGAGCAGAACCACGTGAAGTTCCCGCAAGAGGTCATCGACGAGTACGCGGCGCTCGGCGTCGACCTGCCCGCCCTGTTCTCCGCCGGGCACCTCGGCACCCGGATGGGCATCGAGGTCAAGGAGGCCTCCGCCGACCGCGTCGTCGGCACGATGCCCGTCGAGGGGAACACCCAGCCCTACGGACTGCTGCACGGCGGCGCCTCCGCCGTCCTCGCCGAGACCCTCGGCTCGGTCGGCTCGATGCTGCACGGCGGCATCGGCAAGCTCGCCGTCGGCGTCGACCTGAACTGCACCCACCACCGCAGCGCCCGCTCCGGCCTCGTCACCGGTGTGGCCACGCCCGTGCACCGCGGCCGCACCACGGCGACGTACGAGGTCGTCATCACCGACGAGCAGGACAGGCGGGTCTGCACGGCCCGCCTGACCTGCGTCCTCAAGGACTCCGCGCTGGTGCCGCCTACGGCCGGTCAGGCGCCACCGGCAGCGTGAGCGAGCTGACCCCGGCGCGCACGGTCATCACCGTGCCCGCCGGGTGGCGCAGCGTGTAGTCGTAGTCCGTCGAGATCAGGACCACGCCGAGCCGGTGACCGGCCTTGAAGACGTAGTCCTGGGGCTGCATGTCCCAGCTCAGCCGGTACTCGCGGCCCTCGACGACCTTGGACTGGCGCGCGTACGAGACGCGGTTGCGCGCGTCCAGCCAGCCCCGCGTCACGATCTTGAAGTCCGCCGTCTCGGTGGCGTGTCTGGTCCGGTACGCGCAGCCCGTCTCGCCGGGCAGCCCCGGCACGCCCTCCCCGTAGCAGACCTGCCGCGACGTGTCGGTGACCGTGCCGGACGTCGCGCGGGTGTCGCGGCCGTAGTCGACGAGCAGGGCGGTCACGTAGGGCGACGTTCCGTCGAGCGAGGCCCGCACGTCGACCTCCGGGACGCCGTTCAGCCGCAGGTCCTTCGTCAGGGCTCCCGTCGTGTACGCGAGCCGGTTCGGGTTCGCCGTGTCCGGCGACGTGACGAGTTGCTCGGCGGGCACCGTGCGCCCCGCGTCGGTCAGGGACCGGACGGTGGCCGGGCCCGCGGCGCGTCCCAGGGTGCCGTCGGCGTTCAGCCGCAGCGCCGTGTCACGGGTGCCGGTGGCCGGCCAGTCGTTCTGCCGTTTCCAGCTGAAGTCGGCCTGCTCGACGTCGACCCGGGGCTCGGACGTGATGCCGTTGTCGAGGCCGTAGAGGTAGTGGTCGAACCAGTGGTGCACCTGGCGCAGCCACTCCTCCATGCGCAGGGGCATCGGGTTGGCGTGCCCGGCCTGGTGCAGCCACAGCTTGCGCGGCACATGGTTCTTCTTCAGCGCCTCCCACAACCGGTCCGCGTTCTTGGTCTTCACGTTCCAGTCGTTGAGGCCGTGCACGACGAACGTCGCCGCTTTGATCCGGTCGGCGTCCTTGAGGTAGTCCCGCTCCCGCCAGTACGCCGACCAGTCGCCGGTCGCCCGGTCCTGGTCGCGCTCCAGGGCGTCGAGGACCGGCGCGCAGATCTCGCGGTCGGCCCGCGAGTACACGTACTTGGCGAGGACGTCGGTGTCCTCGCCCTGGTAGGTGCCGGGGGCGACGACCCCGCCGTTCGCCCGGTAGTAGTCGTACCAGGAGGAGATCCCGGAGATCGGCACGATCGCCTTGAGGCCCTCGACGCCCGTGGTGGCGACGGCCGTCGGCAGCGTGCCGTTGTAGGAGATGCCCATCATCGCGGCGTCGCCGGTGGACCAGTTCGCGCGGGTCTCCTCGCCGTCGAGGTCCCAGCCCTTGGCGCGGCCGTTCAGCCAGTCGATCGCGGCCTTCGCGCCGAGCGTCTCGTTGCGTCCGCCGGACGTCGGGCAGCCGGTGGAGCCGCCGGTGCCGAGGCTGTCGACCTGCGCGACGGCGTATCCGCGCGGCAGGAAGTAGTTGTCGTAGTACCCGGAGTAGGCGACGGCAGGACCGGTCAACCCGGGCTTCCGCGGGTCGAGTCGGTGGCTCTTGTTCGCGGGGAGTCCGTCCTCGTCGAGGTCGACGACATGGTTCGGGACATCGTTGCCACCCGCCCAGTACGGGCTCGCCTCCACGACCGTGGCGACCTTCAGACCCGCCGTGTCGGTCTCCTTGGGGCGCAGGATCCGCATCCGTACGGTGTCGCGCTCCCCGTCCCCGTCGCTGTCTACCTCCGTCTGGACGTCGACCTGTTGCAGCACGGCGTCGGCCCGGGAGAAGACGGGTTGCGTCTCCCCGCCGGATATCTTCAACTCCGCCCGTTCGGGAGCTGGTTGAGCGGCGTGGGCGGACGGCGTGGCCAGCACCGCGGCCATCGCGCACACCACGGCGATGCCGGTGCGTCTGTTGCCGGTGGATCTCACCATCGTGCCTCCAGGGCGCGGTAAGGGAGTTCACTCGCGGGACAGGCGTATTCCATCGCGCCGCACCCCCACCCACCAGAGGGCCCGCACAACTTCCTTGATCCGTTGGGCCGTTGGGCCGTTGAGCGGTTGAGCCGCTGAGCCGCTGAGCCGTTGGGCCGTTGGGCCGTTGGGCCGTTGGCGGAGCCGAACGCTCCGGCCTATCGTCGAGCATGACCGGCATCGGGCCCGTCGAGCCGTACGACCCCGGCACGGACAGCCCCGCGCACCCCGGCGAGGCGATCGGCACCGACGCGCCCCGCCCCGGCGACCGCTGGGCCGCGCTCCCCGCCCGCCGGCGCCGCACCGCCGCGGCTCTCGTCGCCGCGGTCGCCGCCACCGCCACCTTCCTGGTGACACGCCCCGACCCGCCGCCCCCGGCCCCCGCGTCCTGGCCCTCCCAGACCACCACGCTGCACTACGACGGCCCCGGCAAGCACGCGGGCCGCTTCGCCTTCACCGTCAGCATCACCGGCGAGGATCCGGTGATCGTCCGTCACCTCGGCACGGGGATACCTCAGTTGGCCGCGACGGTCACCCCGGCACTGCCACGGATCGTGCAACCGGACTCCCCCGCGCGGCTGAGCGTCCGGATCGCCGTCCAGGACTGCGCCACCCTGCCCGCCGGTATCAACCAGCCCTACGTGGAGCTGACCCTGCGCAACCGCCGCGCCCAGCAGAGGCACAGCTTCATCTTCGAGGGCCGCTACCCCCGCGACCTGTGGCGGTGGATCCACACCGTCTGCGACGCGCGGAACGATCTCACACGCCGGTAACACTCCGTTACCAGGGGCGCAACACGGCAAGGGAAGGATCGCGCGCCGCCTTTTACACCCGCGCGACCCCCCGCACAACCCTTGGGACATCACGGAATACATCATTCCGCCCCGCTCAAGATCGTCTCAAGTCCCTTAGCGGAACAGGGCGTTCTCGAAATGCGAACATCACGACTCGGTATGCATACGCCCCAAACACCCCCACTGCACCCCCGCGGACACACCTCGGCATAACAAGAGCGTCACATCCTCACCCGCGCCGCTCCCCACGCCCCGACCTGCGCTTATAGTCACGGCCAGTTACCGCGCCGCCGGGCGCGTCACTTGCACGGCCCCTGTACCAGACCAGTACGGCCCGGCGAGACACACGGCCCCCGACCGGGAGCCGCGCCAGGGAGAGGAATGATCGTGCGACACCGTTCTCTGCTCATACTCACGACCGTGCTCACCACCGGAGCCCTCACGCTCACCGCTTGCGGATCGCGTGACGACGACAAAGAGGGGTCGAGCAGCGACAAGAAGACCACCGTGGTCATCGGCGTCGACGCCCCCCTGACCGGCGCCAACTCCGCCACCGGCCTCGGCATCCAGTACGGCGCCAAGATCGCTGTCGATGACGCCAACAAGAACAACACCGTCCCCGGTGTCACCTTCAAGCTCGTGGCCAAGGACGACAAGGCGCAGCCCGCCACCGGCCAGCAGAACGCCACCGCGCTGGTCGCCGACAAGGACGTCCTCGGCGTCGTCGGCCCCCTGAACTCCGGTGTGGCCACCCAGATGCAGCAGGTCTTCGCCACCGCCAACCTGGTGGAGATCTCGCCCTCGAACACCGCACCCGAGCTCACCCAGGGCAAGAACTGGCAGACGGACAAGAAGCGCGCCTACAAGACGTACTTCCGCACCGCCACCACCGACGCGCTCCAGGGCGGCTTCGCCGCCGACTACGCGTACAACACGCTCAAGAAGAAGAAGGTCTTCGTCGTCGACGACAAGCAGACCTACGGCGCGGGCCTCGCCAAGCTCTTCACCGCCGGCTTCAAGGACGCGGGCGGCAAGGTCGTCGCCACCGACCACGTCAACACCGGTGACCGCGACTTCTCCACCCTCGTCACCAAGATCAAGAACTCCGGCGCCGACCTGCTCTACTACGGCGGCCAGTACGACGAGTCGCAGGTCCTCACCAAGCAGCTCAAGGAAGCCGGCGCCGACATCCCGCTCTTCGGCGGCGACGGCATGTTCACCCCGACCTACATCAAGACCGCGGGCAAGGCCGCCGAGGGCGACCTCGTCACCTCCATCGGCGTCCCCGTGGACACCCTGCCCGCCGCCAAGACGTTCGTCGACACGTACAAGGCCAAGAAGTACCCCGGTGACTACGGCACCTACGGCGCCTACGCCTACGACGCCGCCACCGCCATCATCAAGGCCGTCGGCACCGTCGTGAAGGACGGCAAGGTCCCCTCCGACGCCCGCCAGCAGGTCGTCGACGCCGTCCAGAAGACCTCCTTCGACGGTCTCTCCGGCAAGGTCGCCTTCGACGAGTACGGCGACACGACCAACAAGCAGCTGACCGTCTACCAGGTCGTCAAGGGCGAGTGGAAGTCCGTCAAGAGCGGCACCTTCGAGCCCAAGAACTGACCGAAGCACCCCGCACCACCCCGGGCCGCGCGGCACAGACCACCGTCAACCGCGCGGCCCACCCACATACCCTGCTCGCTCCCCACCACATGGAGGCCATGCGGTGAACACCCTGCCGCAGCAGCTGGCCAACGGGCTGTTCCTCGGCTCGATGTACGGGCTGATCGCCATCGGCTACACGATGGTGTACGGCATCGTCCAGCTCATCAACTTCGCCCACGGCGAGATCTTCATGACGGGCGGCTTCGGCGCCCTCACCGTCTACCTCGTCCTGCCGGACGGCATATCCATGTGGATAGCCCTGCCGGCGATGCTCATCGGCGGCGCGCTCGTCGCCGTCCTCATCGCCGTCGGAGCGGAACGGTTCGCCTACCGACCACTCAGGGGAGCACCACGGCTGGCCCCCCTCATCACCGCCATCGGCCTCTCGCTGGCACTCCAGCAGCTCGTCTTCAACCTGTACCCCAAGGCCGAGAACGCCCGCGTCTTCCCCCAGCTCCCCTTCGGCCCCTACCACCTGGGCTCGATCCGGATCCAGAGCGGCGACATCTTCCTCATCATCGCGGCCCCCCTCTGCATGGCCGCCCTCGCCTTCTTCGTCCGCCTCTCCCGCACCGGCCGCGCCATGCAGGCCACCGCTCAGGACCCGGACACCGCCCAGCTCATGGGCATCGACACCAACCGCATCATCGTCATCGCCTTCGCCATCGGCGGTCTCTTCGCCGCTGTCGCCGGCGTCGCGTACGGCGTCAAATACGGTGCCGTCGAATACAACATGGGCTTCCTCGCCGGCCTCAAAGCCTTCACCGCGGCCGTCCTCGGCGGCATCGGCAACATCTACGGAGCCATGCTCGGCGGCCTCGTCCTCGGCCTCGCCGAAGCCATGGCCACCGCCTACATCTCCGACATCCCCGGCATGGAACAACTCGGCGGCCAGGGCTGGTCCGCCGTCTGGGCCTTCGTCCTGCTGATCCTCGTGCTCCTACTGAGGCCACAAGGCCTACTCGGCGAACGCGTCGCGGACAGGGCGTGACCACCATGACCGACACCACCACCGCCCAGGCACCGGCGCAGGAGAGCGGACTCGTCCCGCTCCCCACCGCCACCGCCCGCGCCCTCATCCTCATCGGCGCCGTCGGCACCATCGCCAGCACCTTCATGTCCTGGACCTGGACCGACGAATTCCCCGGCGACCTGACCGTCTACGGCTACCCCGCCGGCCTCCAGATCATCGCCCTCGTCGCCGGCCTGTTCACGCTCCTCCACGGACTCGCCCTCCAGGGCGTGAAACCCCTGCGATTCCTCAACCCCGCGGGCGCCACCTCCCCCGTCTTCCTGATGACGCTCAGCGGCTTCACCGTCTGCTGGTTCACCGCCATCGCCATCGCCGTCGACCTCGGCGGACTCGCCAACCTCGACCCCGGCGCCTACGTCGCCATGGTCGCCTCCGCGATCCCCGTCGTCGGCGCACTCGCCCTGCCCGGCACCACGCTCAAGGACTACATCACCAAGTCCGACCAGCCCCGCCCGACGCGACTCGGCCCGCTCGCCGAACGCCTCGTGCTCACCGCCGGCACCACCATCGCGCTGATCGTCTTCACCTACGGCATCGGCATCGACGACGAAGACAGCGAAACGTTCATCGGCTACCTGCTGCTGATCATCTTCGCCGTCTGGTCCGCCACCCACGCCGGGCTCCTCGACCGCTACGCCGACATCGGCAGACGCCACAAGGGATTCGCCGCCGGTCTCGCCTTCCTCGCCGCCGCGATCTTCCCCTTCACCCAGAGCGACGACCACAACGCCAACCTCGGCGTCAGCATCCTCATCTTCGCCACCGTCGCCCTCGGCCTGAACATCGTCGTCGGCCTCACCGGCCTCCTCGACCTCGGATACGTCGCCTTCCTCGGCGTCGGCGCCTACGCCGCCGCCCTCGTCTCCGGCTCCGAGTTCTCCCGCTTCTCCGGCGTCCAATTCCCTTTCTGGGCCGCCGCGTTGACCGGTATGGCCGCATCCCTCGTCTTCGGCGTCCTGATCGGCGCACCGACCCTGCGACTGCGCGGCGACTACCTCGCCATCGTCACCCTCGGCTTCGGTGAGATCTTCCGCATCGCCGTCAACAACATGGACGGCTCCTCCGGCCCCAACATCACCAACGGGCCCAACGGAATCTCCCAGATCCCCGACCTCGAGATCTTCGGCTTCAACCTCGGCGTCCCGCACGACATCGGCTCCTTCACCCTCGGCCGATTCGCGAACTACCTCTTCCTGATGCTGTTCGTCACCGCGATCGTCGTCCTCGTCTTCACCCGCGCCGCGGACTCCCGCATCGGCCGCGCCTGGATCGCCATCCGCGAGGACGAGACCGCCGCCACCGCGATGGGCATCAACGGCTTCCGCGTCAAACTCATCGCCTTCGCCCTCGGCGCCTCCCTCGCCGGCCTCGCGGGCACCGTCATGGCGCACGTCAACTACAGCGTCAACCCGCAGCCCTACAAGTTCGCCGACGCCGTACCCCCCAACTCCGCCTTCCTCCTCGCCGCCGTCGTCCTCGGCGGCATGGGAACCGTCAGCGGACCCCTCCTCGGCGCCAGCCTGCTGTACCTCATCCCCGAGAAGCTCCAGTTCCTCCAGAACTACTCGCTCCTCGCCTTCGGCCTGGCCCTCGTCCTCCTCATGCGCTTCCGCCCCGAGGGGATCATCGCCAACCGCCGCCGCCAGCTCGAATTCCACGAGACCGGCCAACTCGACATCCCCGAACAACAGAGCCTGCCCGAAGGAACCATCGGCGCTGCCAAGGCCACCAAGGCAGGTGCGTGACCACCATGACCAACACCGTCCTCGAAGCCAGCGGCGTCACCATGCGCTTCGGCGGTCTCACCGCCGTCCGCAACGTCGACCTCACCGTCAGCGAAGGCGAGATCGTCGGCCTCATCGGCCCCAACGGCGCCGGTAAGACCACCTTCTTCAACTGCCTCACCGGCCTCTACATCCCCACCGAGGGCAAGGTCTCCTACAAGGGCACCGTCCTCCCGCCCAAGCCCCACCTCGTCACCCAGGCCGGCATGGCCCGCACCTTCCAGAACATCCGGCTCTTCGCCAACATGACCGTCCTGGAGAACGTGCTCGTCGGCCGCCACACCCGCACCAAAGAAGGCCTCTGGTCGGCCCTCCTGCGCGGACCCGGCTTCCGCAAAGCCGAAGCCACCTCCGAAGAACGCGCCATGGAACTCCTGGAGTTCATCGGTCTCGCCCACAAACGCGACCACCTGGCCCGCAGCCTGCCGTACGGCGAGCAGCGCAAACTGGAGATCGCCCGAGCCCTCGCGAGCGAGCCCGGACTCCTCCTCCTCGACGAGCCCACGGCCGGCATGAACCCCCAGGAGACCCGCGCCACCGAGGAACTCGTCTTCGCCATCCGCGACAAGGGCGTCGCCGTCCTCGTCATCGAGCACGACATGCGGTTCATCTTCAACCTCTGCGACCGCGTCGCCGTCCTCGTCCAAGGCGAGAAACTGGTGGAAGGCACCAGCGACGTCGTCCAAGGCGACGAACGCGTCATCGCCGCCTACCTCGGCACCCCCTACGAAGGCGCGGAAGGAGACACCAAGTGACCGCACTGCTCGAAGTCGAAGACCTCAAGGTCGCCTACGGCAAGATCGAAGCCGTCAAAGGCATCTCCTTCAGCGTCGAGGAAGGCCAGGTCGTCACCCTCATCGGCACCAACGGCGCCGGCAAGACGACCACCCTGCGCACCCTCTCCGGACTCCTCAAGCCGCTGAGCGGCAAGATCACGTTCAACGGGCAACCGCTGCACTCCGTCCCCGCCCACAAAATCGTGGCCATGGGCCTCGCCCACTCCCCCGAGGGGCGACGGATCTTCCCCCGCCTGTCCATCGCCGAGAACCTCCAACTCGGAGCCTTCCTCCGCAAGGACACCGCGGGCATCGAGAAGGACATGCAGCGCGCCTACGACCTCTTCCCCATCCTGGGCGAACGTCGAAAGCAAGCCGCGGGCACGCTCTCCGGCGGCGAGCAGCAGATGCTCGCCATGGGACGCGCCCTGATGTCCCAGCCCAAACTCCTGATGCTCGACGAGCCCTCCATGGGCCTCTCCCCGATCATGATGCAGAAGATCATGGCGACGATCGTCGAACTCAAGGCCCAGGGCACGACCATCCTCCTCGTCGAGCAGAACGCCCAGGCGGCGCTCTCCCTCGCCGACGAGGGCCACGTCATGGAGGTCGGCTCCATCGTCCTCTCCGGCAGCGGCCAGGACCTCCTCCACGACGAGTCCGTCCGCAAGGCGTACCTCGGCGAGGACTGATCCACCCCGTACGCCGATGAGGCCCGCGCCCCCTTTCGGGGCGCGGGCCTCATCACTGCGATCAGGTGCGATCAGCCCTTCGACGCCTTCTTCTCCGCGGCGTCCTCGATGACCGCCTCGGCGACCTGCTGCATCGACAGCCGACGGTCCATCGACGTCTTCTGGATCCAGCGGAACGCGGCCGGCTCCGTCAGCCCGTACTCCGTCTGGAGAATCGACTTCGCCCGGTCCACCAGCTTCCGCGTCTCCAGACGCTGTGTGAGGTCCGCGACCTCCTGCTCCAGCGTCTTCAGCTCCGTGAACCGCGAGACGGCCATCTCGATCGCCGGCACGACATCGCTCTTGCTGAACGGCTTCACCAGGTACGCCATGGCACCGGCGTCACGCGCACGCTCGACGAGGTCGCGCTGCGAGAACGCGGTCAGCATGAGCACCGGGGCGATGGACTCCTCGGCGATCTTCTCCGCCGCGCTGATGCCGTCCATCTTCGGCATCTTCACGTCGAGGATCACCAGGTCGGGCTTGTGCTCGCGGGCCAGCTCGATGGCCTCCTCGCCGTCGCCGGCCTCACCCACGACGGTGTAGCCCTCTTCTTCGAGCATCTCTTTGAGGTCGAGGCGGATCAGGGCCTCGTCCTCGGCGATGACGACACGGGTCGTCAGCGGCGGGACGTGCGACTTGTCGTCGTCGGCGGCGTCAACGGGCTGGGGCGACTCGGGGGCGGTCACGGGGGCGCTCCTTGGTTGAGCAGGGCGGGGGTACTGCTGACAAGAGCCTACCTAGCTGCGTCGCGATACGAAGACCCGGTATGCTTCCCTGCAGCTCACCGCACCCTGCCCGGTTGGCGGAACGGCATACGCTGATGTCTCAAACACATCTGTTCGAAAGAACATGTGGGTTCGAATCCCACACCGGGCACCTCCTGAAGCGGATGTTCACCTTCTCGTGAACATCCGCTTTTTCTCTGCCTCGCGTCACATATTCATGCAGAATTTCCGCATAAGTATCCGCGCGCCTGGGTCCCGGCGACGCGCCATCACGCTGCTGCGCGGCGGATCCAGGACTGCCGACGCCGCGAGTGCGCGCAATGTCAGCTCCGCACGGAAACCCGTACGACGTCTCCGTCGCCCGCAGAGCGGACGTGGCCCTGCTCGACCTCCCCGTGGGCCCCACGCGCTGACCCGCAATATGACCCGTCACAGCGACCCCGGCCGCCCCCTGGGACCTGCCCCAATCTCCCCGGCAGACCTTGACCGGTCCGGTCGCCTCCGACGATGTTCGGGATCACCATCAGCCACCCGTGATCCGAAGAGGTATCCATGCCCCCGATCAACCGGCGCCAGTTCGTCGCGGCCGCGGCAGGCGCCGCCGCGGCCGCCGTGGCCGTGAGTCCCGGATCCGCGTTCGCCGCCCCGTCCGCGGCCGGCGCCGCTCCTGACGCCGATTTCGCCGACGCCGACCGGGGGTTCATCGCCGCGCTCACGCCGGGCGTGGTCAGGAACGCCGCCGGGAAGGTCGTGTGGGACAACGACGCGTACGACTTCCTGAAGGGTGACGCGCCCTCGACCGTCGACAAGAGCCTGTGGCGGCAGTCCCAACTCGTGCGCAAGCAGGGCCTGTACAAGGTCACGGACCGGATCTATCAGGTGCGTGGGCTCGATCTGTCGAACATGACGATCGTCGAGGGTGACACGGGGCTGATCGTCATCGATCCGCTGATCTCCGCCGAGACGGCCGCCGCCGCGCTCAAGCTGTACCGCGACCACCGGGACGCCGCCGCCAAGAAGGTCACAGCGCTGATCTACACGCATCCGCACGTGGATCACTTCGGTGGCGCGTACGGGGTGTTGCCGGACGGGGCGGGGGACGTTCCCGTGATCGCTCCGGAGGGGTTCCTGGGGCACGCGGTCTCGGAGAACGTGTATGCCGGTACGGCGATGACGCGGCGTTCGTCGTACATGTACGGGTCGCATCTGCCGAAGTCGGCACGGGGTCAGGTGGGGTGCGGTCTGGGGCAGACGGTGTCGCTGGGGACGGTCGGGCTGATCGCGCCGACCCGGAGTGTCTCGCAGACCGGTCAGGTGGAGACGGTCGACGGGGTGCGGATCGAGTTCCAGATGACGCCGGGGACGGAGGCGCCTGCGGAGATGAACTTCGTGTTCCCGGAGCTGCGTGCGGTGTGCATGGCGGAGAACGCGACGCACACGATGCACAACATCATCACGTTGCGAGGTGCCCAGGTGCGGGACGCCCGCGAGTGGGCGCACTATCTGAATGAGTCCATCGATCTGTTCGGGGGTCGCGTGGACGTGGCGTTCGCTTCGCATCACTGGCCGACGTGGGGTGCGCAGGAGATCACGGAACTGCTCGCGCAGCAGCGGGACTTGTATGCGTACATGCATGACCAGACGCTGCGGATGATCAATCTGGGGATGACGGGGCGGGAGATCGCGGAGGAGATCACGCTTCCGCCGGGTCTGCAGGGGTGGGCGAACCGTGGGTACTACGGGTCGCTGAGTCACAACGTGAAGGGCATCTACCAGCGGTACATGGGCTGGTTCGACGCGAATCCGGCTCATCTCTGGGAGCACACGCCGGTGGAGGAGGCGAAGCGGTATGTGAAGGCGATGGGTGGGCGGTCGGCGACGGTCGCCAAGGCCAAGGGGTTCGTGCGGGACGGGGATCTGCGGTTCGCGGCGACGTTGCTGAATCATGTGGTGTTCGCCGATCCGGACCATCGGGCCGCGAAGGCTGAACTGGCCCGCTTATATACGACGTTGGGGTACGCCTCGGAGAACGCGGTGTGGCGGAACTTCTATCTGACCGGGGCCCAGGAGCTGACGGACGGGGTGCGGGCGGGTGCGTCGACGACGGTCAGCGCGACGATGATGATGGCGCTGAGCGTGGACCAGCTCATCGATTCCGTGGCGATCCGGATCAATGGTCCGAAGGCCTGGGATCTGGGGATGACCATGGACTGGAGTTTCCCGGCGCTGGGCACGGTGTACCACTTGACCCTGCGCAACGGCGTGTTGACGTACAGGAGCGATGCGAAGGCCGATGGCGGGGCCGGGGTGACGCTCACGATGACGAAGCCGCAGTTGCTCGCCCTGCTGGGCGGGAAGGGGCTGGGTGACATCAAGGTGTCGGGTGATGTGTCGCTGTTGCAGAAGTTGCTCGCGGTGGTCGACAAGCCGGATCCGAATTTCGCGATCGTGACGCCGTAGCCGGACAGCCCAGTACGCGGCGGGGGCCGCGCCCGTGACTCCGGGCGCGGCCCCCACCGCGTATCGGGTGCGGCTACTTCGGGCTGTCGTCCTCGCCGATGTGGTGGACGCGGACGAGGTTGGTGGAGCCGGCGACGCCGGGCGGGGAGCCCGCGGTGATGACGACGATGTCGCCCTTCTTGCAGCGGCCGATCTTGAGGAGCTGCTCGTCGACCTGGGCGACCATGGCGTCGGTGGAGTCGACGTGGGGGCCGAGGAAGGTCTCCACGCCCCAGGTGAGGTTGAGCTGGGAGCGGGTGGCCTGGACGGGGGTGAAGGCGAGGAGCGGGATCGGGGACCGGTAGCGGGAGAGCCGCTTCACGGTGTCGCCGGACTGGGTGAACGCCACGAGGAACTTCGCGCCCAGGAAGTCGCCCATTTCGGCGGCGGCGCGGGCGACGGCGCCGCCTTGGGTGCGGGGCTTGTTGCGTTCGGTGAGCGGGGGCAGGCCCTTGGCGAGGATGTCTTCTTCCGCCGCTTCGACGATGCGGCCCATGGTCTTGACGGTCTCGATGGGGTATTTGCCGACGCTGGTTTCGCCGGAGAGCATGACGGCGTCGGTGCCGTCGATGACCGCGTTGGCCACGTCGCTCGCTTCCGCCCTGGTGGGTCGGGAGTTGTCGATCATCGAGTCGAGCATTTGTGTGGCGACGATGACCGGTTTCGCATTGCGCTTGGCGAGTTTGATGGCGCGCTTTTGAACGATCGGGACTTGTTCGAGAGGCATTTCGACGCCGAGGTCACCGCGGGCGACCATGATGCCGTCGAATGCGGCGACGATGTCCTCGATGTTGTCGACGGCCTGGGGCTTTTCGACCTTGGCGATGACGGGGAGGTGGCGGCCTTCTTCGTTCATGATGCGGTGGACGTCTTCGATGTCGCGGCCGCTGCGGACGAAGGAGAGGGCGATGACGTCGGCGCCGATGCGCAGGGCCCAGCGGAGGTCGGCCTGGTCCTTCTCGCTGAGGGCGGGGACGGAGACGGCGACGCCGGGGAGGTTGAGGCCCTTGTGGTCGGAGACCATGCCGCCCTCGATGACCTGGGTGCGGACGCGGGGTCCGTCGACTCCGGTGACTTCGAGGCTGACTTTGCCGTCGTCGACGAGGATGCGCTCGCCCGGGGTGACGTCGGCGGCGAGGCCGTCGTAGGTGGTGCCGCAGCGCTGGCGGTCGCCCTGGATGCCGTCTTCGACGGTGATGGTGAACTCGTCGCCGCGTTCGAGGAGTACGGGGCCTTCGCTGAAGCGGCCGAGGCGGATCTTCGGGCCTTGAAGGTCGGCGAGGATGCCGACGCTGCGGCCGGTCTCGTCGGAGGCCTTTCGCACGCGCTGGTAGCGCTCCTCGTGTTCGGCGTAGGTGCCGTGGCTGAGGTTGAAGCGGGCGATGTCCATTCCGGCTTCTACGAGGGCCTTGATCTGCTCGTACGAGTCGGTGGCGGGGCCCAAAGTACAGACGATCTTTGCTCGGCGCATGGTTCGAGCCTAGGCCCTACCGGCGGGTAGAGAATTGGATGGGTATGACTACTCAACAACCTTTGCATGAAGGGTTATTGACAAGCGGCGGAGAGTAGTCGCCAAGTTTTGAATGTGCGCGGGGTGGTGCTCTGATGAGCAATTCAGAGGGTGGGTGGGTGAAGGGTGAAGTGGGCGTTGACGGTGGCGTGGATGTGCTGGCGTTCGGGTTCGAGGTCGAGGACCGGTGGCGGGTCGTCCGGGCCCGTGGTGTCGATGCCCGCCAGGCCGGCCCTGCGGCTGTGTGCGAAGAGCGCGGGGCCTTCGGTGCCGGTGTCGGCGAGTTCGACGAGGGCGGCGAGGGTGGTGCCGAGCGCGTCGGCGTATTCACGGGCGCGCTGGACGGCTTCGCGGACGGCCTGTTGACGGGCCTGGGCGTGGACGGGTGAGGTGCGGCGCAGGGACCAGGTGGGACCGTCGACGCGGGTGAGTTCGAGGTCGGCGAGGCGGGTGGTGAGTTCACCCAGAGCGGTGAAGTCGGTGAGTTCGGCGGTGATGTGGACGCGTCCGTGATAAGTGCGGACGCGTTCGCCGCGGCCGTGCCGGGTGAGTTCGGGGGTGAGGGAGAAGGCGCCGGTCTGCAGTCTCTCGACGCAGTCGCCGTAGGACCTGATGAGGTCGAGGGTGGTGGTGTTGCGGCGGGTGAGGTCGTCGAGCGCGGCGCGGCGGTCGGTGCCGCGGGCCGTGACCGTGACGGTGATCCGGGCGAGTTCGGGGTCTGCTTCGAGGTGCGCTTCGCCGCGGACGGCCAGGCGGGGGGCCTCAGGGGTTCCACAGGGGCCGCTCAGGCTGGGGGCGTCATGGGTCATGGGTCCCACTTTGACACTGTTCGGGTTCGGGTTCAGGTCATCAGATCGAAACCTGTAAGGGGTGTTGCGGGGTGGGTCGACTGGGCCAGAATCTACGCGCGTTGCAGTGTGTGAGCCTCGTACGTACGTCACGAAGGTCAGGAGCCTTTCCATGCCGTTGAACCGCAGATCCTTCCTGGGCAAGTCCGCCGCGACCGGTGCCGGTGTCGCGCTCACGGGTGCCGTGGTGGCACCGTCGGCCGAGGCCGCGCAGGAGAGCCGGGCCCGGAAGAAGAAGCGGTACTCCTTCACCGTGATGGGGACGACGGACCTGCACGGTCACGTCTTCAACTGGGACTACTACAAGGACGCCGACTACAAGGACGCGGCGGGCAACGCTCAGGGTCTGTCGCGGATCTCGACCCTGGTGCAGCAGGTGCGTGCGGAGAAGGGCCGTCAGAACACGCTGCTGATCGACGCGGGTGACACGATCCAGGGGACGCCGCTGACGTACTACTTCGCGCGGGTGGACCCGATCACCGCGGAGAACGGCCCGGTGCACCCGATGGCGCAGGCGATGAACGCGATCGGGTACGACGCGGCCGCGCTCGGCAATCACGAGTTCAACTACGGCATCGACACGCTGCGGAAGTTCGAGTCGCAGTTGAAGTTCCCGCTACTCGGTGCGAACGCGGTGGACGCGAAGACCGAGAAGCCGGCGTTCCGGCCGTACGTCATCAAGACGCTGCGGACGCCGCACGGCAAGGACGTGAAGGTGGCGGTCCTGGGGCTGACGAACCCGGGTATCGCGATCTGGGACAAGGCGTATGTGCAGGGCGTGTTGAAGTTCCCCGGGCTTGAGGAGCAGGCCGCGCTGTGGGTGCCGAAGCTGCGGTCGATGGGCGCGGACGTCGTGATCATCTCGGCGCACTCGGGGGCGTCGGGGACGTCGTCGTGGGGTGACCAGCTGCCGTACGTGGAGAACGCGGCGGCGAACGTGGCGAAGAAGGTGCCGGGGATCGACGCGATCCTGGTCGGGCACGCGCACGTGGAGATCCCGCAGCAGCTGGTGACGAACGACGAGACGGGCAGGTCGGTCGTACTGGCGGAGCCGCTGTGCTACGCGGAGCGTCTCGCGCTGTTCGACTTCGATCTGGAGTGGGACAAGGGCCGCTGGACGGTGGTCTCGGCGTCGTCGAAGCTGCTGAACTCGGCGTCGGTGGCCGACGATCCGAAGATCACGAAGCTGCTGGCGGACGAGCACGCGCTGGTCGTGAAGTACGTGAACCAGGTCGTGGGCCGGGCGACGACGACGCTGACGACCGTGGACGCCCGCTACAAGGACGCGCCGATCATCGACCTGATCAACAAGGTGCAGGCCGATGTGGTGACGGAGGCGCTGAAGTCGACGCAGTACGCGTCGCTGCCGGTGCTGTCGCAGGCGTCGCCGTTCTCGCGTACCTCGGAGATTCCGGCCGGTGACGTGACGATCCGGGATCTGTCGAGCCTGTACGTGTACGACAACACGCTGGTCGCGAAGTTGATGACGGGTGCGCAGGTGCGGGCGTACCTGGAGTACTCGGCGGAGTACTTCGTGCAGACGGCGGCGGGTGCGGTCGTCGACGTGGAGAAGCTGACGAACGCGGGGAACCGGCCGGACTACAACTACGACTACGTGTCGGGGGTGTCGTACGACATCGACATCGCGCAGCCGGCGGGTTCGCGGATCAAGAACCTGACGTTCGGGGGTGCGGCGCTGGACGACGCGGCGCGGTTCGTGTTCGCGGTGAACAACTACCGGGCGAACGGTGGCGGCGCGTTCCCGGGGGTGGCGACGGCGCAGGAGCTGTGGGCGGAGTCGACGGAGATCCGGACGCGGATCGCGGAGTGGGTGACGGCGAAGGGCGTCCTCGACCCGGCCGATTTCGCTTCGGTGGACTGGAAGCTGACGCGGGACGGGACGCCGGTGTTCTCGTGAGTCGCCGTTAGTCGACGAGTTTGATCAGGTTGCCGCGCTGCCCGGCCCCTTGGGGGTGCTGGGTGGCGCGGTTCTCGTGTCCGGTGAGGCCGAACGTGGTGAACGCGGTGCGCTGCGGCTGCGGGTAGGGGTCCTTGCCCGTCAGGGAGTTGAGGATGGTGGCGCTGCGCCAGGCGGCGAGTCCGAGGTCGGGGGCGCCCACGCCGTGGGTGTGGCGTTCGGCGTTCTGGACGTACACCGCTCCGGTGACGGACGGGTCGAGGACGAGGCGGAACTGGTCGTCGATGCGCGGTCGTTCGGAGCTGTCGCGGCGGAGGTAGGGGTCGAGGCCGGCGAGCAGTTGGCCGAGCGGGCGTTCCTTGTAGCCGGTGGCGAGGACGACGGCGTCGGTGGTGAGGCGGGAGCGGGTGCCCTGCTGGCGGTGTTCGAGGTGGAGTTCGACCTTGGTGGCGGCGACGCGGCCGGCGGTGCGGACGCTGACGCCGGGGGTGAGGGTGGCGTCGGGCCAGCCGCCGTGGAGGGAGCGCTGGTAGAGCTCGTCGTGGATGGCGGCGATGGTGTCGGCGTCGATGCCTTTGTGGAGCTGCCACTGGGCGGGGACGAGGCGGTCGCGTTCGGCTTCGGGGAGTGCGTGGAAGTAGCGGGTGTAGTCGGGGGTGAAGTGTTCGAGGCCGAGTTTGCTGTACTCCATGGGGGCGAACGCTTCGGTGCGGGCGAGCCAGTAGATCTTCTCGCGGCCTGCGGGGCGGGCTTTGAGGAGGTCGAGGAAGATCTCGGCGCCGGACTGCCCTGAGCCGATGACGGTGATGTGGTCGGCGGCGAGGAGGCGCTCGCGGTGGGTGAGGTAGTCGGCGGAGTGGACGACGGGCACGGTGGGCGCGTCGGCGAGCGGTTTCAGCGGTTCGGGGACGTAGGGCTCGGTGCCGACGCCGAGGGCGATGTTCTTGGTGTAGGTGCGGCCGAGCGCTTCGGCTTCGCCCTGGTCGTCGAGTTGGGTGAAGTCGACTTCGAAGAGGGCGCGTTCGGGGTTCCAGCGGACGGCGTCGATCTGGTGGCCGAAGTGGAGTCCGGGCAGGTGCTCGCTGACCCAGCGGCAGTAGGCGTCGTAGTCGGTGCGCTGGATGTGGAAGCGCTCGGCGAAGTAGAAGGGGAAGAGGCGGTCGCGGGTCTTGAGGTAGTTCAGGAACGTCCAGTTGCTGGTGGGGTCGGCGAGGGTCACCAGGTCGGCGAGGAAGGGGACTTGGAGGGTGGCGCCGTCGATGAGGAGTCCGGGGTGCCAGTGGAAGGCGGGGCGCTGGTCGTAGAAGGCGGTGTCGAGTTCGGTGAGGGGGTGGGCGAGGGCGGCGAGGGAGAGGTTGAAGGGGCCGATGCCGATGCCGACGAGGTCGCGGGGTGCTTCGGTGGTCGTGGGGGTGGAGGTCGGTGCGGGCGCGGCGTTCATCGGGCGGTGTGTCCTTCCACCAGTTTCAGGAGTGCGGCGAGGTCGCCGGGTTCGGTGTGCGGGTTGAGCAGGGTGGCTTTGAGCCAGAGGCGTCCGTCCATGCGGGCGCGGCCGAGGACGGCGCGGCCTTCGGTGAGGAGGTCGCGGCGGACGGCGGCGACGCGGTCGTCGCTCGCGCCGGTGGGCCGGAAGAGGACGGTGGTGAGGGTGGGGGTGTCGTAGAGCTCGAAGGCGGGGTGTACGTCGACGAGGCGCGCGAGGTGGTGCGCGAGGGCGGCGACCTGGTCGACGAGGGCGCCGATTCCGGTGCGGCCGAGTGCGGTGAGGGTGACGGCGATCTTGAGGATGTCGGGGCGTCGAGTGGTGCGCAGGGAGCGTCCGAGGAGGTCGGGGAGTCCCGCTTCGGTGTCGTCGTCGGCGTTGAGGTAGTCGGCGGTGTGGGTGAGGGCGCGGGTGTCGGCCTGGTCGCGGACGGCGAGGAGGCCGGCGGCGACGGGCTGCCAGCCGAGTTTGTGGAGGTCGAGGGTGACGGTGTGGGCGCGGGTGAGGCCGTGCAGTCGGGCAGCCTGGCGGGCGCTGAAGAGGAGGCCCGCTCCGTAGGCGGCGTCGATGTGCAGGCGGGCGCCGTGGTGTTCGCAGATGTCGGCGATCTCGGGGAGCGGATCGATGAGGCCCGCGTCGGTGGTGCCGGCGGTGGCGGCGACGAGTTTGGGTCCGGGGAGGTCGGTGAGGGCTTCGTCGAGGGCGGCGGGGTCGAGGGTGCCGGTGGGGGCGGGCACGGTGAGGGGTTCGGGAAGGCCGAGGAGCCAGGCGGCGCGGGCGAGGCTGTGGTGGGCGTTGGCGCCGACGAGGAGGCGCAGGGGTTCGGGATGGTGGGTGTGCTCGCGGGCGAGGAGGACGGCGAGTTGGTTGGCTTCGGTGCCGCCGGTGGTGACGAGGGCGTCGCTGTCGTGGTGGTCGCCGTAGACCTCGTGGGCGAGGGTGCGGGTGACGAGGGCTTCGAGGGCGGAGGCGGCGGGGGCCTGGTCCCAGGAGTCCATCGAGGGGTTGAGGGCGCCGGCGGCGAGGTCGGCGGCGGTGGCGACGGCGAGCGGGGGACAGTGCAGGTGGGCGGCGCAGAGGGGTCGGCGGGGTCGGCGGCGCCTTCGGTGAGGGCGGTGACGAGGGTGCGCAGGGCGGTGTCGGCGCCGGTTCCGTGTTCGGGGAGCACGTCGCCGATCCGGTCGTGGAGTCGGGCGGTGACGGCGTCGGGGCCGCCGGCGGGGAGCGGGCCGCCGCGGCGGGTGGCGCCGTCGTGGAGTGCGTCGAGGACGGTGTCGAGCAGCGGCCGCAGGGCGTGGGGTCCTCGGGTGCCTCCGGCGAGGGGCGGCAGCGTACTCATGCGTGTCCTTCGGTGCGGTGGCGGTGTCGCGCGTGGGGGTGGCGCACGCGCGTGCGGGGGTGGCCGTGCGGCCGTGGTGCACCAGCCTGGACGGGCGGGGGGTGGCTTGTGGGGGTTTTGTGGCACGCTCCCCTCGAACGGGGGCTGTTCGGCCAGGAATTGAACGTTTTGTGTCGGGTCTGATCATGTGGGTGGTGGGTCGGGAGAACGCGACGGGGCGCTGTCCGCCGGGTCGGCGGACAGCGCCCCGTCGCGGGGTTCGGCGGTCAGGAGCCGGCGGCCTCCCGGACCTTCGCCGCGCGGGCGAGGTCGTCGAGCTGGTCGACGAGCTTGCGGCGCAGGGCGGGGGTGGGGGCGCCGTGGGTGAGGCACTTCTCGCCGAGGCTGAGGGTGTCGGCGTCGATGGCGTACACGGGGAAGGCGTACCGTCCGGCGGCGTCCGCGATGGCGGGGCCGCGGCGGTCGGCGAGGGCGGGGGCGTCGCTGAAGTAGCGGGGGACGTAGCGGCGCAGCAGGTCGGCCTGTTCGGGCTGCCAGAAGCCCTGGGCGGTGGCGGTGAACAGGTAGTTGGACAGCTCCTGGCCGGGGTCGGTGGTGAACAGGGCGTCCCAGGCGGCGTCCTTGGCCTGGGGGTCGGGCAGGGCGGCGCGGCAGCGGGCGGCGCCCTCCTGTCCGGTGGCGCTGGGGTCGTGGGCGAGTTCGGCGTCGATGACGGCGTCGTCGACGGCGCCGAGGACGCTCATCCGGGCGAGGATCCGCCAGCGCAGCTCGGGGTCGAGCTCGGGGCCGCCGGGCACGCCGTTGTCGTACCAGCCGCGGATGGTGTCGGCGTGCTGGGCGGTGTCGATGACGTGGCGTACGGCGGTGAGGCGCAGGCCGGAGTCGCTGCCGTCCTCGGTACGGCGCAGGAGCTCCTCGCACAGGGCGGTGAGGAGGGTGAGGGCGGCGGGCCGGTCGACGGGGCCGCTGTAGCGGTCGGCGACCTGGGTGTGGGCGAAGGCGAGGACGCCCTGGACGAGGGCGAGGTCGCTCTCCTCGGGCAGGTGCGCGGCGGCCGCCTCCAGGTAGGCGGCGGGTTCGAGGTCGCCGTCGCGGACCATGTCGCGCAGGGCGTTCCACAGGACGGCGCGGGTGAGCGGGTCGGGGACGCCGGACAGGCCGCGCAGGGCCGCTTCCTCGGAGGCGGGGTCGAGGCGGACCTTGGCGTAGGTGAGGTCCTGGTCGTTGGGGACGATCAGGGCGGGGCGCGGGCCGCGGAAGGCGGTGGGTTCGCCGGGGACGTCGACGTCGACGCGCTCGCGCAGCACGAAGGCGTGCGGGTCGGCGGGGTCGCGGTCGTAGAGGCCGACGGCGACGCGGTGCGGGCGGCTGCCCGTGCGGTCGAGGGCGAGCGTCCAGGAGGTGTCGGTGTCGTCGGTGACCCGCGCGGTGAGGGTGTCGACCCCGGTGGTGCCCAGCCATGCCTCGGCCCAGGCGTGGACGTCGCGCTCGGTGTGGTGGGCGAGGGAGTCGATGAAGTCGGCGAGCGTGGCGTTGGCGAACTTGTGCCGCTCGAAGTGGGTGTTGATCCCGGCGAGGAAGTCCTTCTCGCCGAGCCAGGTGACCAGTTGCCGCAGCGCGGAGGCGCCCTTGGCGTACGAGATCCCGTCGAAGTTGAGCAGCGCGGAGGCCGTGTCGGGGACGGCTTCGGGGGCGACGGGGTGGGTGGAGGGCCGCTGGTCGGCGTCGTAGCCCCAGGACTTGCGGGCGACGCCGAAGTCGACCCAGGTGTCGGTGAAGCGGGTGGCTTCGGTCAGGGTCTGGTAGCCCATGTACTCGGCGAACGACTCGTTCAGCCAGATGTCGTCCCACCACTGGAGGGTGACGAGGTCGCCGAACCACATGTGGGCCATCTCGTGGGCGATGACCATGGCGCGGGTCTGGCGCTCGGTGTCGGTGACGGCGGAGCGGTAGACGAACTCGTCGCGGAAGGTGACGAGTCCGGGGTTCTCCATCGCTCCGGCGTTGAACTCGGGGACGAACGCCTGGTCGTAGGAGTCGAAGGGGTACGGCTCCTGGAACTTCTCGTGGTAGCGGTCGAAGCACGCGCGCGTGACGTCGAGGAGCTCGTCGGCGTCGGCGTCCAGGTAGGGCGCGAGCGAGCGGCGGCAGTGCAGGCCGAAGGGCAGGCCGCGGTGCTCGGTGCGGACGGAGTGCCAGGGGCCGGCGGCGACGGCGACGAGGTAGGTGGACAGGAGGGGGGTGGTGGCGGCCTGCCAGGTCCCCTCCCCCAGGTGCTCGGTGACGCCGTTGGCGAGGACGGTCCAGCCTTCGGGGGCCTTGACGGTGAGGTCGAAGACGGCCTTGAGGTCGGGCTGGTCGAAGGCGGCGAAGACCCGCTGGACGTCTTCCATGAACAGCTGCGTGTAGACGTACGTCTCACCGTCGGTGGGGTCGGTGAAGCGGTGCATGCCCTCGCCGGTGTGCGAGTAGCGCATGACGGTGTCGAGGCGCAGTTCGTGCGTGCCTTCGGTGAGGCCGGTGAGCGGCAGCCGGTTGCCGTCGAGGGTGGCGGGGTCGAGGGGCTGTCCGTCGAGGGTGACGGAGCGCAGCGCGTCGGGCTTGAGTTCGACGAAGGTGTCGCCCGGGGTGTGGGCGGTGAACCGGATCACGGTGCGGGAGCCGAAGGTGTCGGCGCCGGTGGTCAGGTCGAGGTCGACCGTGTACCGCTCGACGTCGATGAGTCGGGCTCGGTTCTGCGCTTCGTCGCGCGTCAGTACGGGCATGGGGTCATGCTGCCTGATGGCACTGACATCGGGACAGGGGGTTTGTGCCGAGGTCTCCTGCTCAGCCCCCGGACCCCGCCGCTCGGGAGCCGTCGAGGACGCCTTCCGGGCCGGGCGCCTTCTCAGGCGCCGGGGGTGCTCGAGGTCGCCTCGGCGATCTGCTCGTGGTGGCGGATCACCTCGGAAATGATGAAGTTGAGGAATTTCTCGGCGAACGCCGGGTCGAGTTTGGCGTTCTCGGCGAGCTGGCGCAGGCGCTCGATCTGGCGGGCCTCGCGGGCCGGGTCCGCCGGGGGCAGGGCGTGCTGGGCCTTGAGGTGTCCGACCTGCTGGGTGCATTTGAAGCGTTCGGCGAGCATGTGGACGACTGCGGCGTCGATGTTGTCGATGCTGTCGCGCAGGCGGCCGAGCTCGGCGCGGACGGCCGGGTCGACTGCGGGCTGCTGTTCGGGCGTGCTGGTGGTCATGACGGATCAGCCTACGTGGAGCATGGGCGGGTCGTCGGGGTCGGGGATCTTGTCGGACCAGCCACCGGGGACGGCACGGCCCTGTTGTTCGCGGAAGCGGACGGGTGCGGTGCCGACGCGGCGGGTGAACAGGCGGGAGAAGTAGGCGGGGTCGTCGTAGCCGACGCGGCGGGCGACGGCGGCGACGGGCAGTTCGGTGGCGGCGAGGAGTTCCTTGGCGCGGCCGAGGCGGATGCCGAGGAGGTAGTCCTTGGGGCTGCATCCGGCGCCGCGCCGCACGGCCGTGCGCAGTTCGGCGGGGGTCATGCCGTGCCGTGCGGCGTGTTCGGCGACGGACAGCGGCTGGAAGGCGTCGCGGGCGAGCGCCTGGAGGACGGGGTCGCCGTCGGGGGCCATGTCGGCGCGGGCGCGGCGCAGGGCGACGAGGAGCTCGTGGACGGCGGCTCCGGTCTCCACCTCCAGGAGGGGTTGCCGCGGCGGGCGGCGCGGGCGATGCGGCCGACGGCGGCGCGGGCCTGGGCGGCGTCGGAGAGGGGCACGACGGGCCGCTCGGGCTCGATGTAGCCGAGTTCGGTGTACGTGGTGGTGGCGGGCCCGGTGAAGTCGACGAAGCACTCGTCCCAGCCGGTGCCGGGGTCGGCTCCGTAGTGGTGGGGGCGGCCGGGGGTGAGCCAGATCAGGGCGGGCGCGGTGAGGGTGGTGCGGCGCCCTTCGGTGTCCTGGTACCAGCCGCTGCCCGCGGTGACGACGACGGCGACGTGATGGTCGAGGGTGCGGGGTCCGACGGTGGGCAGCAGGCCGTGCTGGAGTCCGACGCCGAGGCAGACGAGGCCGAGCCGGTGGTGGACCGGGCTGGGCGTGAAGTAGCGCATCCAGGTGTGATACGTGGACATGTGTCCCCTCCCGTGGTGATTCGCGCGCCGGTCTCCGTCCGACAAGAGCCGTCCAACAACAGCCGATCTTTGTCCATGGACCGTTCCGTCCGCCAGAGGTGAAGGTGGCGGCCGGTGGGTGATGCGCCCGTCGGGCGGACCCGTCAGGCGGACCCGTCAGGCAAAGAGGAGCACGTGATGGCCGAGTTCAGGGTGGGCGAGGACGACTTCGAGGTGGACGGGCGGCCCGTGCGGCTGCTGTCGGGGGCCTTGCACTATTTCCGGGTGCACGAGGAGCAGTGGCCGCACCGGCTGCGGATGCTGCGGGCGATGGGCCTGAACTGCGTGGAGACGTACGTGCCGTGGAACCTGCACGAGCCGCGTCCCGGTGAGGTGCGCGACGCGGCGGCGGTGGGCCGTTTCCTGGACGCGGCCCAGGAGGCGGGTCTGTGGGTGATCGTGCGGCCCGGTCCCTACATCTGTGCCGAGTGGGAGAACGGCGGGCTGCCGCACTGGGTGACGGGCGCCCTGGGCGCGCGGATCCGCACCAGGGATACGGAGTTCCTCTCCTGTGTGGAGCGGTGGTTCGGAGCGCTGCTGCCGCAGGTCGTGGAGCGGCAGATCGATCGGGGCGGCCCGGTGATCATGGTGCAGGTGGAGAACGAGTACGGCAGTTTCGGCTCGGACCACCTCTACTTGCGCGCTCTTGCCGACCTCCTTGTCGAACTCGGTGTGACAGTGCCGCTGTTCACGTCGGACGGCCCCGAGGACCACATGCTGACGGGCGGTTCGGTTCCCGGGATCCTCGCGACGGCGAATTTCGGCTCCCACGCGCGCGAGGGCTTCGCGACGCTGCGCAGGCACCGCCCCAAGGGGCCGCTGATGTGCATGGAGTTCTGGTGCGGCTGGTTCGACCACTGGGGCGCGGAGCACGTCGTACGCGACGCGCAGGACGCGGCGCGGGCGCTGCGGGAGATCCTGGAGTGCGGGGCGTCGGTGAACCTGTACATGGCGCACGGCGGGACGAGTTTCGGCGGCTGGGCGGGGGCGAACCGGGGCGGGGGCGCGCTGCACGGCGGACAGCTTCAGCCGGACGTCACCTCGTACGACTACGACGCGCCGATCGACGAGTTCGGGCGGCCCACGGAGAAGTTCTGGCTGTTCCGGGAGGTGCTCGCCGCTTACGCGGACGGTCCGCTGCCCGACGTGCCCGAGCAGCCCGCCGCCCTGGCGGGCCCGGTCACGGCCGAGCTGACGGCCTGCACGGCGCTGGGCGGCGTCCTGGAGGCGCTGGGCGGCCCCGAGGCCGAGTACGCGGTGCCCCCGTCGTTCGAGGACCTCGACGTGGACCGTGGCCTGGTCCGGTACGCGGTGACGGTGCCCGGACCGCGGAAGCCGTACCCGCTGCGGGCGGCCGGGCTGCGGGACCTCGCTCTCGTGTACGTCGACG
The DNA here is from genome assembly GCF_036967205.1 of Streptomyces sp. Q6. Lineage (NCBI taxonomy): Bacteria > Bacillati > Actinomycetota > Actinomycetes > Kitasatosporales > Streptomycetaceae > Streptomyces > Streptomyces citrinus. The sequence continues at coordinate 2,192,417 of NZ_CP146022.1, forward strand.
GAGAGCGGGCCGGTGTCCTCACGGAGGACGAGCCGCAGCTCGCGCGGGAGGTCGCGGGGCACGCGCGCGTGGAGCTGTGGGTGGAGTCGCTGGGCCGGGTCAACTACGGTCCGCGCACCGGTGAGTCGAAGGGCGTCACGGGCGGCCTGCTGCACGAGCGGCAGTTCCTGCACGGAGTACGGGCGCGGGGCCTGCGGCTGGACGCGTTCACGGCCGCGGGGGTGGCCGCGCTGCCGTGGGACGGACGGTCCGGCGACGGTCGGGGCCTGCACCGGGGAACGTTCGAGGTGTCCGGGGCGGGGGACGCGGCGCTCGAACTGCCGGGGTGGACCCGGGGGTTCGTGTGGGTGAACGGGTTCTGCCTGGGCCGCTACTGGGCCGTCGGACCACAGGAGTCGCTGTTCGTTCCGGGCCCGGTGCTGCGGGAGGGCGTCAACGAGGTGTGGGTGCTGGAGCTGGAGGAGGCCGGGGAGCGGATCACTCTGCGGTGAGGACGGCCGCCCCCGCAGGGCCCTTCTCCGCGCCCGTGTGCGGCGGAGACGGGTGTCAGGCCCTGTGACAGTTCGTGGGGTCGGCGCGCTGGAGGAGTGCCCGGCCTTGCGCTGCCGCTCCGACACCCCCGGGACCGGTGGCGCGAGGCCCGGCGCGCCCGCTCCGCCGCACCCGATTCCCCCGAGGCCGGCGGAGCGGGCCGCTCTGGCGTGCTGTTCGGGGGCGGCGGGCCCGCCGTACTCTGGAGGCGCCGGGCCCGGGGGCGGGCCCCGGAGGGACACGGCCCGGCGGCCCCTGGGGGTGCGCGCGTGGCGAACGGCGGACCGGTGGTGCACGGCTACCCGCATCTGGAGACCGTACGGTCGGCGGTCACCGCGCTGTACAAGCGCCTCTCGTACGACACGGTGCACACGTTCGCGACGAGTGTCGCCCCGGCGGACGTGGCGTTCTGCGACCAGGACGATCTGCACATGGGGGCGCAGCGCGTGGCCCGCGAACTGGTGCGGCACTACCGGCTGCCCGACGCCCGGATGATCGTGAGCTTCCGCGAGATGCACCACGCGGCGAGCGTCGAACTCGCGGCGGGCCCCGAGTACTTCATCGAGCTGAACGACCGGTTCCGTACGCATCGCAGGGACATCGGGGCGGCGCTCGCGCACGAGGTCATGCACGTGTATCTGCACCGCCTCGGCCTGGAGTTCCCGGGGACGCGCGACAACGAGATCCTCACGGACACGGCCGCGACGTATCTGGGCGCGGGCTGGCTGCTCCTCGACGCGTACCGGGAGGACGCGTCGTCGTCGCAGAAGCTCGGCTATCTGACGCCGGAGGAGTTCGGCTACGTACTGGCGAAGCGGTCGCTGGTGTTCGGTGAGGCGCCGGAGACGTGGTTCACCAGTCCGCAGGCGTACACGGCGTACGCGAAGGGGCTCGCGCAGGCGCGGCGCGACGAGCAGCAGCCGCCGCTGACCGCCGCCGGGTGGGCGGGCCGGCGCCGGTACGCGAAGGACCGCCGTTACGCGCAGGATCACGGGACGCGCGGGCCCGCGCCGGCGGGCCCCTACACCTTCTCGGCGGAGGGTCCGCAGGACAGGAGCGGGTTGCGGGTGGCGTTCCCCTGTCCTACGTGCCATCAGCGGATCCGGGTTCCGGTACGGGGACGGGTGCGGGCGCGGTGCGGGTTGTGCCGCACGGTCCTGGAGTGCGATACGTAGCGCGGCGGCGCCCGGGGAGGCGGCTCGGAGGTGCCTCCGGAGGTGTGTCCGGAGGGTGGCCGGAGGGGTGTCCGGGGGGGCTCGGGGGCGGCGCGAGTCTTTTGCCCGCAATTGCTTTGCGTTCGGGGGGTCTGCGGGTGAGGCTCGTCGTATGGAGGACGAGCGGAAGGCGGGTGTTTCCGGCCTGTTCGAGGCGGTGCACGGCGGTGACGAGGACGCGGTGGTGCGGCTGTTGCGGGCCGGAGTGCCGGGCGAGGTGTGCGATACGGACGGGGAGAGCGCGCTGTACCGGGCCGCGATGTGCGACGAGCCCGGCATCGTACGGCTGCTGCTCGCGGCCGGCGCGGACCCCGACAAGTTGAGCAGTGGTACGGATCTGCCGTTGTGCGGGGCGGCGTGCGGCGGGCACGCCGAGGTGGTGCGGGCCCTGCTGTCGGCGGGGGCGCGGGCGGACGGGGTGGAGCAGGGCGGCTGGCGGGCGCTGACGTGGGCGGTGCAGTTGGGGCACGAGGCCGTGGTGCGGGCCCTGCTCGACGGCGGCGCGGACCCTCGACTGCCGGGTCCGAGCGGGGAGTTGCCGCTGGTAGTGGCCGCGCGGCGCGGGTCGACCGGGTGTGTGCGGGCGCTCCTCGAACAGGGGGCGGCGGGGCGCGAGGAGGCGCTGGCGGAGGCGCGGCGGTGGTTGGGGGTGGATGTGGCGGAGCGGTTGCGGGAGGGGCTTGTGGCGTCGGTGCCGGACGGCGCGTCCCGGGAGGCGGTGGTCCAGCGGTTCCCGGAGGACGGCGGCGTCACGGTCGTCGTCGAACTGCTCGACGCGACGGGCCGCCCGACGAGCGGCAACCATCAGCAGACGGGCCATGCCGCGATCGCCACGCTCCTGGAGGCCGACCTCGGCGTCCCGACACCCGCGGCCGAGTTGGCCGACCGGGCGGTGCGCTGCGGCGACCCCGACAACGACGACTGGATCGAGGCGATGGAGGTGCTGCGCCGCCGCGGCGACGACGCGACGTTCCGCGCGGCGGCGGCGTGGTGCGTGGACCGGGAGCCGTTGCGGCGGGCCTTCGCGGCGGATGTGCTGGGGCAGTTGGGGTCGCCGGGTCCGGGCGGGGTCCGTCCGTTCGCCCGCCGGGCGTTCCCTTCGCTACGGAGGATGGCTCGACGCGGGAACACGGCGGCGGGGGCTGGGGCCGCGGCGGGTGCTGGGGCTGGGGCTGGAGCCGGGGCCGGGGCCGAGAGTGGGGCCGGGGCCGAGACTGGGACTGGAGCCGGGGCCGAGAGCGGGACTGGGGCCGGGGCCGGGGCCGGGAGTGGGGCCGGGGACGAGAGTGGCGCCGAGGGTCCGAGCTGGTTCGAGCTCCGTTCCATCATCGGCGCGTTCGGGCAGTCGACCGACCCCGCCGCCGTGCCGGAGGTGATCCGGTTCGCGGGTCATACGCATCCCGAGGTACGGCGTGCGGTCGCCCTCGCCCTGCACGGCCTGACCGGCGGTGTTCCCGGGGCCGCTGGGGACTCGGGCGACGACAGTGCCGCCGTCGACGCGCTCCTCGCCCTCACCCGCGACACCGATCCCGGCGTCCGGACGTGGGCCGCGGCCGCGCTCGCCGGAACCGGGGCGGACACCCCGCGGGTGCGTGCCGCGCTGGCCGCCCTGCTGGACGACCCGCGGGACGACGTGGCGGCGGAGGCGGCCCGCGGGCTCGCCGTCCGCCAGGACGCACGCGCCGTGGACACGCTCGCGCGACTGCTGGCCTGCGCCACGCCCGGCGACTACGCGCGTGACGTGGCCCAGGACGGCGCCCGCGCCCTGACCGACGTACGGGTCAGGAATCGACTGGAGTGGACCCTCCCGCGCCGGAGTTGAGCGACCCGACGCCCCTCCCCGCCGAGGGAGGGGCACGGCGTCGAGAGTGCCGCGGGCCCGCCCTGCGCGCAGCAGCGCGCCGTGGTGGCCGCGCCGCACGGCGAGCACCTCGTACGGGGCGAGGGCTTCGACGGGCCGTCCGGTCTCACCGCGGGCGCGCCACGTCCACGCGTCGGCCAGGAGATACCTCACGGCGTCAGGAAGCCCCGTACACCTCCCCCGGTGTTCGTGCCCGCTGCACCAGCTCCCGCGCCGCGTCCCCCGCCCCCGACGGAGTCCACCGCTCGCCCTTGTCGACGGTCGGTCCCGGGTGCCAGCCCTCCATCACGGTGATCCGGCCGCCCTCGACCTCGAAGACCCGCCCGGTCACCCCGTCGCTGGGCGCGCCCGAGCCGAGCCAGACCACCAGCGGTGACACGTTCTCCGGGGCCATCGCGTCGAAGGCGCCCGCCTCGGGGGCCGCCATCGTCTCGGCGAACGCGGCCTCGGTCATCCGGGTCCGCGCGGCCGGTGCGATCGCGTTGACCTGTATCCCGTACCGGCCCATCTCGGCGGCGGCCACCAGGGTGAGGCCGAGTATCCCGGCCTTGGCGGCGCTGTAGTTGCCCTGGCCGACCGACCCCAACAGGCCGGCCCCGGACGAGGTGTTGACGACGCGGGCGACCGGCGTGCGGCCCGCCTTCGCCTCGCCGCGCCAGTAGGCCGCGGCGTGCCGGAGCGGCAGGAAGTGGCCTTTGAGGTGGACGCGCAGCACGGCGTCCCAGTCGTCCTCGTCGAGGTTGACCAGCATGCGGTCGCGCAGGAACCCGGCGTTGTTCACCAGGGTGTCGAGCCTCCCGAAGGTGTCGACGGCCGCGGCGACGAGGGAAGCGGCCCCCTCCGACGTCGCGATGTCGCCGCCGTGCGCGACCGCCTCGCCACCCGATGCCCGTATCGCGTCGACCACGTGGGCCGCCGGGCTGTCGGGGGCGGGCTGTCCGTCGAGCCCCACCCCGAGGTCGTTCACGACGACCTTCGCCCCTTCGGCGGCGTACGCGAGGGCATGCGCGCGGCCCAGGCCACGGCCCGCCCCGGTCACCACGACCACGCGTCCCGCGCACAGACCGCCGCCCGCCGACGCCGCACCCTGATCCGTCATCTCATGCCTCCTTGTTGGCCGTTGCCGCGTCGAGAAAGGCGGGGCGCTCCCCGCCGCCGTGCACGAGCAGGCTCGCCCCGCTGATGTACGAGGCGGCGTCCGACGCCAGGAACACCGCCGCCTCGCCGATCTCGCGGGGCTCGGCGAGCCGTCCCAGGGGCACCGTCGCGCCGACCGCGGCGATGCCCGCCTCGTCCCCGTAGTGCAGGGCCGAGAGTTCCGTGCGCACCATGCCGAGGACCAGCGTGTTGACCCGGATCTCCGGCGCCCACTCCACGGCCATCGACCGCGCCAGGTTCTCCAGGCCCGCTTTCGCCGCCCCGTACGCCGCGCTGCCGGGTGAGGCCCGGGTGGCGCTGACGCTGCCGATCATCACGATCGATCCGCGCGCCGCGGCGAGCCGCTCGCGGGCGGCGAGGGACGCGGTCAGCGGCGCCGTCAGGTTCAGCTCGATGACGCGTGCGTGCCGCTCGGCGTCGCTGTCGCCGAGCAGCCGGTACGGCGTACCGCCCGCGTTGTTCACGAGGACGTCGACCCGGTCGAGGCCCGCGAAGAAGTCCCGTACGGCGGTGGCGTCCCGCAGGTCGACCGACAGGAACTCACAGCCCGCCAAAGGCACTTCGGGCGGCCTGCGCGCACAGATCACCACACGTGCCCCGGCCTGCGCGAAGGCGCTCGCGATCCCCGCGCCCACCCCCCTCGTACCACCGGTCACCACCGCGACCCGGCCCGTCAGATCCATCTCCCGCCCCTCTCCCCCGCACCCCGCCCGGCCCATTCCGCTGCCTGCCGTCGCCTGCTACGGTCATGTTCACCAAACAAACGTTAGGTGGAAAGGCAGCTGAACGCCATGGGTGTCCACACCTCCTCACCCGAAAAGGGGATCGCCGTCGTCACGGTGGACTTCCCTCCGGTCAACGCGCTGCCGGTACAGGGCTGGTACGACCTGGCGGACGCCGTGCGCGCCGCCGGCCTCGACCCCGACGTGCGCTGCGTGGTGCTGACGTCCGCCGAGGGCGGCCGGGGGTTCTGCGCAGGGGTGGACATCAAGGAGATGCAGCGCGAGACGGCCGCGGCGAAGGGCGGCCACAGCGTGCTCCTCGGCGCCAACCGCGGCTGCTACGAGGCGTTCTCGGCGGTGTACCGGTGCGAGGTGCCGGTCGTGGCGGCCGTCGCCGGGTTCTGCCTGGGCGGCGGCATCGGGCTCGTGGGGAACGCGGACGCGATCGTGGCGAGCGACGACGCCACGTTCGGCCTGCCCGAGCTGGACCGTGGCGCGCTCGGCGCCGCCACGCACCTCTCGCGCCTGGTCCCCCAGCATCTGATGCGCGCCCTCTTCTACACGTCCCGCACGGCCACCGCCGCCGAACTGCACGCGCACGGTTCGGTGTGGCGGGTCGTCCCGCGCGAGCGCCTGCGCGAGGCGGCGGTGGAGCTGGCGCGCGACATCGCCCGCAAGGACGGCAGCCTCATCCGCCTCGCGAAGGCCGCGCTGAACGGCATCGACCCCATGGACGTCCACCGCAGCTACCGCTTCGAGCAGGGCTTCACCTTCGAGGCGAACCTCAGCGGCGTCGCCGACCGGGTCCGCGAGACGTTCGGACAGCCCGACACGTCCGGGCAGTCCGGTACCTCCGGACAGTCCGGTACGTCCGGACAGGAGGACACATGACCATGACGGACCGGAACCGGACCACGACGGACAAGACCATGACACCCGACGAGGTCGTCGCCCGCCTGCGCAGCGGCATGACCGTCGGCATCGGCGGCTGGGGCTCGCGCCGCAAACCCATGGCGCTGGTGAGGGCGTTGCTGCGCAGCGACGTGACAGACCTGACCGTCGTCTCGTACGGCGGCCCGGACGTCGGACTGCTCGCCGCCGCCGGGAAGATCCGCAAGCTGGTCGCCGCGTTCGTGACGCTCGACTCGATCCCGCTCGAACCGAACTTCCGGGCCGCGCGCCAGCAGGGCACGGTGGAGATGGAGGAAGTCGACGAGGCGATGTTCATGTGGGGCCTGCACGCGGCGGCGAACCGGCTGCCGTTCCTGCCGGTGCGGGCGGGCATCGGCTCGGACGTGATGCGCGTCAACCCGCGTCTGCGGACCGTCACCTCACCGTACGAGGACGGGGAGACGTTCGTCGCGATGCCCGCGCTGCGCCTGGACGCGGCGCTCGTGCACGTGAACCGCGCGGACCGGCACGGCAACGGCCAGTACCTGGGCCCCGACCCGTACTTCGACGACCTGTTCTGCGAGGCGGCCGACGCGGCGTACGTCTCCTGCGAGCGGCTGGTCGACGGTTTCGGGAGCGATGTCGTCCCGCAGTCCCTCCTCATCAAGCGGTACGCCGTGACGGGCGTCGTCGAGACGCCGAACGGGGCGCACTTCACCTCCTGCGTGCCCGACCACGACCGGGACGAGGCGTTCCAGAAGCTGTACGCGACCACGCCCTGGCCCGAGTTCGCCGCGCGGTTCCTGCCGCCGGGCGGCGACGAGAAGCAGTACCAGTCCGCCGTACAGGCCTGGCACGAGGAGCAGAAGTGACCTCCCCCGAGACGGGCGCCGAGGCCGGCGCCACCACCGTCAGCCGCGCCGAGTACTGCGTGATCGCGTGCGCCGACGCCTGGCGGGACGACGGGGAGGTGCTCGCCAGCCCCATGGGCCTGATCCCGTCGGTCGGGGCGCGGCTCGCCAAGCGGACCTTCTCCCCCGATCTGCTGCTCACCGACGGCGAGGCGACACTGATCGGCCTCGACGGCGAGGCCGAGGGCTGGCTCCCGTACCGGCAGCATCTGGCGATGGTGAGCGGCGGGAAGCGGCACGTGATGATGGGCGCGAGCCAGCTCGACCGGTTCGGGAACCAGAACATCTCGTGCATCGGCGACTGGGCGCGGCCCGACCGGCAGCTGCTCGGGGTGCGCGGCGCGCCCGTCAACACCCTGAACAATCCGGTGAGTTACTGGGTTCCGCGGCACAGTCGCCGGGTCTTCGTCGAGAAGGTCGACATGATCAGCGGAGTGGGGTACGACAGTGCGGCCGCGGCCGGGCCTTCGGCGACCCGCTATCACCGTCTTCCGCGCGTCGTGACGAACCTGGCCGTCCTGGACTTCGAGACGCCCGACCACGCGATGCGGCTGGCCTCCGTCCATCCGGGGGTCACGGTCGAGGAGGTGCGGGAGGCGACGGGTTTCCGGCTCGCGCTGCCGCGGGGCGGCGAGGTGCCCTTCACGCGTGAGCCCACGGCCGAGGAACTGCGGCTGATCCGGGAGGTCGTCGACCCGAAGGGGACGCGGGAGCGGGAGGTCCCGTCCGTATGAGCGGCGGCGGCGCGTTCACGCTCAGTACGCCCCTGACCGAGCTCGTCGGCGTGCGCCACCCCCTCGTCCAGACCGGCATGGGCTGGGTCGCGGGTCCCCGGCTCGTGTCGGCCTCGGCGAACGCGGGGGCGCTCGGCATCCTCGCCTCCGCGACCATGACGGTCGATCAACTGCGTTCCGCCGTACGGGAGGTGAAGTCCCGCACCGACGAGCCGTTCGGCGTGAATCTGCGGGCCGACGCGGGCGACGCGCGGGAGCGGGTCCGGATCATCGTGGACGAGGGCGTGAAGGTGGCCTCGTTCGCGCTCGCCCCCTCGCGCGAGCTGATCGCCGAGCTGAAGGACGCCGGGGTCGTCGTCATCCCGTCGATCGGGGCGCGGCGGCACGCGGAGAAGGTCGCGGCGTGGGGCGCGGACGCGGTGATCGTGCAGGGCGGCGAGGGCGGCGGCCATACGGGCGAGGTGGCCACCTCGGTGCTGTTGCCGCAGGTCGTCGACGCGGTGGACATACCGGTGGTCGGCGCGGGCGGCTTCCACGACGGGCGTGGCCTGGTCGCCGCGCTCGCCTACGGGGCGGCGGGCGTCGCGATGGGGACACGGTTCCTGCTGACGTCCGACTCCACGGTCCCCGACGCGGTGAAGGCCCGCTATCTCGCGGCGTCGGTGAAGGACGTCACCGTGACGCGGGCGGTCGACGGTCTTCCGCATCGCATGCTGCGCACGGATCTCGTGAACTCCCTGGAGAGCGCGGGGCGTTCGCGTGCGCTGTTCCAGGCGGTACGGCGCGCCGCCGGGTTCCGCAGGCTCTCCGGTCTCTCCTGGCCGCAGATGGTCAGGGACGGGCTCGCCATGAAGCACGGCAAGGACCTCACCTGGAGCCAGGTCCTGCTCGCCGCGAACACCCCCATGCTCCTGAAGGCGTCCATGGTCGAGGGCCGCACCGACCTCGGCGTGATGGCGTCGGGCCAGGTCGCGGGGCTCATCGAGGACCTGCCCAGCTGCGCGGAGCTCGTCGACCGCGTGCTGGCCGAGGCCCGGCACGTGCTCGGCACCCTGCCGACACCAGGGTGATCCACAGGCCGTCGACCGGCCGCTTCCGCAAGGGAGTTCACGTATGCCAGCCACGAGCAGAGCCATGTTCCCGCGGCGCCGGGTGCTCGGCGCCGCCCTCGGCACGGTGACGGCGGCGGCACTCGCCCCGGCCGTCGCCACCGCCGCTCCCGGCACCCCCAGGATCCGGCAGATCCCGCTGCAAGGAGCGGTGAACGTCCGTGACATCGGCGGCCACCGGGCCGGCCACGGCGGCCGGGTGCGCCACGGGCTGGTCTACCGGGCCGACGCGCTGAGCAAGCTGACCGCTGCCGACGTGACGACGCTCAGCGCGCTGAGGCTGCGTCAGGTCGTCGACTACCGGGTGCCGTTGGAGGTCCAGTACGACGGCGCGGACCGGCTGCCCGCGGGGGTGCCCGGCGTCGCGCGCCCGGTCACGGACAACGGCCTGTACGCGCGGATCCTGGCCGCCATCGCCTCCCAGGACCCGGTCCGGCAGGAGGAGATGCTGGGCGGCGGGCGGGCGGCCGCGTTCATGCGGAGCGTCTACCCGATGTTCGTGACCAGCGCCGACAATCGCGCGCGGTTCGCGGCGACGCTGCACGACATCGCGTACGGCAGGGGCAGCCTGCTGTACCACTGCACCTCCGGCAAGGACCGCACCGGCTGGACGACGTACGTGCTGCTGCGCCTGCTCGGCGTGCCTGAACGGATCGCTGTCGACGACTACTTGGCGTCCAACACCTTCCGCGCGGCGCACGACGCGAAGCTGCGCGAGAGCCTGCGGCAGTCCGGTGCGATGCGCGATCCGGAGCTGCTGATCCCGCTCCAGGAGGTGCGCACGGAGTACCTGGGGGCCGCCCTCGATCAGGTCCGCGCCGACCACGGCAGCCTCCGCCGGTACGTCACCGACGGACTCGGTGTCGACCGGCGCACGGTGGCGATGCTGCGGGCGCGACTCGTCGAGTGAGTCGCGCCCGTCTCCTTCGAGGTACCTTCGGCCGGGTTACGCGGCGGCCTTGCGGGGGCCACGCGGACCCCGGCCACGCCGGGCGCCACCGGCGCCCGCGCCGGTCCCGGAACCCGCACCGGCGCCGTTCGCACCGCCACCGGCGGAGCGGCGGCGGCCGCCGGACCCGGCGGCCGAGGAGCGCTGCTGGCCCTCGCCACCGGCCGCACGGCCCGTACCCCCGTTGCCGGAACCGGCACCGCGGGAGCGGCGCGAGCGGCGCGGCTTCGAGGCGGCGGACGGCGCGGTCGGCTCGGGCACGGCGATGGTGACGGCCACCCCGGACGGCTCGCGGGCGCCGGTGATCTCCACCAGCTCCTCGTCCGTGGACCGGACCTGCGTCGTACGGGGCTGGACCTTGGCGTCGCGCATGAGGCGCTGCACATCGCGCTTCTGCTCGGGCAGGACCAGCGTCACGACGCTGCCGGACTCACCGGCGCGGGCGGTGCGGCCGCCGCGGTGCAGGTAGTCCTTGTGCTCGGTGGGCGGGTCCACGTTCACGACGAGGTCGAGGTCGTCGACGTGAATGCCGCGCGCGGCGACGTTCGTGGCGACGAGCGCGGTGACCCGGCCGTCCTTGAACTGCTCCAGCGTGCGGTTGCGCTGCGGCTGGCTGCGGCCGCCGTGCAGCGGCGCGGCGAACACGCCGCTGGCCAGCAGGCGCTTGGCGAGCCGGTCGGCGGAGCGCTTGGTGTCGACGAAGAGGATGACGCGGCCTTCACGCGCGGCGATGCGCGCCGTGACGGCCTTCTTGTCGGTCTCGTCGAGCAGGTGCAGGACGTGGTGCTCCATCGTCGTGACGGCGCCCGCGGACGGGTCGACCGAGTGCACGACGGGGTCGGTGAGGAACTGCCGTACGAGACGGTCCACGTTCCGGTCGAGCGTCGCGGAGAACAGCATCGTCTGGCCGCCCGCCTCGACCTGCTTGAGCAGCGCGGTGACCTGCGGCATGAAGCCCATGTCGGCCATCTGGTCGGCCTCGTCGAGGACGGTGATGCGGACCTGGGCGAGGTCGCAGTCACCTCGCTCGATGAGGTCCTTGAGGCGGCCGGGGGTGGCGACGACGACCTCGGCGCCACGGCGCAGCTGGCCGGCCTGCCGCGCGATCGACATGCCGCCGACGACGGTGGCCATGCGCAGGTTGACCGAGGTGGCGTACGGGGTGAGGGCGTCGGTGACCTGCTGGGCCAGCTCGCGCGTGGGGACGAGCACGAGGGCCAGCGGGGTGCGCGGCTCGGCCTTCGCACCGGCGGTGCGGGCGAGCAGCGGAAGCCCGAAGGCGAGGGTCTTGCCGGAGCCGGTGCGGCCGCGGCCGAGCAGATCCCGTCCGGCGAGAGAGTTGGGCAGCGTCGCGGCCTGGATCGGGAAGGGCGCGGTGACGCCCTGCGCGGCCAAGGTCTTCAACAGGGCTGCGGGCATGTCGAGTTCGGCGAAGGTGTCGACCGGGGGCAGCGCGGGAGTGGTGTTCTCCGGCATGGTGAACTCGCGCGGCGGCGTGGGCTGCTGCCGGCGCTGCTGCTCGGGGGCGCGGCGCTTTCCGCCGGTGGTGGCGGGGCGGGGACTGCGACGGCGGGACGGGCGGGGTGAGCTGGCCATGCGGCATGCCTTCCGGGGACGGGGACAGCGCGAGCCGGGGCCCGCACCGTCAGCGGTGCGGACCCCGGCCCGGTGATGCTGGATCAGGCGGGGAGGATGTTCTCCGCCTGCGGGCCCTTCTGGCCCTGCGTCACGTCGAACGTGACCTTCTGGCCCTCCTGGAGCTCACGGAAGCCCGAGGTGGCGATGTTCGAGTAGTGGGCGAAGACGTCGGCGCCGCCGCCGTCCTGCTCGATGAAGCCGAAGCCCTTTTCCGAGTTGAACCACTTCACGGTACCGGTGGCCATGTCATTCTCCTTGAACAGGTAGCAGCCCCCATTCCGAGAACGCTCATGGGAACGCCGGATTCCGGGAACACACCCCGGAAAACAATAATGCGCCTGAGGAACATTCCCGTCAGGCGCACATAAAGTCTATGGGTACCAAAACTGCAACACGTAGATCATAGCACGCGGCCCGCTCATGTGTCGCGTCGGGCGATCCCGTCCAGGACCATCGAAAGGTACTGGCGTGCGATCTCCTCGGGGCTGTGCTGCCCGCCGGGCCGGTACCAGGAAGCGGCCACCCACACCGTGTCGCGCACGAAGCGGTAGGTGAGCCGGATGTCCAGGTCGGCGCGGAAGACACCGTCGGCGACGCCCTGCTCCAGGGTGGTCAGCCAGGCCTTCTCGAAGCGGCGCTGCGACGCGGCGAGGAACCCGAAGCGCTCCTGGGCGACGAGGGCCTTCGCCTCGCGCTGGTAGATGGCGACGGCGGGGCGGTGCCGGTCGATCTCCCGGAAGGACTCGGTGACCAGCGCCTCCAGGGTCTGCCGCGGTCCGAGGCCCGCGTCGAGCACGGTGTCGTAGCCGGTCCACAGCTCGTCGAGGAACGTGCGCAGGATCTCCTCCAGCATCGATTCCTTGGAGTCGAAGTGGTAGTAGAGGCTGCCCGCGAGCATGCCCGCCTGATCCGCGATCTTGCGGACGGTGGTGGCGTTGTACCCCTGCTCGGCGAAGACCTCGGCCGCGGTGTGGAGGAGTTCACCGCGCCGCTCGGGCGGGGCGGCGGTCGTCGACTGGGGCTTCTTCTTGGTAGGCACGGCCCCATTGTCCCGCCCCGCGCCGAGCCATCCCTCACAGGCGTTCGATCACCGTCACATTGGCCTGGCCGCCGCCTTCGCACATGGTTTGCAGGCCGAACCTGCCTCCGGTGCGCTCCAGTTCGTGCAGGAGGGTGGTCATCAGGCGGGTGCCGGTGGCGCCGAGGGGGTGGCCGAGCGCGATCGCGCCGCCGTTCACGTTGACCTTCTCGGGGTCGGCGCCCGTCTCCTTCAGCCACGCGAGGACGACGGGCGCGAACGCCTCGTTGATCTCGACCAGGTCGATGTCGGCGATGCTCAGGCCGGTCTTCTTCAGGGCGTGGGCGGTCGCCGGTATCGGGGCGGACAGCATCCGGATGGGGTCCTCCCCGCGTACGGAGAGGTGGTGGACGCGGGCCCGGGGCGTCAGACCGTGTTCCCGTACGGCCCGCTCGGAGGCGAGGAGCATCGCGGCCGCGCCGTCGGAGACCTGGGAGGAGCAGGCGGCGGTGATGGTGCCGCCCTCGACGACGGGAGCGAGGCCGGCCATCTTCTCCAGGGACGTGTCGCGGCGCGGGCCCGCGTCGACGGTGACATCGCCGTACGCGACGGTCTCGCGGGCGAAGCGGCCCTCGTCGATGGCGCGCAGGGCACGCCGGTGGGAGCGCAGGGCCCATTCCTCCTGGTCACGGCGGCTGATGCCCCACTTCGCGGCGATGAGCTCCGCGCCGTGGAACTGGTTCACCGGCTGATCGCCGTAGCGGGCGCGCCAGCCCTCGCTGCCGGCGAAGGGCCCCGCGGTGAGGCCGAGCGGTTCGGCGGCCTGCCGGGAGGCGAAGGCGATGGGGATCATCGACATGTTCTGCACGCCGCCCGCGACGACGAGGTCCTGGGTGCCGGACATGACGCCCTGCGCGGCGAAGTGCACGGCCTGCTGCGAGGAGCCGCACTGGCGGTCGACGGTGACGCCGGGCACCTCCTCGGGCAGCCCGGCGGCGAGCCAGGCGGTGCGGGCGATGTCCCCGGCCTGCGGTCCGACCGTGTCGAGGCAGCCGAAGACGACGTCCTCGACGGCGGCCGCGTCGATGCCGCTGCGGGCGACGAGTTCCTTGAGGACATGGGCGCCGAGGTCGGCGGGGTGGACGGCGCTGAGGGCGCCCCTGCGGCGCCCCACCGGGGTGCGGACTGCTTCGACGATGTAGGCCTCGGCCATGACGGCTCCTTCGGCTGGCGGTCACTCTGCGATCGACTGGGCGGTTCCATCGGGTTCTTCGGATGCCTGTACGGCGATGCCGTCGAGGACCATCGCCAGGTACTGGCGGGCGATCTCCTCGGGGCTGTGTCGGCCGTCGGGCCGGTACCAGGAGGCGGCCACCCACACCGTGTCGCGCACGAACCGGTAGGTGAGCCGGGGGTCGAGGTCGGCCCGGAACACTCCGGCCGCGCCCCCTCTCTCCAGGGTGGTCAGCCAGGTCGTCTCGAACCTGCGCTGCGAGGCGGCGAGGAACGCGAACCGCTCCCGCGCCGCGAGGGCCGCGGACTCCTTCTGGTAGATGGCGACGGCGGGCCCGTGCCGGTCGATCTCCCGGAACGACTCGGTGACCAGCGCCTGCATCGTCTCCCGGGGGCCGAGACCGGCGCCGAGCACGGCGTCGTAGCCGCCCCACAGCTCGTCGAGGAAGCCGCGCAGGATCTCCTCGACGATCGAGTCCTTGGAGTCGAAGTGGTAGTAGAGGCTGCCCGCGAGCATCCCGGCCGCGTCGGCGATCCGGCGCACGGTGGTCGCGCTGTAGCCCTGGGCGGCGAACACCTCGGCGGCGGTGGCGAGGAGCTGGCGGCGCCGCTCGGGCGAGGGAGTCATCGGCCGTGTCCCGGTTCCGTCAGGCCCGCTGACTGCTCACGGACACGACTTCGCCGGTGAGGTAGGAGGAGTAGGTGGAGGCCAGGAACACGATCACGTTGGCCACCTCCCAGGGCTCCGCGTACCGGCCGAAGGCCTCCTTCTCGGTGAGCTCGGCGAGGAGCTCGGCCGAGGTGACCTTCACCAGGTGCGGGTGCATGGCCAGGCTCGGCGCCACCGCGTTGACCCGTACGCCGAGGTCCGCCGCCTCGGTCGCCGCGCAGCGGGTCAGCGCCATCACGCCGGCCTTGGCGGCGGCGTAGTGCGCCTGCCCGGCCTGGGCACGCCAGCCCACCACCGACGCGTTGTTGACGACGACGCCCGTGCGGCCGGTGTCGCGGAAGGCGCGCAGGGCGGCGCGTACGCAGCGGAACGTCCCGTTCAGCGTCACGTCGAGGACACGGCTCCACTGGTCGTCGCTCATGTCGACGAGGGCCGATGTCCCGCCGAGACCGGCGTTGTTGACGACGATGTCGAGGCCGCCGTGCACCTCGCCGACGTGCGCGAACAGCGCCTGTATCTGCTCCTCCCGGGTGACGTCGCAGGGCAGGGCCGAGACCCGGTCGGCGCCGAACTCGGCGGCGAGCGCCTGCTCGCTCTCCTTGAGGCGGCGGGCGTGGGCGTCACTGAGGACGACGCGGGCGCCCTCCTCCAGCAGGCGGCGCGCGGTGGCGCCGCCTATCCCCGCGCCCGCGGCGGCGGTGACGACGGCGGTGCGTCCGGCGAGCAACTCGTGCCCCGGCACGTACGCGGGTGCCGCCCGGCGGATCTTCGCTCCGAACTCCTCGACGCTGTCCATGCTCGTACGCTAACCTACCAAACACTTGTTAGGGAAGGGTGGTGTGCCGAGGTCCGCTGAACAGCGGGCGGGCGCGCCGGGCGTACGAGGTGGGGGCCCGATGGATCTGGAGTTCACGGCCGAGGAGGACGCGTTCCGCGAGGAGGCGCGGGCCTGGCTCACCGCGCACGTGCCCGCCGACCCGCTGCCGTCCCTGGAGACCGCGGAGGGGTTCGCCGCGCACCGCGCCTGGGAGGCCGAACTGCACGCGGACCGCTGGTCGGTGGTGTCGTGGCCGCGGGAGTTCGGGGGCCGCGGCGCCGACATCGTCCGCTGGCTGATCTTCGAGGAGGAGTACTACGCGGCGGGCGCCCCGGGCCGCGTCTCGCAGAACGGCATCAATCTGCTGGCCCCCACCCTCTTCGACCACGCCACGGACGAGCAGCGGGCGCGGGTGCTGCCGTCGATGGCGAGCGGCGAGGTGATCTGGGCGCAGGCCTGGTCGGAGCCGGAGGCAGGGTCGGACCTGGCGGCGCTGCGCTCGCGGGCGATACGCACGGACGGCGGATGGCTGCTGCGCGGGCAGAAGACATGGTCGTCGCGGGCCGCGTTCGCCGACCGGGCGTTCGGCATCTTCCGCTCGGACCCGGAGGCGGACAAGCCGCATCGCGGGCTGACCTACCTGATGTTCGACCTGCGCGCCCCCGGCGTCACGGTCCGCCCGATCGGGCGCCTCGACGGGAAGCCGGCGTTCGCGGAGCTGTTCCTGGACGACGTGTTCGTGCCGGACGAGGACGTGATCGGCGAGGTGGGCCAGGGCTGGCGCATCGCGATGTCGACGACGGGGAACGAGCGGGGGCTGATGCTCCGCTCCCCGGGCCGCTTTCTCGCGTCGGCCGACCGGCTGCTGCGGCTGTGGCGGGAGCGCGGTGCGGATCCGGGGACGCGGGACCGGGTGGCGGACGCGCTGATCGGGGCGCGGGCGTACCAGCTCTTCACGTACGGGGGCGCGTCGCGGTTCGCGGCGGGCGGGCGGATCGGCGCGGAGTCGAGCCTGAACAAGGTGTTCTGGTCGGAGTACGACATAGCCCTGCACGAGACGGCGCTGGACCTCCTGGGCCCGGAGGGCGAGCTGGCGGACGGCGCGTGGGCGGAGGGCTACGTCTTCTCGCTGGCCGGCCCCATCTACGCGGGGACGAACGAGATCCAGCGGGACATCATCGCCGAGCGGCTGCTCGGCCTCCCGAAGGGGCGTCGCTGATGAGGTTCCTGCTGGACGCGGAGCAGACCGAGTTCGGCCGCACCCTGGAGCGGATGCTGGCCGCGGCGGACACCCCGTCGGCGATCCGGGCGTGGGCGGCCGGGGACCACGGGCCGGGGCGGGCACTGTGGGCGCGGATCGCCGAGGCGGGCGTGTTCGCGCTGGCGGTCCCGGAGGCGTACGAGGGCGTGGGTCCGCTGCCGGTCGAGCTGGCGGTGGCCTACGTGGAGTTGGGGCGGCACGGGGTGCCGGGCCCGGTGGTGGAGACGGCGGCGGTGGCGGCGTTGCTCGCGGGGCTGCCGGAGGGCGCCGGTCCCGCGAAGGAGTGGCTGCCCCGGATCGCGTCCGGCGACGCGGTGGTGTCGCTGCGGTCGGAGGTGTTCGCGCTGGACGCGGACGCGGCGGACGCGGTGTTCGTGGCGGAGGGCGACGAGGTGCGGCTCGCCGTCGCGGGGCACGGGCCGCCGCGGGAGTCGGCCGATCCGGCGCGGCGCCTGTGCGCGCCCGGAAGCGGTGAGGTGGTGGCGCGGGGCCCGGAGATACGCGAGGCGGTGGCGCGGGCGCGGGACCTGGCGGCGTTCCTGACAGCGGCGCAATCACTGGGTGTGGGACTCGAACTGCTGCGCCGCACCGTCGCATACGTGCGGCAGCGGGAGCAGTTCGGGGTTCCGGTCGGCTCGTTCCAGGCGGTCAAGCACCGGCTCGCGGATGTGCTCGTCGGCCTGGAGTTCGCGCGGCCGCTGCTGTTCGGCGCGGCGCTCACCCTGTCCGCGGCGGACGTGGCGGCGGCGAAGGTCGCGGCGGGAGAGGCGGCGTACACGGCGGCGCGGGCGGCGCTCCAACTGCACGGCGCTGTCGGCTACACGCAGGAGCTGGACCTGTCGCTCTGGCTGCGCAAGGCGCGGCCGCTGCGGGACGCGTGGGGACGCCCGCGCGGTGCCGGGCGACGGTGACGGCTGCGGTCCGCGTGGGCAGGTCCTGACATGGGGGTCTCGCTCGACGGGAAGGTCGTCCTGATCACCGGTGCCGGGCGGGGGCAGGGCGCGGCCGAGGCACGCCTGTTCGCGGCGGCCGGGGCGCGCGTCGTGATCGGTGACGTACGGGAGGAGGAGGGGCGCGAGGTCGCCAAGTCCCTCGACGGCCAAGGGCGATTCACACGTCACGACGTGACGTCCGCCGAGAGCTGGGGCGGGGCCGTGCGCACCGCGCTGGACGCGTTCGGGCGGCTCGACGCCCTCGTCAACAACGCCGCGGTGTGGCGCACCGCCCCCGTCGAGGAGGAGACGTACGAGAACTTCGAGGCGCTGCTGCGGGTCAATCTGCTCGGCCCGTTCCTCGGCATACAGGCGGTGCTGCCCGCCCTGAAGGAGGCGGGCGGCGGCTCGATCGTGAACGTCTCGTCGACCGCCGGGCTCGTCGGCATCAAGGGCCACGCGGCGTACGGGTCGTCGAAGTTCGGGCTGCGCGGCCTGACCCGGTCGGCGGCGCTCGACCTCGCGCCGCACCGGATCCGGGTCAACTCGGTGCACCCCGGCGCGATCGACACCCCGATGGTCGCGGAGGTCGGCCGCACCGACTGGTCGCATCTGCCGCTGGGCCGGATGGGCCGCCCCGAGGAGGTCGGTGAGCTGGTGGTGTTCCTGGCGTCGGACGCGGCGTCGTACATCACCGGCGCGGAGTTCGCCGTGGACGGGGGGTCCACGACCGGCTGACCGCGAGGACGTCGGTCAGGCGCGGGCCCCCTCCCGGGGCGGTCGGTTCAGGCGGGGCGGCGGGTGAGGCCGGCGAACTTGTCGGGGTTGACCTGGAAGCGGAGTTCCTGGATGAGGCCGTCGACCGTGTCCACGACGAGCGCGCCGATGAGGTGCCCGTCGACGGTGAACAGGACGCCGGGCTGCCCGTTGATGCCGACGCTCTCGAAGCTGACGTTCCGTGTGCCGGGCTTGGCGAGCACGCCGAGCAGCCAGCGGGCGACGTTGTCGACACCGTGCAGGGGGCGGCGCGCGGCGGTCACCTTGCCGCCGCCGTCCGACCAGGCGGTGACGTCGGGGGCGAGCAGTTCCATCACGGCGTTCAGGTCGCCGCCCGAGCACGCCGCGAGGAACTTGTCCGTGACCTCGCGGCGGGCGTCGTCGTCCGTGTCGTAGCGCGGGCGGCGCGCCTGGACGTGCCCGCGGGCCCGGTGCCCGGCCTGGCGCACGGCGGCCTCGCCGCGTTCGGTGGCTTCGGCGATCTCCGCGTACGAGTAGCCGAAGGCCTCGCGCAGGACGAACACGGCGCGCTCCAGCGGGGAGAGCGACTCCAGGACGACGAGCATCGCGAGGGAGACGGACTCGGCCCGCTCGACCTTCTCGGACGCGTCGGGCACCGGTTCGGTCCCGGCCTCTCCCCCGGCGTCGGTGAGCAGCGGTTCCGGCAGCCACGGCCCGACGTACGTCTCACGCTGGGCGCGGGCCGAAGTGAGCCTGGTCAGGCAGAGGTTGGTGACGGTGCGCACGAGGTACGCCCGGTGGTTGGCGACGCCGGCCCGGTCCACGCCGTCCCACTTGATCCAGGCGTCCTGGAGCACGTCCTCGGCGTCGGCGACGCTGCCGAGCATCCGGTAGGCGGTGGAGAACAGCAGCCGCCGGTGTTCCGCGAAAGCGTCGGAGATCTCGATCACGCCGGTCAGGCTGCCAGCGCGCACCCCACCCGGCAAGCCCCCACCCCCCGGAGGGACTCCTTCCACCCCCGAACCGTCAAGTGACCCTGCTCACAGGCCGCTGACCACGGCGACCTGCCCCCTGGCGTGCAGCGCGGCGGCACCGTCACCGGTCACGAGCGCGGCGTCGTAGCGGCCGAGCCGCTGCCCCGCGATCTCGGCTCCTTCGTCGGCGAGGGCGACGACGAGGGCGGGCCCGGCGAGCGGCAGCCGCCCGCTCACGACGGCGACGGACGGCGCGGCGGTGAGCGCGGCGCGCCGCCACATGACGTTGAAGTTGACGACGGGCGCACCCAGCAGGCGGCACCCGGTGGGCACATCACCGGGGAAGTCCCTTGGCGCGTAAGGGGTGTCGACGAGAGTCACCCGCCCGTCGACCGTCAGCTCCATGCCGTCGCCCTCGACCATGGTGAGCGTGCGGTCGACGCCGGGGAACGCGGAGAACGGCCCGTCGGCGGCCACCTCCGCGAGACTCACCCGCCACCGGAAGTCCGCCATGCCCGCGCCCTGCGGGGCTCCGGCGATCTCGCGGGTGACGCCGCCGCCGTTCTTCCAGGCGACAGCGGTGCGCCCCGCGGCGGGCAGCAGGCGTACGGGGGCCTCGGTGTCCATGGGCGCAGACGGTACGTGATCGAGACCTGACCGGGGCGTCCGACCCCCGCCGGGTTCGCTATTTTGTTCGCCGCCCCATGTCGACGGGCGCACCGCCGCGGACCCCGTCGACGCATTCCCTGATCAGACCCCCAGGAGCCCGGCCGTGGAGCCCACGCCCCAGTCCGCCACGGCGCCGACGTGCTACCGCCACGCCGACGCCGAGACGCATATCAACTGCACGCGCTGCGAGCGGCCCATATGCCCGTCCTGCATGCGGGACGCGGCGGTCGGCTTCCAGTGCCCGGAGTGTGTGCGCGAGGGGGCCCGTTCCGTGCGGCAGGCCCGCACGGTGGCGGGCGGCCGGATCTCGGCCGTACCGCTGGTGACGTACGCGCTGATGGCGGTGAACATCCTCGTCTTCCTCGGCGAGGCGATCTTCCCGGACCTCGTGGACCGGCTGCAGATGCTCGGTCTCGGCCTGGCCGGTCCGGACGGCGGCGGGTACGTCTACCAGGACGAGTACCCGGCCGCCTTCCATCCCGAGGGCGTGGCGGCGGGCGAGTGGTACCGACTGCTGACCGGCGCGTTCCTCCATCTGTCGCCCACCGAGAGCGTGTTCGGGATCCTGCACATCGGCCTGAACATGTGGTCGCTGTGGAACATCGGCCGGATCGTCGAGTCCCAGCTGGGCCGCGTCCGCTATCTCGCCCTGTATCTGATCGCGGCGCTCGGCGGCTCGGTCCTGGTGCTGCTGATCGCGCCGGACGAGTCGACGGTCGGGGCGTCCGGCGCGATCTTCGGGCTCGCGGCGGCGTACTACGTGATCGCGCGCCGGATCGGCGCGGACATGAGCGGCGTCAACCGCTTCATGGCGTACTTCCTGGTGTGGCTGGTGATCTCGTCCCGGTTCGCCTCGTGGCAGGGCCACTTGGGCGGGCTCCTGACAGGCGGGATCGTGGCCCTGGCGCTGGTGTACGCGCCGCGGGAGCGACGGGGCCTGGTGCAAGGGGTGGCGTGCGTGGCGCTGGTGGGGCTCCTTCTGGTCCTGGCGGCGCTGAAGGCATCGGCACTCCTGTGACAACCGGCCCCGCCCTCATCGGAGAGCGAGGCCACCCGGCGGACATCACGGGGACCACCCCCTCCCCCACGAAGACCACAAACCCCCCAGACATCACAGCCATCACAGGCATCACAGTCGCCACAGAGGCCCCAGGCACCACATGACATCTCAATAGAGGACACAGGCAACAGCCACCTCACAGCTCCCGCTTACTCTGTCCCGCATGAAACGCGCAGGCTGTCTGGTCCTCTCCTTTCTCGCCGTGGCCCCCGTCGCCACAGCGGTCGTGTTCCTCCTGTCCCCCGACGGCGGATCGGGCGACTCCCCGGCCATGCCGTCGGTGTCGGCCGGCGCCTCCGCGCGCTCGTACGACGACGGCAAGTCGGCCGCGGAGCGCAAGGCCGACGACAAGCTGATCGCGAGCCTGCCGCCCGGTCTCTCCGCGCCCGCCTCCAAGGAGCTGGCGCAGCAGATCGTGGCCAGCGCCGAGAACTCCACGCTCGACTGGCGCAGCGCGTACGGATACATAGAGGACATAGACGACGGCCAGGGTTACACCGCGGGCATCATCGGTTTCTGCACCGGCACCCACGACCTGTTGACCCTGGTCGAGCGTTACACCAAGGCCCACCCGGACAACGGCCTCGCCCGCTACCTCCCGGCCCTGCGCAAGGTCGACGGCACGGACTCGCACGAGGGTCTGGACCCCGGGTTCACGGCGGCCTGGAAGGCGGAGGCGGCCAAGACGGCGTTCCGCGACGCCCAGGACGAGGAACGCGACCGGGTCTACTTCAACCCGGCGGTCCGCCTCGCCAAGCTCGACGGCCTCGGCACGCTCGGCCAGTTCATCTACTACGACGCGATGGTCCTGCACGGCCCCGGCATCGGCCCGAACGGCTTCTACGGCCTGCGCGAACGCGCGATGAAGGAAGCCGACACCCCGTCCCAGGGCGGCAAGGAGAAGGCGTACCTGGACATCTTCCTGGACATCCGCCGCAAGGCGATGAAGTCCAAGAACCCGGACCGCGACACCACGCGCATCGACACGGCGCAGCGCACGTTCCTCTACGACGGGAACCTGAGCCTCAAGAAGCCGCTCACGTGGCAGGTCTACGGCGAGACGTACCGCGTGCCGTAGGCCACGGCGGTTACGACGATTCGACCCCGCGAACACCCACCCGTCTGTGAAGATGGCGTGTCGATTTCGCGGTGCCCGCGTGCGTACCGCCTGCCCAAAAGAGGACAACACATGCATATACGCCCGACTTTGGCCGCCGCCTCCGCGCTCACCGTCTCCGCCCTGGCGGCCGTGGCCCTGCTGGGTGCGGCCCCCGCGTACGCCACCGAGTACAGCTCGGCGCTGAAGGTCCGCGGGGTCCAGTACGACGCACCGGGAAGCGACGACAACCGCTGCTCCGGCGGCAACACGTACAAGGAGTACGTGACGATCAAGAACTACTCCAGCACCGCGACGATCAACCTCAAGGGCTACAAGGTCAAGGACGCGGCAGGCAACACGTTCACGTTCACCAACAGCCACAGCCTTCAGCCCGGCGACTACGTCCGGCTGCGCGGCGGCAGGGGCACGGACTCCGACGCGAACAACGTCGTCTACCGCAACAACTGCAACTTCCTGTGGAACAACACCAGCGACACGATCTCCCTGTACAAGCCGTCGGGCAGCCACGCGGACACGCACGCGTACACCAAGTCGCGCGACGACTCCGACGGCAACGGGTACATCGGCTTCCACAGCTGAGGCTTCAACCGGCGAGGTCCAGCTCCGGGATCCACGGCTGAGATCCACATCCAGGATCCGCGGCTGAGATCCACATCCGGGATCCACGGCCGACCGCGAAGCACCGCGACGCCCACCCGGTCGTCCGGTCGGGGACAGTAGGGCAGGCGTCGCGCTCAGTTCCGTACGCCGTTGTACGGGACGTCTTTTGATGGACCGTCAGGTCACCGGACTCACACCATGAGGGCGCGGTCCGTCGGGCGGATCGGGGCGGGGAGCTCCGAGACGCCGGTCAGGAAGCGGTCCACGCCGCGGGCGGCCGAGCGGCCCTCCGCGATGGCCCACACGATGAGCGACTGACCGCGGCCGGCGTCACCGGCGACGAAGACGCCGGGGACGTTCGTCTGGAAGTCGGCGTCGCGCTCGATGTTGCCGCGCGCGTCGAGGTCCAGGCCGAACTGCGCGACCAGACCGTTCTCCTGGTCGGTGCCGGTGAAGCCCATGGCGAGGGTGACGAGCTGGGCGGGGAGCTTGCGCTCCGTGCCCGGCTTCGGCGTCAGCTTGCCGTCGATGAACTCGACCTCGGTGAGGTGCAGCCACTGGACGTTGCCGTCCTCGTCGCCCTCGAAGTGCGTCGTGGACACCGAGTAGACGCGCTCGCCGCCCTCCTCGTGGGCCGAGGTCACCTTGTACAGCATCGGGAACGTCGGCCACGGCTGCGAGACCGGGTCACGGTCGTCGTTCGGCCGCGGCATGATCTCCAGCTGCGTGACCGAGGCGGCACCCTGGCGGTGGGCGGTGCCGACGCAGTCGGCGCCGGTGTCGCCACCGCCGATGACGACGACGTGCTTGCCCTCGGCGGTGATGGGGGGCTGCACGAAGTCGCCCTCCTGCACCTTGTTCGAGAGCGGCAGGTACTCCATCGCGAAGTGGATGCCGTTCAGCTCACGGCCCGGGACCGGCAGGTCGCGGGAGACGGTGGCACCGGCGGCGACGACGACCGCGTCGTAGCGCTTGCGCAGCTTCGCCGCGTCGATGTCGCGGCCGATCTCCACGCCCGTACGGAACTTGGTGCCCTCCGCGCGCATCTGCTCGATGCGGCGGTTGATGTGGCGCTTCTCCATCTTGAACTCGGGGATGCCGTAGCGCAGCAGGCCGCCGATGCGGTCGGCGCGCTCGTACACGGCGACCGTGTGACCGGCCCGCGTCAGCTGCTGGGCGGCGGCGAGACCCGCCGGGCCCGAGCCGATGACGGCGACGGTCTTGCCCGACAGGCGCTCGGGGATCTGCGGGGCGACGTCGCCCCGGTCCCACGCCTGGTCGATGATCGAGACCTCGACGTTCTTGATGGTGACGGCCGGCTGGTTGATGCCGAGCACACACGCCGACTCGCACGGGGCCGGGCACAGTCGGCCGGTGAACTCCGGGAAGTTGTTCGTCGCGTGCAGACGCTCCTGCGCGGCCGACCAGTCCTCGCGGTACGCGTAGTCGTTCCACTCGGGGATCAGGTTCCCCAGCGGGCAGCCGTTGTGGCAGAACGGGATGCCGCAGTCCATGCAGCGCGACGCCTGCTTGCTGATGATCGGCAGCAGGGACCCCGGAACGTAGACCTCGTTCCAGTCCTGCACGCGCTCGCCGACGGGACGGGTCTTGGCGACCTCGCGCCCGTGGTTGAGAAAGCCCTTGGGATCAGCCATTGGTCGCCGCCTCCATCATCTTCTCGGTGATCTCGGTCTCGGAGAGACCGGCTCGCTCGGCGGCGTCCTTGGCGGCGAGCACTGCCTTGTACGTGCTGGGGATGATCTTGCTGAACCGGGCCACCGACGCGTCCCAGTCGACGAGCAGCTTCTCGGCGACCGTCGAGCCGGTCTCCTCGGCGTGGCGGCGCACGACGTCGTGCAGCCACTGCTTGTCGCTGTCGTCCAGGGCCTCGACCGCCGCCCGGGAGGCGACGTTGACGTTGTTGAGGTCCAGGTCGATGACGTACGCGGTACCGCCCGACATACCGGCCGCGAAGTTACGGCCCGTCTCGCCGAGGACCACCGCGCGGCCACCGGTCATGTACTCGCAGCCGTGGTCGCCCACGCCCTCCGAGACGACCGTGGCACCGGAGTTGCGGACGCAGAAGCGCTCGCCGGTGCGGCCGCGCAGGAACAGCTCGCCGCCCGTCGCGCCGTACGCGATGGTGTTGCCGGCGATCGTCGAGTACTCGGCGAGGTGGTCGGCGCCGCGGTCCGGGCGCACGATGATCCGGCCGCCGGACAGGCCCTTGCCGACGTAGTCGTTGGCGTCGCCCTCCAGGCGGAGCGTGACACCGCGCGGGACGAAGGCGCCGAAGGACTGACCGGCCGAGCCCGTGAAGGTGATGTCGATGGTGTCGTCGGGCAGGCCCGCGCCACCGAACTTCTTCGTCACCTCGTGGCCGAGCATGGTGCCGACCGTGCGGTTGATGTTGCGGATGGCGACCTGCGCGCGCACCGGCTGGGCGTCCGCCTGGTCGCTGGCCGAGAGGGCGTCGGCGGCGAGCTTGATCAGCTCGTTGTCGAGCGCCTTCTCCAGGCCGTGGTCCTGCGTGATCAGCTGGTGGCGCACGGCGCCGTCCGGCAGTTCGGGAACGTAGAAGAGCGGCTCCAGGTCGAGGCCCTGCGCCTTCCAGTGGTTCACGGCCCGCTCGGTGTCGAGGAGTTCGGCGTGGCCGACGGCCTCCTCGATGGAGCGGAAGCCCAGCTCGGCGAGGAGTTCGCGGACCTCTTCGGCGATGAACTCGAAGAAGTTCACGATGAACTCGGGCTTGCCGGAGAACCGGTCGCGCAGCGTCGGGTTCTGTGTGGCGATGCCGACCGGGCAGGTGTCCAGGTGGCAGACGCGCATCATGACGCAGCCGGAGACGACGAGCGGCGCGGTCGCGAAACCGAACTCCTCGGCGCCGAGCAGCGCGGCGATGATCACGTCGCGGCCGGTCTTCAGCTGGCCGTCGGTCTGCACGACGATACGGTCGCGCAGGCCGTTGAGGAGCAGCGTCTGCTGCGTCTCGGCGAGACCCAGCTCCCACGGACCACCGGCGTGCTTCAGGGACGTGAGCGGCGAGGCGCCCGTGCCACCGTCGTGACCGGAGATCAGGACCACGTCCGCGTGCGCCTTGGAGACACCCGCGGCGACCGTGCCGACGCCGACCTCGGAGACCAGCTTCACGTGGATGCGGGCCGACGGGTTGGCGTTCTTGAGGTCGTGGATCAGCTGAGCCAGGTCCTCGATGGAGTAGATGTCGTGGTGCGGCGGCGGCGAGATGAGGCCGACGCCCGGCGTCGAGTGACGCGTCTTCGCGACCCACGGGTAGACCTTGTGGCCGGGCAGCTGACCGCCCTCACCGGGCTTGGCGCCCTGGGCCATCTTGATCTGGATGTCGTCGGCGTTGACCAGGTACTCGGACGTCACACCGAAGCGGCCGGAGGCGACCTGCTTGATCGACGAGCGGCGGGCCGGGTCGTACAGACGGTCGGCGTCCTCGCCGCCCTCACCGGTGTTGGACTTGCCGCCCAGCTGGTTCATCGCGATGGCGAGGGTCTCGTGGGCCTCGCGCGAGATGGAGCCGTAGGACATGGCGCCGGTCGAGAACCGCTTGACGATGTCGGAGACCGACTCGACCTCGTCGATGGAGATCGGCTCACGCTCGCCGGACTTGAAGCCGAAGAGGCCGCGCAGCGTCATCAGACGCTCCGACTGCTCGTTCACCCGGCCCGTGTACTTCTTGAAGATGTCGTAGCGGCGCGAGCGCGTCGCGTGCTGGAGGCGGAAGACCGTCTCCGGGTCGAACAGGTGCGGCTCGCCCTCGCGGCGCCACTGGTACTCGCCGCCGATGTCGAGCGCACGGTGGGCGGGCGCGATGCCGCTCGCCGGGTACGCCTTCGCGTGGCGGGCGGCGACCTCCTCGGCGATGACGTCGAGACCGGCGCCGCCGATCTTGGTGGCCGTGCCGTTGAAGTACTTCTCGACGAAGGCGGCTTCGAGACCGACGGCCTCGAAGACCTGGGCGCCGCGGTAGGAGGCGACGGTCGAGATGCCCATCTTGGACATGACCTTGAGGACGCCCTTGCCGAGCGCGTAGATGAGGTTGCGGATGGCCTGCTCGGCACCGCCCTCCTCGTCGGCGGGCAGGAACGTGCCGGCGCGGACCAGGTCCTCCACCGACTCCATGGCCAGGTACGGGTTGACGGCCGCGGCACCGAAACCGATGAGCAGCGCGACGTGGTGCACCTCGCGCACGTCACCGGCCTCGACGAGCAGGCCCACCTGGGTGCGCTTCTTCGTACGGATGAGGTGGTGGTGCACGGCGGCGGTGAGCAGCAGCGACGGGATCGGCGCGTGCTCGGCGTCCGAGTGGCGGTCCGAGAGGACGATCAGGCGGGCGCCGGCCTCCAGGGCGGCGTCGGCCTCGGCGCAGATCTCGTCGATCCGGGCGGCGAGGGCGTCGCCGCCGCCGGAGACCCGGTACAGGCCGGACAGCGTCGCGGCCTTCATGCCGGGCATGTCACCGTCGGCGTTGATGTGGATGAGCTTGGCCAGCTCGTCGTTGTCGATGACGGGGAACGGCAGCGTCACGGAACGGCACGACGCGGCGGACGGCTCCAGGAGGTTGCTGCCCGGGCCGAGCGACGAGCGCAGCGAGGTGACGAGCTCTTCGCGGATCGCGTCCAGCGGCGGGTTCGTGACCTGCGCGAACAGCTGGGTGAAGTAGTCGAAGAGCAGCCGCGGGCGCTTCGAGAGAGCCGCGATCGGGGTGTCCGTGCCCATCGAACCGATCGGCTCGGCGGCCGTCCTGGCCATCGGCGCGACCAGGATGCGCAGCTCTTCCTCGGTGTAGCCGAAGGTCTGCTGGCGGCGCGTGACGGAGGCGTGCGTGTGCACGATGTGCTCGCGCTCGGGCAGGTCGGACAGCTCGATCTCGCCGGCTTCGAGCCACTCCGCGTACGGCTGCTCGGCGGCGAGGCCCGCCTTGATCTCGTCGTCCTCGATGATGCGGTGCTCGGCGGTGTCGACGAGGAACATCTTGCCGGGCTGGAGGCGGCCCTTGCGGACGACCTTCGCCGGGTCGATGTCGAGCACGCCGACCTCGGAGCCGAGGACCACCAGGCCGTCGTCGGTGACCCAGTAGCGACCGGGGCGCAGACCGTTGCGGTCGAGAACGGCGCCGACCTGGACGCCGTCGGTGAAGGTGACACAGGCCGGGCCGTCCCAGGGCTCCATCAGCGTGGAGTGGTACTGGTAGAAGGCGCGCCGGGCCGGATCCATGGACTCGTGGTTCTCCCACGCCTCCGGAATCATCATCAGGACGCTGTGCGGAAGCGAACGTCCACCGAGGTGCAGGAGTTCGAGCACCTCGTCGAAGGACGCCGAGTCCGAGGCGTCCGGCGTACAGATCGGGAAGATCCGCTCCAGCTTCTCCGCGCCGAACAGCTCGGAGGCGAGCTGGGACTCGCGGGCCCGCATCCAGTTGCGGTTGCCCTTGACGGTGTTGATCTCACCGTTGTGCGCGACGAAGCGGTACGGGTGCGCGAGCGGCCACGACGGGAACGTGTTCGTGGAGAAGCGCGAGTGGACGAGCGCGACGGCCGACGCGAATCGGCGGTCGGACAGGTCCGGGAAGAAGGGCTCCAGCTGGCCGGTGGTCAGCATGCCCTTGTAGACGATGGTGCGGGCGGAGAGCGACGGGAAGTACACGTCGGCCTCGCGCTCGGAGCGCTTGCGCAGCGCGAACGCCTTGCGGTCGAGGTCGATGCCCTCGCTGGCACCGTCCGCGACGAAGATCTGCCGGAACTCCGGCATCGTCGAGCGCGCGGTGGCGCCGAGCAGCTGCGGAGCGACGGGGACCGCACGCCACCCCAGAACGTTCAGGCCCTCTTCAGCGGCGATCGTCTCGATCTGCGCGACGAAGGACTCGGTGTCGTTCTCCGGCAGGAAGGCGATACCTACGGCGTACGCACCGGCCTCGGGCAGGTCGAAGTCGACCGCCTCGCGCAGGAAGGCGTCCGGCACCTGGGACAGGATGCCCGCGCCGTCGCCCGAGTCGGGCTCGGAGCCGGTGGCACCGCGGTGTTCCAGGTTGCGCAGAACGGTGAGCGCCTGCTCGACCAGCGTGTGGCTCGCCTCACCGGTGAGGGTGGCCACGAAGCCGACGCCACAGGCGTCGTGCTCGTTGCGCGGGTCGTACATGCCCTGTGCGGCAGGGCGAGCATCCATGTGCGACCAGTTCTGGCCGCTCGCGGAGTGCTGGGACGGCTGGCGCGGCGTACGCATCGGCTCTCCCGTCGTCGTCGTGGCATTTGCGTGCCGAGGGACGACGTTGGCCCTCTGCGGAGTACTGCGAAAACGTGTTGTCGCAGGCATGCTGCGGCAAAATTTCGTGCAGGTTACATGATGGAGCGATTCTCGGGAACCGGATACTTCGTTCCAACATGCGGACACCGCGGGTGGGCGGCGAGGAGAGGCCCGGGCGGACAGGTCGATGGCCGGGGGCCGATATGCCGGTGAGCGCCGCGGGCCTCATTGCCCTCAGCGCTTACGGCTCATGCCCCGCGGTCAAGTAATCGAAACCGTCCAGTAACGACTACTTATGCAAGGCCCTGTATAGCCATCTTCCGGCCGTGACCGGCGAACCGTCAACCTATTGCCGTTCCGAAAAGACTGCCCAGGAGATACGTCACACCCGCAGCGGCGCCACCCAGGGCCAACTGCCGCAACCCGCTGAACCACCACGACCGCGCCGTCACCCGGGCCACGAGGGCTCCGCAGGCGAAGAGCCCGACGAGCGCGAGCAGGACGGCCGGCCACAACTGGCTCGCCCCCAGCAGGTACGGCAGTACGGGGATGAGGGCGCCCAGCGCGAACGCGCCGAAGGACGAGACGGCGGCCAGCATCGGCGAGGGCAGATCGCCCGGATCGATGCCGAGCTCCTCGCGGGCGTGGATCTCCAGGGCCTGCTCGGGGTCCTTGGAAAGCTGCCGGGCGACCTCGTGGGCGAGCTCGGGCTCGACGCCACGCGAGACGTACAGCTCGGCGAGCTCGCGCTCCTCGTCGGCCGGATGCTTCCTCAACTCCCGCCGCTCGACGTCGAGTTCGGCCTCGACCAACTCACGCTGCGAGGCGACGGAGGTGTACTCGCCCGCGGCCATGGAGAAGGCGCCGGCGGCCAGTCCCGACAGACCGGTGATGACGATCGTCTGCTGCGAGACGGCGCCGCCGGCGACACCGGCCATGAGCGCGAAGTTGGAGACGAGCCCGTCCATCGCACCGAACACCGCCGGGCGCAGCCAGCCCCCGTTGACGTCGCGGTGGGTGTGGTTGTCCCGGTGCGCGTCGTGAAGTGTCGCCTCGGTCTCGATGATGGCCATGCTCGCGCTCCCCGCTCCCCTGCCCGAGCCTGGACAAGATCCAGGTTCGGACTCATTCGAAGTCTCTTCCTGGAACACGAAAATACGCGCGAATAATCCTGGCCGCTAGCAAGGAAGGCCGTACTTACCTGCGGTTTTGCGCCCTGCGCAACACCCTCGGCGCGGGCTGACCTCGATCTTCCCGCCGTCACCCGTGAGATGGATCACGCGATGGGGCCGTTGACGGCTGGGAAACATCACCGCAACATCTGTAAACGTTTCCAGTTGCGGGAAACGTTTACAGCAAGAGCCGATACCGGAGCATGCAGGACGTATGGGGGCAAGGGAATGGGCACGGGTCAACCGACAGTCGTCTCGATCGCCGAGCGCGCCGGGGTCTCCATCGCGTCGGTCTCGCGCGTCCTGAACGGCGTGGGGGCCCGCCGCGACACCGTAGAGCGGGTCGAACGCGCCGCCAGCGAGCTCGGCTACGTGCCGAACGCGGTGGCCCGCTCCCTCAAGGGCGGCCGCACCCGCCAGCTCACGTTCGCGATGCCCGACATCGGCAACCCGGTCTACGTGGCGATGGTCCGCGCGATCCAGACGGTGACGAAGGCCGCCGGGTACCGCCTGCTCCTGCACTCCACGGACGCCGTCGTCGACGACGAACTGGCCGTCCTGCGCAGCCTCGGCGACCGCACCAGCGACGGCCTGATCATCTGCCCCATCCGCATCACCGACGACCACGTGGAGGCGCTGCGCACGGCCGCGGGCCCGGTGGTGGTCATAGGGTCCCTGCCCGACGACGTCCCGGTGGACAGCGTGCGCGCCGACTCCGTCGCCGGGGCCGAGCTCGCCGTCCGCCATCTGCACGACACGGGCCGCCGCCGGATCGCCTTCGTGAACGGCCCCTCGGACACGGTCCCCGGCCACAACCGCGACCGGGGCTACCGCGCCGCGCTCGCCGACTGCGGTCTCGTATACGACCCGTCGCTCGTGCGGCACACCGACTTCGGGATCGAGTCGGGCGCCGAGGCCGCCGAGGCGCTCCTCGACCACGCCCCCGACGCGGTCTTCTGCGCCAACGACCAGCTGGCGCTCGGCGCCGCCCGCGCCCTGCACGCCCGTGGCCTGCGCATACCCGAGGACGTCGCCGTCGCGGGAATGGACGACAGCATGCTCGCGCAGGCCGGCTGGCCCCCACTGACCAGCGTCGACCTCGGCTCCACGGAGCGCGGCCGGCGCGCGGCAGAACTGCTTCTGGAGCGCCTCGGCATCGCCGGGGCCTCCACCGGGAACCCACCACCCCGGAGCACCACCGCCCCTCCCCGCCTCGTCGTCCGTGCCTCCACAGGCCCGGCGGCGACCGACAGTTGAGAACGCGAGGACCCTCATGCGCCTCACCGCCTCCCGGGACAGCGCCGTCCCGGGCAGTCGCGGCACACCGCCGCCCCGGACCCCGGCCCAGCGCAAACGCGCGCTCGGCCTGGACCGGGACGCGTGGTTCCTGCTGCTTCCCGCGCTGATCCCGATCCTGATACTCAGCGTCGGACCGCTCCTGTACGGCGTCGCGCTCG
Organism: Streptomyces sp. Q6; assembly: GCF_036967205.1. NCBI lineage: Bacteria > Bacillati > Actinomycetota > Actinomycetes > Kitasatosporales > Streptomycetaceae > Streptomyces > Streptomyces citrinus. The sequence goes on from NZ_CP146022.1 coordinate 2,224,129, forward strand.
CGTTCACCGACTCGCAGGCGGGCCGCACGGCACCCACGCAGTTCATCGGCCTCGACAACCTCCTGGACCTGCGCCACGACAACCTGTTCTGGGAGTCGTTCCGCATCGGCCTGATCTGGGCGGTGTGCGTCACGGCCCTCCAGTTCGTCCTGGCCCTCGGCCTGGCGCTGCTGCTGAACCAGAATCTGCGCTTCCGCTGGCTGGCCCGCACCCTCGCCCTGGTCCCCTGGGCGATGCCGGAGGTCGTGGTCGGCATCATGTGGCGCCTCGTCTACCACTCGGACGCGGGCATCCTCAACAAGACGCTGACCCAGCTCGGCGTCATCCACGAGAACGTCGACTGGCTCGCGGACCTCTCCTACGCGCTGCCCGCGGTCATCGTCGTCGGGGTCTGGGCGGGCATGCCGCAGACCACAGTGGTCCTCCTCGCGGGCTTGCAGAACGTGCCGCACGAACTGCGCGAGGCCGCCCAGCTCGACGGAGCGGGCCTGTGGCGCCGCTTCACGACGGTGACCTGGCCGGCGCTCAAGCCCGTGGTCATGGCCATCACCGCGCTCAACTTCATCTGGAACTTCAACTCCTTCGGCCTCGTGTACGTACTGACCCAGGGCGGCCCCGGCGGCCAGACCCGCCTGCCGATGCTCTTCGCGTACGAAGAGGCCTTCAAGTACGGCCAGTTCGGTTACGCGGCGGCGATGGGCCTGGTCATGGTCGCGGTGATCGCCGTCCTGCTGACCCTCTTCCTCCGTACGAAGCTGAAGGAGGACGCGGCATGAGCACGAGCACGACCCTCTCCCGAACCGCGGGCCGGACCGGCCAGTACCTGGCCCTGCTCTGCTACATGGTGTTCCTGGCCTTCCCCTTCCTCTGGCTCCTCTCGACATCCTTCAAGTCGCCACAGGAACTGGGCTCGATCGATCCGACGTGGTTCCCGCAGCACCCGAGCCTGGACAACTACCGCGCGGCCTTCGACGCGCAGCCGCTCCTGCACTCGGCGCTCAACAGCCTGATCGTCGCGGTGAGCGCGTCGCTGATCTCGGTGGCGATCGCCGTGCCCGCGGCGTACGTGATGGTCCGTTACCGGTCCCGGGTCAGCCAGGCGGGCACGGTCTGGATCCTGGTCAGCCAGATGTTCCCGTTCGTCCTGGTGATCATCCCGCTGTTCCTGGTGCTCAAGAACCTGCACATGATCGACAGCATCCCCGGCCTGATCATCGTGTACGTCGTCTGGAACCTGCCCTTCTCCCTCTGGATGCTCCAGGGCTACGTCAAGTCGGTGCCGCGCGAACTGGAGGAGGCGGCGGCGATGGACGGCGCGGGCCGCCTGCGCACGCTCACCAATGTCGTCCTGCCCCTCCTCGCGCCGGGCCTGGTGGCGACGCTGATGTTCAGCTTCGTGACGGCCTGGAACGAGTTCTTCTTCGCGCTCGTGCTTCTCAAGTCTCCGGAGAACCAGACGATGTCGGTCATCCTCACCCGCTTCCTGGGCGCCGAGGGCGTCGCCGACCTCGGCCCGCTCGCGGCGGCCTCGGTCCTCGCCACGATCCCCAGCCTCGTCTTCTTCGCGCTGCTGCAACGCCGGCTCGTGGGCGGCATGCTCGCCGGGGCGGTGAAGGGCTGATGCGTACAAGGAAGCCGACAGCACTGGTCACGGCGGCCCTCGCCCTCACGCTCGTCGCGGGCTGCACCGGATCGGACGACGACGCGGACGGCACGGTCACCCTCGAATTCCTCAGCCTCGCCTGGCAGAAGGAGTCGGTGGACGCCAACAAGGCCCTGGTCAAGCAGTGGAACGACACCCACTCGACGGTCAAGGTCACATACGTACAGGGCAGTTGGGACAACATCCACGACCAGCTGCTCACGTCCTTCGAGGGCGGCGAGGCGCCGGACATCTTCCACGACGACGCCTCCGACCTCACGGACTTCGCGAACGGCGGCTACCTGGCCGACCTCACTCCGTACCTCCCGAAGTCCCTCCGCGCGGACATCCCCCAGGCGTCCTGGAACACCACCACCTATGACGACAAGACGTACGGCGTCCCGTTCCTCCAGGAGCCGCGCGTCCTCATCGCGAACACCAAGCTCCTCAAGCAGTCCGGAGTCCGCATCCCCACGGCCCAACACCCCTGGACCTGGGCGGAATTCGAGAAGGCGAGCAAACGCCTGACGAAGAACCCCGGCACCACCACCAACGACGACAAACCCCACACCTACGGCGTGGCGTGGTCGATGAAGGAGCCGGTCAGTCAGTCGGTCAATCTCTCCCTCTCCACCGGCGGCAAGATCTTCTACAAGGACGCGGACGGCAAGAACGAGATCCGCTACGACGCGGCGGACTCAGCGGTCGCCCAACTGATCAACCGCCAGGTCAACCAGGACCACACCGCGCCCAAGACGGGCCTGGGCATGTCGGGCTCGGACACGCTGCCCGGCTTCTTCGCCGGCCGCTACGCGATGCTGCCGCTCAACTTCTCGTACCGCCAGCAGGTCAAGCAGCAGGCGCCCAAGGGCTTCGACTGGACGGTCCTGCCGATGCCGTCGGGCGAGGGAGGCACGGCCCAGGGCACCGCACCCCAGACCCTCTCGGTCTCCGAGGACAGCAACCACAAGCAGGAGGCCACCGACTTCATCGCCTTCCTCACGCAGGCACAGCACCAGGTCGAACTGGCCCGAGGGGACTGGCTGTTGCCCACGAGCACCAAGGCGCTGAAGGACCCGTCCCTCACGACGACCGCGTACGGCTGGAAGACGGGGGCGGACATAGCGACGTCCCTGCGCCCGTCGCCGGTCCTGGGCGTCCGCGGCTATGCGGAGTGGAAGGACAAGATCGCGACTCCGGCCTACCAGGAGTACTACAACGGCGCGTTCGGGGTGGACGAGCTACGCAAGCGCCTGGCCCAGGACGGCAACAGAATCCTGGACCGCTACCAACGCTAAACGCCCCGAGCCCCCTCACGACCCCAACAACCGACCCCACAACCACCGCCACAACCACAACCACCGCCACCGCCACCGCCACCGCCACCGCCACCGCCACAACTCAAACAACTGGCACGGCTAGCACAGCTAACACAACTGAAACAACTAGCAAAATCGACATAACTAGCACCACTGGCACAACTGGCACAAATGGCACCACCCCACTAGAGAGCACGAGCACACCATGAGCGTCAGCGTCGACCCAGATCCATCGGCTCGCAGGCTCCGCACGGTCCCGCACCCCACACCCCCGGCCGCGATCACTCCGCGGGACCGTGCCCGCGGCGCGCTCCTGGGACTGGCTGTCGGCGATGCGCTGGGCGCGCCCGCCGAGAACATGAAGCCGTCCCAGATCCGCGAACGCTGGGGCCGCATCGAGGGGTTCGTCTCCGACAACCCGGCAGGGACGGACGACACCGAGTACGCGATCTTCTCGGGCCTGCTGCTGGCCGAGCACGGCGCGGCCCTCACCATCGCCGACGTGGAGGCGGCCTGGCACACCTGGATCGCGGACCAGGACGAGGGCCCGTTCAAGGGTGCCGGGTTCAGCGAACGCGGCACCCTGGAGAACCTGCGCCGGGGCCTGGCCGCCCCCATCTCGGCCCAGCACCGCCACGCGTGGAGCGACGGCCTGGCCATGCGCGCGGCACCCTTCGGCGTCTACGCGGCCGGCCGCCCCGCCGAAGCCGCCCGCCTGGTCTCGATCGACGGCACGGTGTCGCACGACGGCGAGGGCATCCACGGCGGCCGGGCAGTGGCGGCGGGCGTGGCCGCCGCCATGGTCAGCCACAACCCCGACGCGGTGGTCCAGGCAGCCCTCTCCGTGGTCCCCGAGGACTCCTGGACGGCCCGCTCCCTGCACCGCGCCGTGTCGGCGGCGCGCCGGGCCCGCCGCGACCCGGACGCCACCCAACTCTCCATGGAAAGGGCGGTACGCAAGGCCGTCGTGATCGGCGGCTACCCCTGGACGGACCTGGCACCGGAGGCGGTCGGCCTCGCCTTCGGGGCGTTCGCGGTGGCCCGAGGCGACTTCAGCGAGTCGATCCTCACCGCGGTCAACATGGGCCGCGACGCCGACACCACGGCCGCGGTCGCGGGAGCACTGGCCGGGGCACTCTGCGGCGAGGCGGCGATCCCCGAGGTCTGGGCATCGGCGATCGGCCCGGTCCGCGGCAGCTGCCTCCCGTCCATGGCGGGCCGCCACATCCTGGACGTGGCGGACCAGCTGTCACCGCCGCCCCCGGGAGCCGTGGCATGACGACCACCACCCGCACCCGCCCACGCACCGGGCGGGGACGCGTCGGGGTGCCCCCGCAGGACTCCGCAGGCACTCAGCACACCCGTACCCGACTTCGGTCGTCCGGAGGCGACGAGACCCATCCGGCCGAGGAGGCACCCCGACGCGGCCCCGCCCCACCCCGCGACGGACGGCGACCGTCCGAGGCCCCTCCGGCACATGAGAAGCGGGCCCCGAGGCAGAGCCCCGCGACCTCGCCCGAGAACACCCGCACCACCGAAAGGCCCCGCCCATGACCCCCGCGGACGCGCCCCGCATCGAGGGCCTCCTTCTGGGCATCGCCGCAGGCGACGCAGCCGGCTGGCCCTCGGGCCGGCACCGCGCCGCCCGCCTGCCCGACTGGACCCGCCGCCTCACCCGCGAACTCGACACGTTCGCCGAGCAGAACGCCACCACGACCCTCCCGGTCCCCATCGCCCTGAACCAGCCCCCCGAACCCCTGCGCCTCGGCCCGTCCGACGACGCGGAGTGGGCGGCCTTCACCGCGCAGGCCGTCCTCGACGCGTACGCGGCGGGCCTCAGCGACCTCCCGCCCGACCAGAGCGTCCGCTCGGCGCTCGCCCTCGCCTGGAACAACCTCGCGGACGAGATCGCGGCGGCGGCGGCCCGAGCGGACGAGATCGAGTCGGCGCGCATGCCGCTGCGCGCCCGCATCTCGGTCCGGGCGGGCCTGGGCAACCTGGCCGCGGGCCTGCGCCCTCCGGCGACCGGCCACGACAACCCGCACTACTTCGACGACGCGGCCTGCGTACGCGCCGCCGTCCTCGCGGTGGTCCATCCGGGCGACGCCCAACGGGCCGCGGATCTGGCCGAGTTCGACGCCCGCTACACCCAGGACGGCGACGGCGTGCACGGCGCCCGCGCGATGGCGGCAGCCGTCGCGACGGCGCTCGGCGGCGCGGCCGTGGACGTCTGCGTGGACGAGGCGCTCGCGCAGCTTCCGCCGGGCACGGAGATCCATCGCAACGCCCACCGCGCGGTCGAACTCGGCCGGGCGGCGGCCACGGCCCGCCCCGGCCGCCACGGCAACGCGTTCGCGCTCGTCCCCGTCCTCGAACACGAGATCGTCGACCACGTCTACAGCTACGGCATCGCGGCGGCGGAGACCGTCCCGGTGGCGCTGGCCGTGGCGACGGCGGCCGCGGGCGACGTCACCGAGGCGGTGCCCACGGCGGCCTGCCTGTCCCGCGTCGCGGACTCGGCCCCGGCGCTGGCCGGAGCGCTCACGGGCGCGATCGGCGGCGCGGAGGCGCTCCCCGACACCTGGCGGGACGCCTGCCGCGTCCTCGCGGGCTGCGCCCTGCCCCGCCTCGCGGGCACGGACCTCATCGACCTGGCCGCCCGCCTGTCACAGATCACTTCGTACTCGAACTCCCCCGCCTTGAAGGGAACGTCGGCATGACCACCGTTTCGTTGGAAGACCGCATCACCGGCGCCCTCGTAGGAGCCGCTGTGGGCGACGCGCTCGGCGGCCCCGTCGAGGGCTGGACCCCGGAGGCCATCGCGGAGCGCCACGGCGGCCGGGTCCGCGGCATCGTGGAGCCGTTCTACAAGGACGACTGGAGGACGGCGAGGCCGATCGCGCCGTACCACAAGGGCGACGGTCACGTCACCGACGACACTCTCATGACGCACGCGCTGATCCGCGTGTACGAGAAGGTCCGCGACCACCTCGACGCGTACTCCGTGGCGGATCACCTGGTCCCGGACCTGATCACGACTCCGCGCTGGATCCCGGAGCTGGAGGCGGAGGCCCTCCCCCTCCAGCGCATCTTCCTGGCGGAGAAGTGGATCGTGGCGCGGATCCACTACGGCCACGTCGACCCGCGTGAGGCGGGCGTCGGCAACATCGTGAACTGCGGTGCGGCGATGTACATGGCGCCGGTGGGCGCGGTCAACGCGGGCAACCCGCTCAAGGCGTACGAGGAGGCGCTGGATGTCGCGGGCGCGCACCAGAGTTCGTACGGCCGTGAGGCGGCGGGGGTCTTCGCGGCGGCGGTAGCGGCGGCCCACAAACCGGACGCGACACCCACCACGGTGATCGACGAGGTTCTGGCGCTGGCGAAGGACGGGACGAAGTCGGCGATCGAGGCGGTCTGCGAAGTGGCGGGCCGCTACGACGACTTCGAGGAGGCGCTGAAGCCGCTGCGTGCGGCGGTGGCTCCGTTCGACACGGTGGGCGACGAGTACCGCAAGCCGTCGCTGGGGGCGCGGCGCCCGTCGCGGCTGCACGCGATCGAGGAACTCCCGGTGGCGCTGGGCATGTTGCTGGTGGGCGGCGGCGACTTCCGGCACACCGTCCTCGGTTCGGTGAACTACGGCCGGGACTGCGACTCGATCGCGACGATGAGCGGCGCGATCGTCGGTGCGCTGTACGGGGAGAGCGCGGTGCCCAAGGAGTGGAGCGCGGAGATCGCGCGGGCGAGCAAGCTGGACCTGCACTGTCCGGCGGCGTCGCTGGCGAGGATCACGCGTGAGGTGTACGCGAAGGACCAGGAGCGCCGCCGGGCCCACGAGTCCGCGTTCGCGGCGATCACGGCGCTGTGATGCTCCGCCTGACCTGGGTCCAGCCCGAGGACCTGATCGGCCACGAACTGCGCCAGGCGGCGCAGGACGGCCGGGACGCCGCCGCGATCGAGGCGCGCTGGACGGCGGCGGGCGGCCACTTGGCGCCGCCCCGGGCCGGCGCTTCAGCGACACCGCCGAACGCGGAACTGAAACTGCTGGCCACGGAGTTGCTCGCGGAACTGGCGGCGATGACCCCGCCCCCCACGGCAGTGGACGAGCCCACGGACCTGGAGGCGATCAAGGCGGCCTGCCCTGCGTGGCCCACCGCGAGGACGCCCTCGGCCGCGTACGGCACGAAGGCACTGCATGCGGCATGGCTGGGCAGGGCGGCAGGCTGCCTCCTGGGCAAGCCGGTGGAGAAGCTCCCTCTCAAGGGCATCCGAGCCCTGGCGCGGGCCACGGGCAACTGGCCGCTGCGCGGCTGGTTCACGGAGGTGGGCCTGGACCGGGAGACGGCCGCGGCGTACCCCTGGAACCGCCGCAGCGCGCCCACCTCGCTCGCCGAGAACATCGACGGTATGCCGGAGGACGACGACCTCAACTACCCGCTCCTGGCGCTGCTCCTGCTCCGGCGGCACGGTGCCGGCTTCACCACCGAGGATGTGGCGAAGCTGTGGCTGGACGAGCTCCCGGCGGGCCGTACGTTCACGGCGGAGAGGGTCGCGTACCGCAATCTCCTCGACGGCCTGGAGCCCCCCGCGACGGCGGTGCACCGCAACCCGTTCCGGGAGTGGATCGGCGCGCAGATCCGGGCCGACGTCTTCGGCTGGACGAACCCGGGCGACCCGGGGCGGGCGGCCGAGCAGGCGCACCGGGACGCCGTCCTGACGCACACGGCGAACGGCGTGTACGGGGAGATGTTCACGGCGGCGGTCATCGCGGCGGCGGCGTCGGGCACGACGGACGTGCACGGGGCGCTGCGGGCGGGCCTCGCGGTCGTGCCGCCGCGGTCGCGCTACGCGAAGGCGATCGACCTGGGCATCCGCCTGGCCGCGGAGCACAGCGACTTCGACCGGGTGGCGGACGAACTGCACGCCGTCTACGCCGACCACCACTGGGTGCACGTCCTGCCGAACGCGGCGCTCCTGGCCGCGGCGCTCACCCACGCGGACGGCGACTTCGGCGCCTCCGTCTGCCGTGCGGTGGAGGGCGGTTGGGACACGGACTCGAACGGCGCGACGGCCGGCTCGATCGCGGGCCTGCTGGCGGGGGACCCGGACGCGCTCGGCGAGGCGTGGACGGCCCCGTTGAAGAACCGCTTGGCGACCACGGTGGGCGGTTTCGACGGCATCGGCTTCGACGAACTGGCCCGGCTCACTCTGGAGGCCCGCACATGACGACCCCTCAAAATCACCACCGGCCGAACCCTCCGCACCAACCCCAGGGCCCCCTGAAGGGCTTGCGCGTCCTGGACCTGGCCACTCTCTTCGCGGGTCCGCTCTGCGCCACGATGCTCGGCGACTTCGGCGCCGAGGTCATCAAGGTGGAGCACCCGCGCAAGCCGGACCCGTCGCGCGGCCACGGCCCGTCGAAGGACGGCGTGGGCCTGTGGTGGAAGACGCTGGGCCGCAACAAGAAGAATCTCACCCTGGACCTCTCCTCCCCCGGCGGCCGCGAGGTCCTGCTCAAGCTGGCGGCCGAGTCGGACGTGATCGTCGAGAACTTCCGTCCGGGCACCCTGGAGAAGTGGCACCTCGGCTGGGAGGAGCTGTCGGCGGCGAACCCCCGCCTGGTCCTGGCGCGTGTCACCGGCTTCGGCCAGTTCGGCCCGTACGCCCGCCGCCCCGGATTCGGCACGCTCGCGGAGGCCATGTCGGGCTTCGCGGCGATCACGGGCCAGCCGGACGGCCCGCCGACGCTCCCTCCGTTCGGCCTCGCCGACTCCATCGCCGCGCTGGCCACCTCGTACGCGATCATGGCGGCGCTGCGCGGCCGGGACACGACCGGGCGCGGCCAGGTCGTCGACATGGCGATCATCGAGCCGATGCTGGCGATCCTCGGCCCGCAGGCCACGTGGTACGACCAGCTCGGCTACGTCCAGCCGCGCACCGGCAACCGTTCGACGAACAACGCGCCGCGCAACACGTACCGCACCAGCGACGGCCTGTGGGTGGCGGTCTCGACCTCGGCCCAGTCGATCGCGGAGCGCGTGATGCGTCTCGTGGGGCGGCCCGAGTTCATCGAGGAGGAGTGGTTCGGGTCGGGTGCGGGCCGCGCCGCTCACGCGGACGAACTGGACGAGGCGGTCGGCGGCTGGATCGCGGCCCACACCCGGGACGAGGTCGTGGCGGCCTTCGAGCGGGCGGAGGCGGCGATCGCCCCGATCTACGACGTCCGTGACGTGATGCGGGACGAGCAGTACCGGGCGCTGGGTTCCATCACCGAACTCCCGGACCCGGACCTCGGCACGGTCAAGATGCAGAACGTCCTGTTCCGCCTCTCCGAGACCCCCGGGGCCATCAGGTGGACGGGCCGGGAGCACGGCGCGGACACCGACGAGGTCCTCGACGGCCTCGGTCTGACGGAGGCGGACATCGTGGCGCTGCGAAAGGCCGGTGCGGTATGACCACCAGGCGGCACACCCCACAGAACACCTGGCCGAACACCCCCCGGACCACCTCTGCGAACACGCCCCGGACCACCTCTCAGCCGGTGCACGTCACCTGGCTGTACGCCCCTGGTGACCGCCCCGATGTCGTCGCCAAGGCCCTCGGCTCGGGCGCCGATGTGGTGCTGGTCGACCTGGAGGACGCGGTCGCCCCGGACCGCAAGGCGTACGCCCTCGACGCGACGGCCGAGCTGCTGGCCGACCGGCCCGAGGTGCCGGTGCATGTGCGCGTGAACGCGCTCGACGGTCCGCTCGCCGAGCACGAGGTACGCCGTCTCGCCGCGCTGCCGGGCCTGGGCGCGCTGCGTCTGCCGAAGGTGCACGGCCCGGCGGACCTGGCGCGGGTCGCCGACTGGACGGGCGAGGGGCCCGAAGACCTGCCGCTGTACGCCCTGTTGGAGTCGGCGCTCGGCGTCGAGCAGGCGTACGAGATCGCGTCCCAGCCGTCCGTCCACGGCATCGCGCTCGGTGAGGCGGATCTGCGCGCGGAGCTCGGCATCTCGGACGCGGCGGGGCTGGCGTGGGTGCGCGGCCGCGCGGTGGTCGCCGCGCGCGCGGCCCAGCTGCCGCCTCCGCCGCAGTCCGTGTATCCGGACATCCGTGACACGCAGGGCCTGGCCCGTTCCTGCGCCGAGGGCCGCGCGCTCGGCTTCCTCGGGCGTACGGCGATCCATCCGCGCCAGCTGCCGGTGATCGAGGAGGCGTTCCGTCCGACGGAGGCGGAGGTGGCGGCGGCCGAGGAGATCGTCGGGGCGGCGGCCACGGACGCGGGTGCGCTCGCGTTGCCGGACGGCCGTTTCGTGGACGCGGCGGTGGTGGCGGGTGCCCGCCGCACGCTGAGTCTGGCGGGGCGCTCGGCGCCCAGGCCGTCCACCGTGTGACGCCCAGGCCGTCCACCGTGTGACGCCCAGGCCGTCCACCGTATGACGCCGAAGGGCGCCCGAACCTCGCGGTTCCGGCGCCCTCGTCGACGTACGGCGAAGAAACATCAGCCGTTCTTGGCCTCGGCCTCGTCCTTGGCGTTCTCCATGTCGCCCTTGCCCAAGGTCACGGACTCACCACCACCGGACTTCTCGGAGCCCTCGGCCGCGTCGGCGTCGGCCGACCCGGCCTCCGCACCATCCGCCGACGCACCATCCGCCGACGAGCCGGCGTCCACCGATCCGTCCACCGATCCGCCACTCGATCCGTCGCCGTCCTCGGACGCCCTAGGCTCGACGATCTCCTCACGCCCCGGCCGCATCTTCGCCGACAGCACCAGGTAGACCACGGCGAGCACGAAGACGAAGATCGCGGTCCAGTTGTTGAGCCGCATCCCGAAGATGTGGTGCGCGTCGTCCACGCGCATGTACTCGATCCAGAACCGGCCCACGCAGTACGAGGCGACGTAGAGCGCGAAGGCACGCCCGTGCCCGAGCCGGAACTTCCGGTCGGCCCAGATGACGAGCACGGCGACGCCGATGCACCACAGCGACTCGTACAGGAAGGTCGGGTGGTAGAGGCCCGGCACCCGCCCGTCCGTGTCCGAGGTGATCTTCAGCGCCCACGGCAGATCGGTCTCCCGGCCGTACAGCTCCTGGTTGAACCAGTTGCCCCAGCGGCCGAAGGCCTGGGCGAGGGCGATGCCGGGTGCCAGCGCGTCGGCCCACGCGGGGAGCGGGATGCCCCGGCGGCGGCAGCCGATCCAGGCACCGACCGCGCCGAGCGCGATCGCGCCCCAGATCCCGAGGCCGCCCTCCCAGATCTTGAAGGCGTCCACCCAGTCGCGGCCCTCGCTGAAGTACAGCTCGTAGTCCGTGATCACGTGGTAGAGCCGCCCGCCGACCAGGCCGAACGGCACCGCCCAGACGGCGATGTCGGCGACCGTGCCGGCCCGCCCGCCGCGGGCGATCCAGCGCTTGTTGCCGAGCCAGACGGCCACGAAGACGCCGATGATGATGCAGAACGCGTAGCCGCGCAGCGGGATCGGTCCGAGGTAGAGGACCCCGCGCGACGGGCTGGGGATGTAGGCAAGTTCCATGGCAGGGTCGACGCTACCGTGCCGGGCCGCGGACTCGTCCGGCAGCCCGGCTACGTCTCCATAACAAGGATCACCCGGCGCCCTGCCAGGACTGCTTGCAGGGTGACCAAGCGGCGGGCGAGGGCTACTTGGCCGCTTCCTCCACCTGCTGCTTCAGCTTGTCCGGCGTCAGCGTGTTCAGATCGAGGGTCGTGCCGTTCAGGATCACCGTCGGCGTCGCCGAGATCTTCTCGTCCTGGAACTTCTTGTAGGTCTTCTGCACCCAGCTGTCGTGCGTCCCGTCGTTCACACAGGACGTGAAGGTGTCGGTGACCAGGCCGTCGACCTTCCCGGCCAGCTCGATCAGCTTGCTGTTCTTGGCGTACGCGTCGTCCGTCTCTTCCGGCTGGTTCTCGTACAGCACGTCGTGGTAGTCGCGGAACTTGCCGGCTTCCTGTGCGCACGCCGCCGCGTTGCCCGCGCGGAGCGAGCCCGTGCCGCCGAGGTTCCCGTCGATGAGCGTGACGAGGTGGTACTGGATCTGCGCCTTGCCGCTGTCGGCCAGCTCGTGCAGCACCGTGCGGTAGTTGGTCTCGAAGGACTTGCACGCCGGGCAGCGGAAGTCCTCCCAGATCGTGAGCGTCGACTTGGCGGTGTCCTTGCCCACGGGGATGGCGAGCTGGTCGTCGCCGTCCGCTCCCTTCGGCGCGACGACCGGGCCCGACGACGTGTCGCCGGAACTGTCGTCGCCCGAGTTCGCGGCGACCACACCGATCACCGCGGCAAGTCCCAGTACGCAGACGACGGCCGCGCCCACCACCAACGTCCGGCGCCGCTTCTCCGCGGCCTTCTGCTTCTCGCGCTCCGCGGCAAGCCGATCGCGGGCCGCGCGCTTTCCCTCACGGTTCTTCTCACTCACACCCGCGCAACGAACCGGGGAGGCACGAGCGTGCCTCCCCGGTCCGATTCCACCCGTACGGGCGACACGGCGACGTGACTATGCGTGACCGCGCACGCCGGCGGCGAGTTCCGCGGCGAGGGCGCGCACCCCGTCGATCCCGGCCTTCTCGTCCTCGGCGTCCAGCATCCGCTTGACGAACGCGGAGCCGACGATGACGCCGTCGGCGAAGCCGGCGACCTCCTTGGCCTGCTGGGCGTTGGAGACGCCGATACCGACGCAGACGGGCAGGTCGGTGGTGGCCTTCGTACGGCGTACGAGGTCCTGGGCCTGGTTGCCGACGGACTCGCGGGTGCCGGTGACGCCCATGAGGGAGGCGGCGTAGACGAAGCCGGAGCCGGCCGCCGTGATGGTGGCCAGGCGCTCGTCCTTGCTGCTGGGCGCGACGACGAAGACGGTCCCGAGACCGTGCTTGTCGGCGTGCTCGCGCCAGACCGCCGACTCCTGTACGGGCAGGTCGGGCAGGATGCAGCCCGCACCGCCCGCCTCGGCGAGCTCGGCGGTGAACCGCTCGACGCCGTAGATGTAGATCGGGTTCCAGTACGTCATGACGAGGACCGGCTTGCCGGTGGCCTCGTGCGCCTCGCGGACGCTGCGCATGACGTCCTTGATCTTGAGGCCGCCGCGCAGCGCGATGTCGTCGGCGGTCTGGATGACCGGGCCGTCGAGCACCGGGTCGGAGTGCGGGAACCCGACCTCGACGACGTCGGCGCCGCCGTCGAAGGCGGCCTTGATCGCCTCGATGCCGCCGTCGACGGTGGGGAAGCCGGCGGGCAGGTAGGCGATGAGCGCGGCGCGCCCCTCGGCCTTCGCGCCGGCGAGGGTGTCGTTCAACAGCTGGATGTTGCCGCTCACTTGGCGTCCCCCTCGATCTCGGCCTGCTCGCCCTCGGCGTCCGCGGCGACGGACGCGTCCGTGTCGTAGAGCCCGAAGTAGCGTGCGGCGGTGTCCATGTCCTTGTCGCCGCGACCCGACAGGTTGACGATGATCAGCCCGTCCGCGCCCAGCTCCGTGCCGACCTCCAGGGCGCCCGCGAGGGCGTGCGCCGACTCGATGGCCGGGATGATGCCCTCGGTACGGGACAGCAGGCGCAGCGCCTGCATGGCCGCGTCGTCGGTCACCGCGCGGTACTCGCCGCGTCCGCTGTCCTTGAGGTAGGCGTGCTCCGGGCCGATGCCCGGGTAGTCCAGACCGGCCGAGATCGAGTACGGCTCGGTGATCTGGCCCTCCTCGTCCTGGAGGACGTAGGAGCGGGAGCCGTGCAGGATGCCCGGGTTGCCCGCGCTGAGCGTCGCGGCGTGCTCGCCGGTCTCGATGCCGTGGCCGGCGGGCTCGCAGCCGATGAGGCGGACGTCGGTGTCCGGGATGAACGCGTGGAACAGGCCGATGGCGTTGGAGCCGCCGCCGACGCAGGCGATCGCGGCGTCGGGGAGCCGCCCGGCGCGCTCCAGGATCTGGCGGCGGGCCTCGACGCCGATGACGCGGTGGAAGTCGCGGACCATCGCCGGGAAGGGGTGCGGTCCCGCGACGGTGCCGAAGAGGTAGTGCGTGCGGTCGACGTTGGCGACCCAGTCGCGGAACGCCTCGTTGATGGCGTCCTTGAGGGTGCGGCTGCCGGACTTCACGGCGATGACCTCGGCGCCGAGCATGCGCATGCGGGCCACGTTCAGGGCCTGCCGCTCGGTGTCGATCTCGCCCATGTAGATGGTGCATTCGAGGCCGAACAGGGCGCAGGCGGTGGCCGTGGCGACGCCGTGCTGGCCGGCGCCGGTCTCGGCGATGACGCGGGTCTTGCCCATGCGCTTGGTGAGCAGCGCCTGGCCGAGCACATTGTTGATCTTGTGCGAGCCGGTGTGGTTCAGGTCCTCACGCTTGAGGAAGATCCGGGCGCCACCGGCGTGCTCGGCGAACCGGGGCACCTCGGTGAGGCTGCTGGGGCGGCCGGTGTAGTTCACGAGGAGGTCGTCGAGCTCGCGGGCGAACTCCGGGTCGTTCTTGGCCTTCTCGTACTCGACGGCGACCTCGTCCACGGCGGCGACGAGCGCCTCCGGGATGAACTTGCCGCCGAACGCGCCGAAGTACCCCTCGGCGCTGGGGATCCGACCTTCGGGGTCGGGGATGAAGTACTCGCTGGGCATGCGTAAACCTCACGGTGGGAACGGGTGATGACTGATCGCCGTGGGGGCATGGGTCGTTACTCGACGGTGAGCTGTTCGTGGTGGCCCGCGCTCGCGCGGCGCCGTCCGAAGGGTCGAGTGGATGAGTCCCGCGCCCCTAGCGGGGCGCCTGCCATCGCATGCCGTTGATCTGACCGGGCTCGCTGCCGATGTGGTACCTGACCCTGCGACCTCGTACGCGGCGCGCCGGGGCCCGGCAGCCGCGAGGGCGGCAGCCGGGGGCGAGGCGGGCGGAGATCGGCATGGGTCGGGTCAGCTCCGGCCGTGCCGCAGGGCCGGGTGGGCGCCGGCGGCGACCAGGTCGGCGACCGCGGACTTCGGGTCGCGGCCGGTGACGAGGGACTCGCCGACGAGGACGGCGTCGGCGCCGGCGTTGGCGTACGCGATCAGGTCGTGCGGGCCGCGGACGCCGGACTCGGCGACCTTGACGATGTGGTCCGGGATCTCCGGGGCGACGCGCTCGAAGGTGCCGCGGTCGACGGTGAGGTCCTTCAGGTTCCGGGTGTTGACGCCGATGATCTTGGCGCCGGCGTCCACGGCCCGCTCCACCTCGTCCTCGTCGTGCGCCTCGACGAGCGGCGTGAGACCGATGGACTCGGCGCGCTCGATGAGGGACTCCAGGGCGGGCTGGTCGAGGGCCGCCACGATCAGCAGGGCGAGGTCGGCGCCGTACGCGCGGGCCTCCCACAGCTGGTACGAGGTGACGATGAAGTCCTTGCGCAGGATCGGGATGTCGACCTTGGCGCGGACCGCTTCGAGGTCGGCGAGCGAGCCGCCGAAGCGTCGCTGCTCGGTCAGTACGGAGATGACGGCCGCGCCACCCGCCTCGTAGTCGGCGGCGAGGGCGGCGGGGTCGGCGATCATCGCGAGGGCGCCCTTGGAGGGGCTGGACCGCTTGACCTCACAGATGACCTTGACGCCGTCGCCGCGCAGGGCCGCGACACCGTCCTTGGCGGCTGGAGCCTTCGCCGCGCGCTCCTTGAGCTCGTCGAGGCTGACGCTCGCCTGCCGTTCCGCGAGGTCGGCACGGACTCCGTCGATGATCTCGTCGAGCACACTCACGCGAGCGGACTCCTTTCCTGGCGATCCTGAGCGACCAAGTGGTCACTGCGATGGTATCCGGAGGTGGGCGAAGGACCCGCATCCGGTTGACGGCGGTCCCACTACCTGGACATTTCTAGTTGATCAAGGGTGCAGGAAGCCACCGAGGGGCAGGTTCCGGACAACGGTGAAGACGAGCACCACGGCGCCGACGGCCCACAGCTGGGGGCGGCCGAGAGCGAGGCCGAGCGGCTTGCCGCGCGCCGCGCGCACGGCCCACACCGTCCACACCACGGCGAGAACCGCGTAGCCGGCGACGGCGAGGGCGTTGGCCCCGAGCGCCGCGGTCAGGTCGCCGTGCACGAGGGCGTGGGCGCCGCGCAGTCCGCCGCAGCCGGGGCAGTAGATCCCCGTGGCCCGCAGGAGCGGGCAGGCCGGGTAGTGGCCCGGTTCGTTCGGGTCGACGGCGCCGACGTACGCGAAGGCCGCGGCGACCCCGGCGAGCACGCCGAGCGGCACGGCGAGCCCGCGCAGCGTCGTGGTGCGGGCGGTGCCGGTGTCGCGCGTCTCGACGGTCACCCGGTGCATTCTGCCCCGGTGACCCTCGTCGCGCCCGCCGGGAAACGCGGAGGGGCGGGGCGGCGAACCCGTCGCCGCCCCGCCCCTGTCACGTACCGAGAAGGGTCAGGCCTCCGAGCCGACCGGGCGCGCGGTGGCCGAGGACTTCATCTGGAGCTCGGCGCGCTTCGGCTTGCCGAGGCCGACCGCGCTCATGATGCCGCCGACGATCGCCGCGAGGGCGAGCAGGGCCATGCCCGCCCAGAATCCGGCGACGTTGCCCATCACCATGAAGGCGCCGCCGACACAGAAACCGATGAAGGCGATGATGACACCCGTCCAGGCGGCCGGGGTGTGTCCGTGGCTGATGTCCGCCATGGCTTGCTCCTCGTTGCTTATGGCCTATGCGTACGCGCACGTACGTCGTTCGGGTCCATTGTCCCGTACTCGTACATAGGGAAATAACCCGGGGTCAGGCAGCGCCCGTCGGGTCCTCGCCGCGGTCGAGGGCCTTCCACAGCTCCTCGGGGCGCTCCGGGTCGACGGCCTTCGCCCTGCGGGGGCGGGGAGCGCCGGAGCGCTCGTAGCGGCCGCCCATCGAGGGCCAGGCCGCGCCGTAGATCACGGCGAGGATCCCGGCGAGCAGGATGAGGGCGCCGCCGGCCGCGGCGACGTACGGCCAGGCCGTGTGGCTGATCGTGTCCATGGTGGCCGCGGTGTTGCCCGCGGCGGTGGCCGCCTTCTCGTCGAGCGCGGCGCTGTCGTCGGCGCCGAGCACGGCGGCGGCGACGGCGCCCGCGCCGCTGAGCGCGAGCAGCGCCGAGACCAGGATGCGGCCGGCCCTGCGGACCGCGAACACGGCCACCAGGGCGGCGAGCCCGACGATCGCGAGGGCGGCGGGGACGCCGGTGACGTCGCTGCCCGTCGCGGAGAGCGGCAGTTCGCCGCCCGCGACGGAGACGACGCCCGAGCACCATTCCTGACGGGAGGCGAGCAGCGCGACCACGGCGCCCGCCGCCCCCAGGAGCAGGGCTGCGCCGAGGCTGCGCCGGCCGTTCTTCGGCGGCTCGGCCGGGTCGGCGGACTCGGCGGCATCGGTACGGGGGTGCGGTACGGCAGTCACGCACTCCACTATCGCCCCTCCGTCCAGGTATGTGTGACTCGGGGGCCGCAAGCGTGGGTCACTTCACATGGAGCCGGCCCGCGGTGTGCACGGCGCGGAGCACCGCGGCGGCCTTGTTGCGGCACTCGGTGTCCTCGGCGACGGGGTCCGAGTCGGCGACGACGCCCGCGCCCGCCTGCACGTAGGCGGTGCCGTCGCGCAGCAGTGCCGTACGGATGGCGATGGCGGTGTCGGAGTCGCCCGCGAAGTCGAGGTAGCCGACGCAGCCGCCGTACAGGCCGCGCCGGGACGGCTCCAGCTCGTCGATGATCTGCATCGCGCGGGGCTTGGGGGCGCCGGAGAGGGTGCCCGCGGGGAAGCAGGCGGTGAGCACGTCGTAGGCGGTGCGGCCCTCGGCGACCCGGCCGGTCACGGTCGAGACGATGTGCATGACGTGCGAGTACTTCTCGACGGACATGAAGTCGACGACCTCGACGGAGCCGGGCTCGCAGACGCGGCCCAGGTCGTTGCGGCCGAGGTCGACGAGCATCAGGTGCTCGGCGCGCTCCTTGGGGTCGGCGAGCAGCTCGTCGGCGAGGGCCTGGTCCTCCTGCGGGGTGGCGCCGCGCGGCCGGGTGCCGGCGATGGGGTGGACCATCGCGCGCCCGTCCTCGACCTTGACGAGCGCCTCGGGCGAGGAGCCGACGACGTCGAACCCGTCGAAGCGGAACAGGTACATGTACGGGGACGGGTTCGTGGCCCGCAGCACCCGGTAGACGTCCAACGCGCTTGCTTCACACGGGGTTTCGAAGCGCTGGGAGGGGACGACCTGGAAGGCTTCGCCGGCCCGGATGCGCTCCTTGATGTCCTCGACGGCGTCCTGGTACTGCTGGCCGCCCCACAGGGCGGTGAACTCGGGGAGCTCGGAGGGGGGCAGCACGGCGGGGGCGCTCTCGACGGACCTGCCGAGGTCGGCCTCCATCGCGTCGAGGCGGGCGACGGCGTCCGCGTAGGCCTCGTCGACGCCGGTGTCGAGGTCGTTGTGGTTGATCGCGTTGGCGATGAGCAGGACGGAGCCGTCCCAGTGGTCGAGGACGGCGAGGTCGCTGGTGAGCAGCATCGTCAGCTCGGGCAGCGCGAGGTCGTCGCGCTCCCCCGGGCCGATCTTCTCCAGGCGGCGCACGATGTCGTAGCCGAGGTAGCCGACCATGCCGCCGGTGAAGGGCGGCAGACCCTCGTAGCGCGGGGTGTGCAGCGTCTCGACGGTGGCGCGCAGCGCGGCGAGCGGGTCGCCGTCGACGGGGACGCCCACCGGCGGGGTGCCCTGCCAGTGGGCCTGTCCGTCGCGCTCGGTGAGGGTGCCCGCGGAACGTACGCCGACGAACGAGTACCGGGACCAGGAGCGGCCGTTCTCCGCGGACTCCAGGAGGAACGTGCCGGGCCGCTCGGCGGCGAGCTTGCGATACAGACCGACGGGCGTGTCACCGTCCGCGAGGAGCTTGCGGCTGACGGGGATCACTCGGCGGTCGGTCGCGAGCTTGCGGAAGGTCTCGAGATCCATGGGACGAGCTTACGGTCACCGCGGGTGTGCCCCGCGTGGCTGGTCGGGTCCTGCCGCCGCATCCCCTAGAACGTAGGACGTGATCATG
Source organism: Streptomyces sp. Q6 (assembly GCF_036967205.1). NCBI lineage: Bacteria > Bacillati > Actinomycetota > Actinomycetes > Kitasatosporales > Streptomycetaceae > Streptomyces > Streptomyces citrinus. The sequence goes on from NZ_CP146022.1 coordinate 2,243,068, forward strand.
AAACGTGCCGCCGTCCTGGCCGCCCTCGCCCCGCTGTTGCCCCTGCTCTGTGCCGCCGCCCCCACGCCCGCCCCGCCGCGGTGGCCCGCCCCGACGAACGTCGCGGAGCGGGTGCGCGCCGCCGGGCTGACGATGCTCCCGGAGGAGGGCGTCGTCATGCACATCCACTCGCGGCTCACGGTGTACGCGGACGGGCAGCAGGTCACCGTGCCGGCCGACCTCGGCATCGACCGCAGCGGGGAGAAGCCGCGCTACAGCCCGCTGCACACGCACGACACGACCGGTGTCGTGCACGTGGAGTCACCGCGGTGGCAGGACTTCACCGTCGGTCAGCTGTTGACGGAGTGGGGCGTGCGGCCGCACTGCGCGGGCGTGGTGGACGGGCGGGCGGTGCCGGGCGATCCGGCCCGGATCGTGTTCCGGGACGGATCGCGGATCACGCTGCGCTGCCGCTGAGGGGCAGTTCGTCGGCGTCGAAGCAGGTGCGGTCGCCGGTGTGACAGGCGGCGCCGACCTGGTCGACCTTGACCAGGACGGTGTCCGCGTCGCAGTCGAGGGCGACGGACTTCACGTGCTGGAAGTGGCCGGAGGTGTCGCCCTTGACCCAGTACTCCTGGCGGCTGCGCGACCAGTACGTGCAGCGGCCCGTGGTCAGGGTGCGGTGCAGTGCCTCGTCGTCCATCCAGCCGAGCATGAGCACCTCACCGGTGTCGTACTGCTGGGCTACGGCGGGCACGAGGCCGTCGGCGCCGCGCTTGAGGCGCGCCGCGATGGCCGGGTCGAGGTTGCTGCGGGGCACGGGCGAGCTGGTCATACGTGCCATTGTGCCGCGCCGCGGGACGCTCCCGGCGGCCCGTCCACTGTCCGGACGGCAGGCACGGTCGTAGGCTGGCGGCCATGTCGACCCATGCCAAGCGTGAACGACTTCTGCTCGCCGATCTGTTGGAGGCCGCGGGGCCCGAGGCCGCCACCCTCTGCGAGGGCTGGACCGCCCGCGATCTCGCGGCCCATGTGGTGGTGCGCGAGCGCCGCCCGGACGCCGCGGGCGGCATCCTCGTCAAGCAGCTCGCGTCCCGCCTGGAGCGGGTGCAGGCCGAGTTCGCCGAGAAGCCGTACGAGGAACTGATCCAGCTGATCCGCACGGGGCCACCGCGGTTCTCGCCGTTCTCCCTGAAGCAGATCGACGAGGCGTCGAACGCGGTGGAGTTCTATGTCCACGCCGAGGACGTGCGGCGCGCGCAGCCCGACTGGACGCCGCGCGAGCTGGACCCGGTCTTCTCCGACGTCCTCTGGTCGCGTCTGGAGCGGATGGCGCGGGTGATGGGCCGCAAGGCGCCCGTCGGCCTGGTGCTGCGCCGCCCGGACGGGCAGACGGCGGTCGCGCACCGCGGCACGCCGGTGGTCACGGTGACCGGTCAGCCGTCGGAGCTGCTGATGTACGCGTTCGGGCGGCAGGACGCGGCGAGCGTGGAGCTGGAGGGGGACAAGGCGGCGATCGCCACGCTCAGCGAGACGAAGCAGCTGGGGCTGTAGCACCCTGGGGCGTACCGCTGTCCGCAGTCGTCCCGCAGGAAAGGCCCTCATGATCAAGATCGCCATGACCAGCGTCTACGTCGACGACGTGGCCAAGGCCCACGCGTTCTACACGGACGTCCTGGGCTTCGAGACCCGCAACCACGTCGACCTGGGCGACGGCACGCTGTTCGTGACGGTGGGCGCGGCCGGTGCCCAGGGGGACGTGGAGCTCCTCCTGGAGCCCGGCCAGGGGCCGATCGCCGAGCCCTACCGCGCGGCGCTGCGCGAGGCGGGCCTGCCGGTGATCGTCTTCTCCGTGGACGACGTCGCGGCCGAGCACGCCCGCCTCGACCGGCTGGGGGTGCGGTTCACGCAGGGCCCCGAGGAGCAGGGACCGGTGATCACGGCGGTGCTCGACGACACCGTGGGCAACTATGTGCAGTTGATGCAGTCGGTCGCCAAGTAGCTTTTCCGCTACGGGAGTTCGGCGCGCCGCAGCGGTCCCGAGACCAGAGCGGTGACACCGCCGAGCGCGCAGACTGCGGCGCACATCGCGAAGACGACGCCGGTCCCCCAGCCCTGCACGGCCCAGCCGACGACGGGGAACGTGAGCGGGGCGACGCCGAAGCTGACCAGCGTGGAGGCCGAGGTGACCCGGCCGATGTAGGCGGGTCCGGCGTACGCCTGGAGCAGTGCGCCGCTGAGGGTGCCGGCGAGTCCCACGAGGAGCCCGACGGCGAGTGCCGCGCCGACCGCGCCCCACAGGGACGGCACCTGCGCGAGGGCCGCGATCGCCGTGGACCCGACGACGGCGACCACCCCGGTGACGAGCCCGGCGCGGGGCACCCGGCCGCGCACGGTGACCAGGAGCGCCGCGACCCCGGCGCCGACGCCGAATCCGGCGAGGACGAGCCCCATGCCGGCCGAGCCCCAGCCGCGTTCGCGTGCGAGGAGGGTCAGGCCGAGGTTCATCGGCCCGACGAAGCCGAGGTCGCCGAGGGCGATGCACAGGACGAGGGGGCGCAGCACCGGGTGGCGGGCGATGTACCGCAGCCCGTCGCGGAGTTCGGCTCCGACGGCGCCGCGTCCGGGCTCCTCGCGCGGTGCCGGTGTGCGCAGCCGGACGGTGAGCAGCAGTGGCAGCGACACCCCGATGAGGAGCGCGGCGAGCCCGAAGGATCCGGCCGTGCCGCCGAGCGCGATGCCGAGTCCGCCGAGGGGTCCGCCGAGCACGTTGGCGAGGCGGGTCGCGAGGGCGCGCAGGCCCTGGACGCGGGCGAGTTGGGCGCGGCCCGTGATCCGGGTGGGCAGTGCTCCGGCGGCGGGCAGGAAGACGGCGTCGACGATGCCGAAGACGACGGCGACGGCGCCGAGGGCCCACAGGCCGGGGCTGGTGGCGAGCAGCATCACGGCCGCGGCGACGACGAGGACGGCGCGCACCGCGCTGCTGCCGAGGACGACGCGGCGCGGCCCGTACCGGTCGGCGACCACGCCGCCGCCCAGCATGAGGACGGCCCGCGGCACGGCGCTGACGGCGGTGACGACGCCGGCCTGGGCGGGGGTCCCCTGCTGCACGGCCGCCCAGGACAGGGCGAAGTAGTAGACGTTGTCGCCGACGGCGGACGCGGTGTAGGCGCCGAGCCAGCGCAGGACGTTGCCGTCGCGGTGGGCGGACACGGCATCGTCGACGGGCGATATGCGTACGGCGGTCGCGGCCATCGCGGGGCGCCTCCTCAGGTCCGGAACGGGAACGCGTAGGTGTGCACGGCGACGTTCTCCCGGCCCTCGGTGTCCCCGGCGGCCTCGGCGGCCCGGCCGTCCTCCTCGTAGCGGCGCAGCAGCTCGCGCATCTCCCGTACGAGGGAGGTGAGTTCGGCGGCGGTGAGACGCATCATCGACTCGGACGACTCGTGGGCCGTGGCCCAGGCGTCCTCCCAGGCGATCCGCTCGTCGAGGAAGCGCCGGTACATGGCGGCGCGCTGCTCGAAGAAGAGGCGGCTGGCGGCGGTGTGCGCCGCGGCCTTCTCGGGGGCGTCGCGGAAGTCGGCGTCGCGGATCTCGACGCCCTCGGACGCGGGCTGCCACCAGCGCTCGCGGGCGTCGGCGCGCTGCGGCTCGGCCTGCTCGATGAGACCGTGCTCGGCGAGTTTGCGCAGGTGGTAGCTGACCAGGGCGACGGCTTCGTCGACCTGCTCGGCCAGTTGCGAGGCGGTCGCGACGCGGCGCAGGGACAGCTCCCGGTAGAGCTGGGCCCGTACGGGGTGGGCCAGCGCCTTGAGGGTGCCCAGGTCGGTGATGCGGCGGTCGCGCTCTTTGTCTGCCATGACACCACCGTAGGTACGCAGGAAAACTTGCGCAATATAAATTGCGCAAGTTCTGCTGTGTATCTGTCGCGGTCGCGGGGTCCGCGGGAGCGCGCGCCTGAGCCTGTCTCCCAGATCCCTCCGTCCGCCCGAAGGGCGGGCCCTGCGGCGTCCGGTGCGTGCTCTCGGCGTGCCGGGTGCAGGGCCTCGTACTGGATGTACGTGGCCTTGGGCCCGGTGCGGCGAGAGCGCGTGCCAGGCGTCGCAGGGCAGGAGAGATCCGGGAGACAGGCCCTAGGGCAGCTGGCGGTGGGCGCTCAGGGCGAGGCCGAGCTCCACCAGGTCGGTGGGGCTGGTCAGGCTGCGGCCCGTGAGCTGTTCGCAGCGGCGCAGGCGGTTGAGGACGGTGTTGCGGTGGCAGTAGAGGCGGGTGGCGGCACGCTGGGCCGAGCCGCCGCAGTCCAGCCAGGCCCGCAGGGTGTCGAGCAGGACCGTCGCGTCGGCGGGCGGCAGGACGAGCAGGGGGCCGAGGACCCGGGCGACGAGCATGCGGCCGAGGGCGGGGGCGCCCGCGACGAGGGCGGCGGGCAGCTCGTCGTCGAGGAGGACCGTGCCGCCGGCGGCGGGACAGATGCGCAGGGCGGTCTCGGCCAGGCGCCGGGCGGTGCCGACGGCGGCGAGCCCGTCGACGGCGGGGCTGACACCGGCCCGCCCGGTCGCCGACTCCCGCAGCGCCGCGGCGAGCCCGTCGGGGTCGAGGTCCCCCAGGGCGACGATGCCCAGCTCGGCGTCGCCGCTCTTGTGCCAGACCGCGCGGACCCCGCCCGGCAGCGCGGGCGGCGTGCCGCGGCCGCCCGCGACGAGCACCACCGCGTACCGGCCGCGTTCGGGCAGGCCGAGCACGGCGGCGGCCTCGGGCAGGTCGGCGATGCGGATGGCCCCGTCGAGGAGCGCCGCGGTCATCAGGCGGCGCCGGTTCTCGCGGCGCCAGGTCAGCTCGCGCTCGGCCTCCCGGTAGGCGTCGGCGACACAGGTGCAGTGCTCGTCGACGAAGTTCCACACGTCGGCGGCGAGGTGGACCAGCAGATGCGCGTCCTCGGGGTGGTGCAGCGTCACCTCGTCGACGAGGGCCTGCCAGACCAGGGCGCCACCGAGCCGGAAGGCGTGCAGCACGGCGTCGAGCGGGAGGCCGCGCGCCGCGCGCTCGGCGCCGATCCGGGCGGAGCAGGCGCGGGCGGCGGCACGGGAGCGCACCGGGTCGAGGAGGGAGTCGACGCTGTGCCGCAGCGAGCGGCGGATCTCCGCGCGCACGTCGGCGGGGTCGGCCTCGATCGCGGCACGGTAGGCCGGCTCCTGTGCGTACAGGTCGGCCGTCAACCGTTCGGTGAGCGAGGCGAGTTGACCGCTCAGGGGCAGCGCGGCGCGGCGCAGTACGGCGACCGCGTCGGATCCGACGGGGCCTGCGGCGGAGCGCGTACGGGGACGGGGACGGACGAGGTGCGCAGCGGGCATGGCGGTCCTCCACGGGTCGACTCGCGCCCGAAGAATGACATACCGTCCGGTCGGTCTCTAGTGTTCGGAAGAAAGCGGCAGGTCACGGTGCGGTGACGTTCAGGTGTCGTCGTTCGGGTCGTGACGCCCGAAGGGTGGCGTCCGGAGGGGACGGCACAGGTGACGTTCAGGAATGCGCGGCCATCTGTTCCGCGCGGTCCACGAGGCGGGCCAGTTCGACCCGGGAGCGGACGCCGAGCTGCGCGAAGACGTTGCGCAGGTGGTGGTCGACGGTGCGAGGGCTCACCGAGAGGTGCTGGGCCACCTCGCGGTTGGTGGCGCCGTCCGCGACGCAGCGCGCGATACGCAGTTGCTGCGGGGTCAACTCGCTGAGCATGCCCGGGGGTTCGCGGTGCGCGGGAGCCTCGCCCGTGGCCCGCAGTTCGGCCGCGGTCTGCTCCGCCCAGACGGTGGCGCCGCACCGCTCGAAGGCGACGAGCGCGTCGCGCAGCAGGACGCGGGCGCGGGCCGGTCTGCGGGCGCGGCGCAGCCACTTGCCGTAGAGGGCGGCGGTGCGGGCCCGCTCGAAGTCGCCGCCCGTCCGCTCGTGGCGGGCGAGGGCCTCGACGAAGCGGGCCGGGGCGACGGCCGGGTCATGGGTGGACAACAGGGCCTGGCAGCGTGCGAGTTGGGCGGGCGCCTGCGCGTCGTGGCCGCGCTCGGCCCACACCACGAACTCGGCGACGGCGGCGTGCGCCCCGCTCCCCTCCCCGCGTCCTGCGTCTCGCCCGCGAGCACCGCCGCCTCGACGAAGCACGGCACGGCGAGCATCCGGATCGCGAAGTGCCCGCACCGGGTCCCGGGCCGGACGAGCGGCCCGAGCCGGGCCGCCGCCTCCCCGGCCCGGCCGCGCGCCAGGTCGGCGCGGGCCAGCGCCCACTGGGCGAGGGTGGCGGCCTGGACGAGGCCGTGCCGGGCGGCGATGTCCTGCGCGGCCCCGGCGTGGTGGGCGACGGCCGCCGCGTCGCTGTCGAGGGAGGCGACGAGGGCCAGGATCGCGTGCTGGTGGGCGAGGGCGTTGCGCTGGCCGGTGGCGAGCGCGGCGCGCAGCCCTCCTCGGCGTGGGCGCGGGCCCGCGCGTGCCGCCCCGCGCGCAGTTCGCCGTACGCCAACAGCTCCAGGGCGCGAGGAGTTCGGCCTCCGCGTGCTGGACGCGGGCGGCGGCGAGGGCTCTGCTGCCCGTGCGGCAGGCGGCGTCGACGTCCCCGGCGACGAGGGCGGCGGCCCCGGCCCGCAGCAGGGCGTCCGGGTCGCGTTCCTGGGCGGCCCGTGCGACGACCCGGCGCAGGGCGACCCGCGCGGGCCGGTACCGGTCGCCGAGGGAGGCGGACATGCCGAGCCGGTAGTCGCGGTCGGCGTCCGGCTCGGGTGTCTCCGGCGTCCTGACGAGCGCCGGGGCCGCCGCCTCCCGGTACGCGTCCATGTCGCCGAGGGCCCAGGACGCTTCCGCCGCGGCGAGCCGGGCCGGGAGCGCGAGGTCCGGCGGGCAGAGCCGGGTCGCGAGCAGCAGGGACTCGCGGGCGTCGGCCACGGGCCCGTCGCGCAGGGCGAGGAGCCCGTGGACCAGGGCGGCCCACCCCGGACGGCGTCGCCCCGCGCCGCTTCGGCGGCCCTGTCGAGGAGTGCGCGGGCCTGCCCGGGGCGGCCGGCGAGCCGGGCCTGGTCGGCGGCGGCGACCAGCCGCCAGGCGTACGCGTCCGGAGCGGTGGCCAGGGCGGCCGCGTGGGCGAGCGCGACGGCACGCTCCCCGTGCGGCGGGCCTGACTCCTGCGCCGCCGACGCGAGTTCGGCGCCGAGCCGCTCGTCCGGGTACGGGGAGGCGAGTACCCGGTGCAGCAGGCCCGCGAGCCGCTGCCGCTCCCCGCGGCGGCAGCGGCGGCCTCGGAGAGCAGCCGGTGCGCGGCCCTGCGCCGGGCGGGCGGCGTCGCCTCGTACAGCGCGCGGCGGCCGGGGAGCAGGAGCCTGCCGTCCGGTCCGCGCTCCAGGCCCGCGCGCTCGGCGGCGTCCAGGTCGTCGGGGCCGAGTCCCGCGAGGGCGGCGGCCCGCAGCACGATTCCGCCGTCGGCGCCGGGAGCCTCGGGGTCGCTCTCGTACGCGGCGGCGGCCAGCACCAGAACCTCTGACGCGGTCACCTACGTCACGGTAGGAGCCAACCGCCCGACGGGGAACGCCGGTTGGGCCCACACCCAACCGGCGTCGCACGACGCTGTGCCCCCGCACACCACAGGTCGCACGATCAGGAGGTGTGGGGGCAGTTCCCCCGGTACTCGTCGATCGTGAGGCTCGGACTCGGCAGCGGGCAGAGGAACTGCTCGTACCGGGTGTCGTTGTCGATGAAGCGCTTCAGCCACGAAATGCTGTACTTCGCGATCGTCGTGTTGGACGAGTTGGGCGTGAAGTGCGTGGCGCCGTTCAGCTCCAGATACGCCTTGTCGAGCGATCCGGGCAGGCTCTCGTAGAACGGTTCGGAGTGGGTGGCGACCGGGGCGACCGTGTCGCCGTCGGCGCCCACGACGAGGGTCGGCGTCTGGATCTCGGGCCAGGTCTTGTCGAGGTTCCAGCCGGTGAGCGGGATCGCGGCCTGGAGCGAGGGGCGGCTCTTGGCGGCCTCCAGCGTGCCGCCGCCGCCCATGGAGTGACCCATGACGCCGAGCCTGCTGGTGTCGATGCGGCCGCGCACGGAGCTCTGCTGCGTCAGGTAGTCGAGCGCGGCGAGGAGTTGGCGGCCGCGGCTGTCGGGCTGGTCGAGCGTCGTGTTCGTGTCGATGGTGAAGACGACGAAGCCCTGCGAGGCCAGGCGTGGGCCGAGCCAGGCGATCGACGACTGGTACGCCGTGTAGCCGGGCGATATCGCGACGGCGCCGAACGTGCCGTCGGCCGTCGACGTCGGGTAGTAGATCGTGCCGCCGCCGAACCCGCTGACGCTCAGCGACGACACGGTGGTCTGGGAGACGGCGTACGAGCCGCGCGACGCCTCGATGCTGGACTGGGTCGGGGCGGGGCCGCGCTCGTAGGGGTTGGCGGCGGCGTGCGCGGTCAGCGCCTGCGTGGTGACCAGGCCGCCGGCCGCGAGGGCGGCGGCGAGTGCCGTACGGATCAGGCGGGTTCGCATCTTGCCGGCGGCTCGTCGGGCGTGCACGGGGGATGCCGCACTGCTGTGCTGCTGCACGATGACGCGTTCCTCTCGGTGGGGCGGCGTCCGTCCCGGGACGCCACCGCGGTCAGTGACAGCGGCCACGCTCCCGTGGGGCGCGCCCCCACGCATCGGTGAAATCGCCGGTCTCGTGCAGCGGCGCGAGCAGCGCGAAGGGCCCCGGCCGCGGACGCGGTCGGGGCCCTTGGGTGGTCGTGGCTCAGCGCACCGGGTGTCCGGCCCGGCGCAGTTCCTGCTTCACCTCGCCGATCCGCAGGTCGCCGAAGTGGAACACGGAGGCGGCGAGCACCGCGTCCGCGCCCGCGGCGACGGCCGGCGGGAAGTGCTCCAGCTTGCCCGCCCCGCCGGACGCGATCACCGGCACGGTCACGTGCTTGCGGACGGCCTCGATCATCTCGATGTCGTAGCCGTCCTTGGTGCCGTCGGCGTCCATCGAGTTGAGCAGGATCTCGCCCGCGCCCAACTCGGCCGCCCGGTGGGCCCATTCGACGGCGTCGATGCCGGCGGACCGGCGCCCGCCGTGCGTGGTGACCTCGAAGGAGGCGGGCGCCCCGGGGCGGGCGGGGGTGCGGCGGGCGTCCACCGACAGGACGAGCACCTGGCGGCCGAACCGCTCGGCGATCTCGCGGATCAGGTCCGGGCGGGCGATGGCGGCGGTGTTGACCCCCACCTTGTCCGCGCCGGCGCGCAGCAGCTTGTCGACGTCGTCGGCGGTGCGTACGCCGCCGCCGACGGTGAGCGGGATGAAGACCTGCTCGGCGGTGCGCCGCACCACGTCGTACGTGGTCTCGCGGTTGCCGCTGGACGCGGTGATGTCCAGGAACGTCAGCTCGTCCGCGCCCTCGGCGTCGTAGACCTTCGCCATCTCGACGGGGTCGCCCGCGTCGCGCAGGTTCTGGAAGTTGACGCCCTTGACGACGCGGCCGTTGTCGACGTCGAGGCAGGGGATGACGCGTACGGCGAGACTCACTGCGCTGCTCCTGTCGCGTGTCGGAAGGCCTCGACCTCCACCTCGACGACCAGCGACGGGTCGATGAAGCCGGAGACGATCAGCAGGGACGTGACGGGGCGCACGGTGTCGAACAGCTCCTTGTGGGCGCGTCCGACGTCGTCCACGTCCCGGGCGTGCGTGAGGTACATGCGGGTGCGCACGACGTCCTCACGGCCGAGCCCCAGGGCGCGCAGCGCGTCGAAGGCGACCTGGAAGGCGTTGACCGTCTGCTCGTACGGCGTGCCGGCGTCGATCACGCCGTTGACGTGGGACGTGCAGCCGGAGACCAGGACCAGGCCGTTGGGCAGTTCCACGGCACGTGAGTACCCGATGGTCTCCTCGTACGGGACGCCCGAGGAGACCCGGCGCACCTCGCCGGAACCGGAGGAGGTCATACGGAGACCGCCTCCAGGGCCTCTTCCAGGGTGAACGCCTTGGCGTACAGGGCCTTGCCGACGATGGAGCCCTCGACGCCCAGGGGCACGAGCTCGGCGATGGCGCGCAGGTCGTCCAGGGAGGACACGCCGCCGGACGCCACGACCGGGCGGTCCGTGGCCGCGCAGACGTTCTTCAGGAGCTCCAGGTTCGGGCCCTGGAGCGTGCCGTCCTTGGCGATGTCGGTGACGACGTAGCGGGAGCAGCCCTCGGCGTCGAGGCGCTCCAGCGTCTCGTAGAGGTCGCCGCCGTCGCGGGTCCAGCCGCGGCCGCGCAGCGTCGTGCCGCGCACGTCGAGGCCGACGGCGATCTTGTCGCCGTGCTCGGCGATGACCTTGGCGACCCATTCGGGGGTCTCCAGGGCCGCGGTGCCGAGGTTCACGCGGGTGCAGCCGGTGGCGAGGGCGGCGGCGAGGGTGTCGTCGTCGCGGATGCCGCCGGACAGCTCCACCTTGATGTCCATGGCCTGGCTGATCTCGCGGATCAGGGCGCGGTTGTCGCCGGTGCCGAACGCGGCGTCCAGGTCGACCAGGTGCAGCCACTCGGCGCCGGCGTTCTGCCAGGCGAGGGCGGCCTCCAGCGGGGAGCCGTAGGAGGTCTCGGAGCCGGACTCGCCGTGCACGAGGCGGACGGCCTGTCCGTCGCGGACGTCGACGGCGGGGAGAAGTTCGAGCTTGTTCGCGGCGCTCATCAGAGGGTTCCGATCCAGTTCTTCAGCAGCTGGGCTCCGGCGTCGCCGGACTTCTCGGGGTGGAACTGCGTCGCCCACAGCGCGCCGTTCTCGACGGCGGCCACGAACGGCTCGCCGTGGGTGGCCCAGGTGACCTTCGGCGCACGGATGTTCGGGTTGTGCACCTCCAGGTCCCAGTTCTGGACCGCGTACGAGTGCACGAAGTAGTAGCGCTCGTCGGCGTCGAGGCCGGCGAACAGCCGGCTGCCCTCGGGGGCGCGCACGGTGTTCCAGCCCATGTGCGGGACGACGTCGGCCTTGAGCGGCTCGACGACACCGGGCCACTCGTCGAGGCCCTCGGCCTCGACGCCGTGCTCGATGCCGCGCGCGAACAGGATCTGCATGCCGACGCAGATGCCCATGACGGGGCGCCCGCCGGAGAGCCTGCGGCCGACGATCCAGTCGCCGCGGGCGTCCTTGAGGCCCCGCATGCAGGCGGCGAAGGCGCCGACGCCGGGGACGAGCAGTCCGTCCGCGTTCATGGCCTTGTCGAAGTCGCGCGTTATCTCGACGTCGGCGCCCGCGCGGGCGAGGGCGCGCTCGGCGGAGCGCACGTTCCCGAAGCCGTAGTCGAAGACGACAACTTTCTTCTCAGTCATGACAGTGGGGTCAATTCCAGTAGTCGAGCCGCAGCACGCCCGCGACCAGGCACAGGGCGGCGCTGATCGAGAGGAGCGTGATGAGGCTCTTGCCCATGCCCTGCTTGACGAACGAGTAGACGCCGCCGAGCAGGAAGAGGCCGAGGACGATGAGGACGGTCGCGAGGCCGTTCATGGCTAGAGGGCACCCTTCGTGGAGGGGAGGATGCCGGCGGCGCGCGGGTCGCGCTCGCTCGCGTAGCGCAGGGCGCGGGCGAGGGCCTTGAACTGGCACTCGACGATGTGGTGCGCGTTGCGCCCGTACGGGACGTGGACGTGCAGCGCGATCTGGGCCTGTGCGACGAAGGACTCCAGGATGTGCCGGGTCATCGTCGTGTCGTACTCGCCGATCATCGGCGCCATCTTCTCGGGCTCGGTGTGCACGAGGTACGGGCGGCCGGAGAGGTCGACGGTGACCTGGGCGAGCGACTCGTCCAGCGGGACGGTGCAGTTGCCGAAGCGGTAGATGCCGACCTTGTCGCCGAGGGCCTGCTTGAAGGCGGCGCCGAGGGCGAGGGCGGTGTCCTCGATGGTGTGGTGCGAGTCGATGTGCAGGTCGCCCTCGGTCTTGACCGTGAGGTCGAAGAGGCCGTGGCGGCCGAGCTGGTCGAGCATGTGGTCGTAGAAGCCCACACCGGTCGACACGTCGACCTTCCCGCTTCCGTCGAGGTCGATCTCGACGAGGACGGAGGTCTCCTTCGTCACACGTTCAATACGTCCTACGCGGCTCATGCGCCCCGCTCCTGACTGTTCATTTGGGCCTTCTTCACTTCGCGGGCCGCGTCCAGGAACGCGTCGTTCTCCTCGGGGGTGCCCACGGACATCCGCAGCCGTCCCGGCACTCCGTTGTCGCGGATGAGGACTCCGCGGTCGAGGATGAACTGCCAGACGGCGTGCGGGTCTTCGAAGACACCGAACTGGATGAAGTTGGCGTCGGCGACGGTCACGTCGAAGCCGAGGCCCTTCAACTCGGCGACCACGCGGTCGCGTTCGGCCTTCAGCTGCTCCACGTAACTCAGCAGCGTGTCGGTGTACTCCAGGGCGGCGAGCGCCGTGGCCTGGTTGACGGCCGACAGGTGGTAGGGCAGGCGCACCAGTTGGACGGCGTCGACGACGGCCGGGTCGGCGGCGAGGTAGCCGAGCCGCAGTCCGGCGGCGCCGAACGCCTTGGACATGGTGCGCGAGATGACCAGGTTCGGCCGTCCCTCGATCAGCGGGAGCAGCGAGTCGCCGTGGCTGAACTCGGTGTACGCCTCGTCGACGATCACCAGGGCGTCCTTGCCGGCCGCCTCGTAGAGCGCGAGGACGTCCTCGGCCGCCACCGCGTTGCCCGTGGGGTTGTTGGGGCTGGTGATGAAGACGACGCTCGGCCTGTGCGTACGGATCGCCTCGACGGCGCCGGGCACGTCGAGCGAGAAGTCCGCCCGGCGCGGGGCGCTGATCCAGCCGGTGTTGGTACCGCGGGCGAGCAGCGGGTGCATCGAGTACGACGGCTCGAAGCCGAGGGCGGTGCGCCCCGGCCCGCCGAAGGCCTGGAGCAGCTGCTGGAGCACCTCGTTCGACCCGTTGGCCGCCCACACCTGCTCGTACGTGACGGGGTGACCGGTGGTCCGGGTCAGGTACCCGGCGAGTGCGGTGCGCAGCTCGACCGCGTCCCGGTCGGGGTAGCGGTTGAGGTTCCTGGCCGCTTCCGCGACCCGCTCCGCGATCCGCCGCACGAGGGGCTCGGGCAGCGGGTACGGGTTCTCGTTCGTGTTGAGCCGTACGGCGACGTCCAACTGCGGCGCGCCGTAAGGGGACTTGCCGCGCAGCTCGTCCCGTACGGGGAGGTCGTCGATGCCGGTCATACGGTGGGCACCTTCCACCCGAACCGCGCCTTGAGGGCGGCACCGTGCGCGGGCAGGTCCTCGGCCTCCGAGAGGGTCACCACGTGCCGGGTGATCTCGGCGAGGGCGTCCCGGCTGTAGTCCACGACGTGGATGCCGCGCAGGAAGGACTGCACGGACAGGCCCGAGGAGTGGCAGGCGCAGCCGCCGGTGGGCAGCACGTGGTTCGATCCCGCGGCGTAGTCGCCGAGCGAGACCGGGGCCCACGGGCCGACGAACACGGCGCCCGCGTTCCGCACCTTTTCGGCCACGGCGGCGGCGTCGGCGGTCTGGATCTCCAGGTGCTCGGCCCCGTACGCGTTCACGACGGCGAGTCCGTCCTCGACGGAGTCGACGAGGACGATCGCGGACTGCTTGCCGGTGAGCGCCGGGACGATCCGCTCGTCGCGGTGCTTGCTGACGGCGACCTGCGCCTCCAGCTCCCGGACGACGCCGTCGGCGAGCTCCGCGGAGTCGGTGACCAGGACCGAGGCGGCCAGCGGGTCGTGCTCGGCCTGGCTGATCAGGTCGGCGGCGACGTGCACCGGGTCGGCGGTCGCGTCGGCGAGGACGGCGATCTCGGTGGGACCGGCCTCGGAGTCGATGCCGATGACGCCGGTGAAGTAGCGCTTGGCGGCGGCCACCCAGATGTTGCCGGGGCCCATCACCATCGGCGCGGACGGGCAGGACTCGGTGCCGTACGCGAACATCGCGACGGCGGTGGCGCCGCCGGCCGCGTACACCTCGTCGACGCCGAGCAGCGCGCAGGCGGCCAGGATCGTCGGGTGCGGCAGGCCGCCGAAGTCGGCCTGGGCGGGCGAGGCGAGCGCGATCGAGGGGACCTCGGCCTCCTGCGCCGGGACCACGTCCATGATCACGGAGGAGGGGTAGACGGCACGGCCGCCGGGCGCGTAGAGCCCGACGCGGTCCACGGGGACCCACTTCTCGGTGACGGTGCCACCGGGGACGACCTGCGTGGTCTCGGTCGTACGGCGCTGGGCGCGGTGCACGATCCTGGCGCGCCGGATCGACTCCTCCAGGGCGGCGCGGACGGCGGGGTCGAGCGTCTCCAGGGCCTCGGTGATGGCCTCGGCCGGGACCCGTACGCTCTCCAGCTTCACACCGTCGAATTTCTCCGCGTACTCGATCAGCGCCGCGTCACCGCGATGATGCACGTCCTCGCAGATCGGACGCACCTTGTCCAGGGCGGCCGAGACGTCGAAGTCGGCACGGGGCAGCAGCGAGCGCAGGGCCTGACCCTCGGGGAGGGCGGCGCCGCGCAGATCGATTCGAGAGATCACCCGCCAATTCTCTCAGACGCCGCTCGGCCGTCGGCCGCCCGTATCAATGGCTGATACACGCCCTGATCCGGCCGTTGTTCCGGCCCCGGAAGATGACCTTCACGACTAGCGTTCAGACGGTCACCCAGCGGGCATGAACAGGTGTACGAAACGTACGGGGAGGAAGAGCAGTCGTGGTCGACGGGACGACGACCGGCAGCGGCGACGGAGACGTGCCGGACGGACTGACCGCAACGGAAGTCGGGATGTGGCAGGCGTTCCGGAACGGGAGCGTCTACGACCTCCGGTCCGGGGACACGGCGGTGGACGACCCGCACGGCGGACATCCCTGGGGACCCGAGCGCAGCGTGCGGGCGCGGATCGTGGCGTGGCTCCTGCTGGCGGGACCGCCCGCCCTGGACGGCCGGGTCTCCTCCCTCAAGCTCCAGGGCGTGCAGATCACGGACGTCCTCGATCTCGCGGGCGGCACGGTCGTCCCGTATGTCGAGATGAAGCACTGCCGTTTCGAGAAAGAGGTGCTCCTCCCCGAGGCGCACTTCACGACCGTGCGCCTCGTCGACTGCTCGGTACCGCGCCTGGAGGGCGCCCGGGTGCGCACCGAGGGCGATCTGCACCTCCCCCGCTGCCGCTTCCACAACGGCGTCCGCCTCACCGACGCCCACATCGGTACGGACCTGTTGCTCAACCAGGCCGTCGTGTTCCGCGACCGGCGCGGCAAGTCGATCATGGCGGACGGGATGTCGGTCGGGCAGGACCTCCAGGCCGAGATGCTGGAGACGCACGGGGAGCTGAGCCTGCGCGGCGCCACGGTGGGCGTCTCCCTCTCGCTGCGCGGCAGCCTGCTCAGCAACACCGGCGGGCGGCTCGCCCTCAACGCCCCGCAGATGTCGGTGGAGCGCACCCTCTATCTGACCCCGGCCGGGCTCGGGAACCCGCTCCAGACCAGCGGCTCCACCCCGGCCCGCGGCACCCGGGTGCAGCGCTTCGCGTGCGTCGGCGGGATCCGGCTCGACGACGGGCGCTTCGGCGACGCCATCGACTTCGACTCGGCGCGCTTCGCCCTGGAGCAGGACCAGGAGATCTCGCTGCGCCGCGTGCAGACCCCCGAGCTGCGCTTCCTCGGCGAGAGGCCGCAGCGCGGGCGGGTCGTCCTGTCCGGCGCGAAGGTCGTCAACCTGGTCGACAAGTCGACGAGCTGGCCGGGCCCGGGGCAGCTGCGGGTCGGCGGGTTCCAGTACGAGAACCTGATCCCGTTCGGCTCCTTCCCGCTCACCCGGCGCCTGGACTGGCTCGCCTCCGCGACCCCCGAGTACAACCCGGAGCCGTACGAGCGGCTCGCCACGGTCCTGCGCAACAGCGGCGAGGACGCCGACGCCCGCGAGGTGCTCCTCGCCAAGCAGCGGCGCCGCCGCGAGACGCTGCCGCTCGCGGCGAAGACCTGGGGCGTCATCCAGGACTGGACGGTCGCGTACGGGTACCGGCCGGGCCGGGCGGCGGTGTGGATGACGGTGCTGTGGGCGGTCAGCGCGGTGGCGTTCAGCCACGCCGACCATCCCCGGATGAAGCCGGGCGAGGGCCCGCAGTGGGACTCGGCCCTGTTCACCCTCGACCTCCTGCTCCCCGTGATCGACCTCGGCCAGTCGTCGAGCTGGCAGCTGCGGGGCGGCTGGCAGTGGCTCGCGGCGGTCCTGGTGCTCCTGGGGTGGATCCTGGCGACGACGGTGGCGGCGGGCGCGTCCCGACTGCTCCGCAGGAGCTAGACGCCGCAAGCCAGTGGTCAGCAGCCGCGAGCCAGGGGCCGCGGGCCGCGGGCCAGGGGTTGGCAGGGACCAGGGACTAGGAACCGGGCGCCGCGCCGGGCGACACTGGGCGGCAGCAGCCCTGGTCCCGGCACCGCCGGTCCCGAACCGTCCCACCCGAAACATTTCAGCGCCCTTGAGCAACCATCCGCCCGCATCACCCGTCATTCCTGCGCAAGCAACGAACCCCGCGCGCAGAGGAGGCCCCGCCATGCCGCTCCTGCGCGCTTTCATCCGCACCGCCCGCATGATCCGCCACACCGGTTCCCTGTCCGAAGGACTCCCCGCGGACGACGACGTCCTCCTCGACGCCCCGGACGCCCGGCTCGCCCCGGCCCTCGTCGCCGCGGGCACCGGCGACCCCGGCCCGGTCGCCAAGGTCCTCGCCCACACCCGCGAGGCCGGCGAGTGGGAGAACCGGGACCGCTACGTCCAGCGCCTGGCCGCCTTCGCCACCCACCGCACCGAGTGGTTCGAGTCCTGGCAGAGCTCCGCGCCGCACGACCCCGACCTGCTCCTGGTCAAGGCCGAGCTCGCGGTGAGCCGCGCCTTCACCTCCCCAGCCCGCGCCGAGCTGCTGCGCGACGTCACCCCGCTGATCCTCGCCGCGTCCGACGCCGACTCCGGCGACCCGGTCCCCTGGCGCGTGGCGCTCGACCACGCCCGCGGCACGAACGCCCCGCACACCGCCTTCGAGGCCCTGTGGTCGCAGGCGGTGCGCCGCTCCCCGCACCACTACGGCTGCCACGTGTCGGCGCTTCAGTACCTGTCGGCCGCCTGGTACGGCTCGCACGCCGAGTGCTTCGACTTCGCCGAGCGCGCCGCGCAGGACGCGCTGCCCGGCTCCCTCCTCAAGGCCCTGCCGGTCCGCGCCGCCCTCGCGTACCTGACGACGACCGCGCCCAGGACCCCGCACGGCATCCCGCGCACCCGCCTCGACGCCGCCGCCGACCTGGCCATCGAGCTGTCCCGCGCGTACGACACCGCGGACGCCTGGCCCGCCGAGGTGCGCAACGTCCTGACCTGCGTCCTGACCGAGTTGCAGCGCTGGCCGGACGCCCTGGAGCAGCTGCGGCTCATCGGCCCGTACGCGACCACGTTCCCCTGGGACCGGGTCTGCGACGACCCGCTGGGCCGGTTTCTGGAGCTGCGCGACACCGTGCGCCTGGAGGTCGCGGCGGCCCTGCCGCTGCGCGGCGGACCCGGCACGTCCGGCGCCCATTACGCTTGACCGTCGTGACCACCGTCCGGCTTCCGCTCTTTCCGCTCAACTCGGTGCTGTTCCCGGGACTCGTGCTCCCGCTGAACATCTTCGAGGAGCGTTATCGCGCCATGATGCGCGATCTCCTGAAGGCCGCCCCCGAGATCCCCGACACCGACCCGGCCGTCTCCGACGAGCCCCGGCAGTTCGTCGTCGTCGCCATCCGCGACGGCCACGAGGTCGCACCGAGCGCCGCCGGGATGCCGGACGCCGCCACGGCGAAGGAGGCCGGCGCGGGACCCGCGGCGGGCTTCGGCGACGACCCGATCGCGTCCTTCCACACCGTCGGCTGCGTCGCGGACGCGGCGACGATCCGCGAGCGCGCCGACGGCAGCTTCGAGGTGCTTGCCACGGGCACCCGCCGCGTGAAGCTCCACTCGGTGGACGCCTCGGGCCCGTATCTGACGGCCGAGGTGGAGGAGCTGCCCGAGGACGAGGGCGACGAGGCGGGCGCCCTGGCCGAAGGGGTGCTGCGCGCGTTCCGCTCGTACCAGAAGCGGCTGGCGGGCGCCCGCGAGCGGTCCCTGTCGACGGGCGCCGAGCTGCCGGACGAGCCGTCGGTGGTGTCGTACCTCGTCGCGGCCGCGGCCGTCCTCGACGTACCGACCAAGCAGCGCCTGCTCCAGTCCCCCGACACGGCCTCCCGGCTGCGCGACGAGCTGAAGCTGCTGCGCGCGGAGACGGCGATCATCCGGAACCTGCCCTCGCTGCCCGCCACCGACCTCACCCGGCAGGCGACCAGCCTCAACTGACCTGACTGACCCGACGGACATCAAGGACGAGAGAAGTTGGCTAAGAAGGCCAAGAAGCAGCAGTCCGGCGGAACGCCCGCGACGGTGGCCCTGACCGCCGCCGGCACGACCTTCACGGTCCACGCGTACGAGCACGACCCGGCGCACCCCTCGTACGGCGAGGAGGCGGCCGAGGCGATGGGCGTCTCCCCCGACCGGGTGTTCAAGACGCTCGTCGCGGACGTCGACGGCGCGCTGACCGTCGCCGTCGTGCCGGTGGCGGGCCAGCTCGACCTCAAGGCGCTCGCGGCGGCGGTCGGCGGCAAGCGCGCCACGATGGCCGACCCCGCCCTCGCCGAGCGCACCACCGGATACGTCCGGGGCGGGATCTCGCCTCTCGGGCAGCGCAAGAAGCTGCGTACGGTCATCGACGCGTCGGCGGAGAAGCACGCCACGATCTGTGTCTCGGCGGGGCGCCGCGGGCTCGAGGTGGAGCTGGCGGCGAGCGACCTGGCGGCGCTCACGGACGCGGTGCTCGCTCCGGTCGGGCGTGCCTGACCCCTCGACGAACCCCTGGTCCTCGGCTAAGCACCAAGGACATGTCGAAGAAGACGCGCAAGCGCAAGTGGCGGATCAAGAAGGGCAAGTCGAATCACGGGCGCAGGCCCGCCTGAGCCGCACGGACGAGCCCCGCCGGCCGCGCAGGCGGCCGGCGGGGTCCCGGTGCCCGGTGTGCCGCCGTCACGCGGCCGGCGGGGCCTCTCCACGCGGCATGTAGTACTCGGCGTACGGGTCCGGGTCGCGCGGCCCGAACAGCCCGGTGAGGCCGAGGTGCACGACCATCGCGGCGAGCGGCCATGCCAGCAGCGCCCCCTTGGCCTTCAGCTCCAGCGGCGCGTCGAACACGACACCCTTGCCGACGTCCTTCGCGTGCGCGGCGACGTTCTGCGTGGGCCCGAGCCAGATCCCGAACCGCCACGCGAGCGCGCCGCCCAGCAGGCTGCCGAGGGCCAGCGCCACCACCAGCGCGATCCCGCCGCGCTTGCGCCACAGGAAGACGGCGGCACCCGTGACCACGCCGAACGCCAGCCCGAGCAGGGTGAACGTTCCGTCGATGCCGATGGCCTGCTCCCCCTCGGTGTCCTTGAGGTAGACCGCCGTACTGTCCGACACCAGCGGAACCCGGGGCGCGAGCCACAGCCAGAGCGCGCCGAGCAGCAGCCCGACGAGCGCGACGCCGACCGTCACGACGGCGGCCTCGCGCAGTTCGGTACGGAGCCCGGGTCCGTCCTGCTCCCCGGCGTGCGGGGCGGACGGCGCGGGCGGCAGGTGTCCCGTCATCGGATCGGGAGCCTGCCACGGGTCCCCCTGCCCGTTGTTGTGCGGGGGTTGATGAGGCGGCGGCGTCAACGGTGCGGTCACCCTGCCATCGTGCCAGGCGTACCTGTCGGCCGCGTCACCGGACGGCTGCCCGGCGGTACGCCCACGTCGCCACGGCCAGCGAGGCCACGCCGACGGCGGCGCAGACCCCCAGGTCGAGCAGGACGACGGCCCAGTCGGGCCGGTCCCCGAAGGTCCGCGCGAAGGCCTCGACCCCGTACGTGGACGGCAGCAGATCCCGCGCGTAGCGCACGATCCCCGGCATCCGGTCGGCCGGGAGCACTCCGAGCAGCAGCGCCGCGGACATGCCCAACTGGCCGAGCAGGGTGGCCAGTTCGGGTCGCGGCGCGAGGAGTCCGAGGGCGGCGCCCAGACCGGCGAGGGCCGCTCCGGCCAGCGGGATCACGGCGCCGAGCACCCACAGGTGGGTGAGCGGCAGGTCGAACATGAGGGAGCCGACGACCGCGGTGACCACGGTGCCGGGCACGGTGAAGGAGGCGTACGCGCCGGCCGCGCCGAGGACGACGGAGGCGGGCGGCACGGGAAGCGTCGCGTAGTGGTCGAGCCCGCCGGCCGCGCGCAGCTGTCCGAAGTACTGGGCGAGCAGGTTCAGCGCGACGAAGGCGACGACGAGGACGGCGGAGCCGGCGACGACGGCCCGTGCCTCGCTGCCGCCCCGGTCGACGACGCCCCGCATCAGGATCATGATCCCGATGGACTGGAAGGTCGCCACGAAGAGCAGCGGGATCCGGGCCACGCGGGCCCGGGAGAGCTGGGCGCGGTAGACGGCGGCGAGCGACGGCAGGAACCGTGCGCGCGGCGCGAGACCGTCGTCGGCGAGTGAGGGCAGTGGTACGGGCTCCGCGGCCCGGCCGCCCTGCAACGCCTCGGCGGGAACGACACTCATGCCTTCACCAGGCCCTTCACGCTGCTGCGGCTCCCGCCGAGCGCCAGGTACACGTCCTCCAGGCTCGGTGTGGCGAGCGTGAAGTCGTCGAGGAAGTCGAAGGCCGGGCCGCCGGTGACGGCGGCGACGGCGGCGCGGGCCGCGTCCGGGGCGAGCCGCAGGGACCAGCGCCGACCGGCCTCGACGGCGTGCTCGCGCAGCCGCGCGACCTCGTCGAGCTCCATCGGCGCCTTCTCCCGCCACACGAGTTCGACCCGCACCTCACCGGCCACGCTCTCCTTGAGCCCGGCCGGGCTGTCGCAGGCGATGACCCGGCCCGCGTCGAGCACGGCGACCCGGTCGAGCACGGTCTCGGCCTCGATGACGTTGTGGGTGACGAGCAGCACCGTCGTGCCGCGTTCGGCGCGTCGCCGGTCCACGGCCGCCCAGACGGCGCGCCGGGCGACGGGGTCCATTCCGGTGGTCGGTTCGTCGAGCACGAGCAGGGGCCGTTCGCCGACGAGCGCGGCGGCGAGGCACGCGAGGCGCCGCTGTCCGCCGGACAGCTTCTTCAGCGGCCGCCCGGCCAGCTCCGTGAGTCCCAGCTCGTCGAGCACGGCGTCCCGCTCGATCCGCGCGTCCTTGAGGGTGAGCCCGCGCAGCCGCCCGGTCGTCTCGGCGGCGAGGGAGACGGTCAGCTCGTCGAGGGCGGTCGACTCCTGCCCCAGGTACGCGAGGATCCGCGCGGCCCGCTCGGGGTGCCGCACGATGTCGTGCCCGAGGATCTCGACGCTGCCCGCGTCGGGCCGCATCAGCCCGGTGAGCTGCCGTACGAGGGTGGACTTGCCGGCGCCGTTGGGCCCGAGCAGTCCGAAGATCTCGCCGCGCCGGATGTCGAGCGTCACGTCGTCGGTGGCCCGCACGGCGGGGGTGCCGGGCGCCCCGCGGCGCCCGCGCGCAGCGGAATACGTCTTACTGAGTCCTCGCACCGCGCACACCACAGTGCCCCCTTTATGGGTCGGGGCGGCCTGACCGGTGCGCGTACTCACGAGGAACGAGAGTACGGGGTCCGGGCATCATCATGGCGCGCGGGGCCGGACATATGCGGCGGACGTGCCCGGCCGGGCGCGGCCTCACTCCCCCGCGGAGGCGTGCTCCACCGTGGTCCGCACGTCGATCTCGCGCCAGAATCCGGCCCGGATCGCGTACCGGTCGTGCTCGTCGATCTGGTCGTCCTTGTGGGCGAGCAGCCCGAACCGCGCCGCGTACCTGAGCAGCTCCCCGTCGATCCGGTGCGGCACGCGCGGGTACATGGTCGCCAGCTTCGGCAGCAGCGTCTGGTCGGCGAGCCGTCCCATCCAGCGCCGCGCGAACACCTGCCCCACCTCGTACGGGTCGCCGCCGACCGTGGTGATGTCCTCCTCGCGGTCGGCCCACCGCTGCTCCGCCGTGGTGAGCTGCGCGAGTGTCGGCAGCGAGGCGGCCTCGGGGGGCTCGCCGCCGCCTCCGGGGCGCTCCACCCAGCCCTTGTCGGAGGACCAGCGCAGCGTCGCGTTCGCGGGCTGTCCCACCTGCGCGGCGTGGCCCGGCTGCGGGCCGGGGCCGCGCAGGGCGGCCAGGTCCTTCGGCGTGGGGACGCCCTTGGCGCCGCCGGAACGGTCCTCCGTGTCGCTCTCGGACCGGGCCGCCGGCGCGTGTTGGACGGGCTGGGTGTCCCTCGCTCGTCGGCGGCGCGGCCCGCCGAGGCGAGCGCCGACTCGGGCAGCGGGGCGGAGAGGATCGCGGCGATCTCGGGGCGCGGCACGGGCGGCGGCGCGCAGACGCCGCCGAGGTCCTTGGCGCGGACGGCCTTGGTGATCCAGGTCCGGTCGAGGACGCGCCGCTCGTCGGCCTCGGCGACGAGGTCCTCGGACTGGTTGTAGTCGCCGTCGGCGGCCTGCACGGCCCACAGGTGGACGGCGACGCCGTGCTCCTTGGCGGCCATCATGCCGGGCAGCAGATCGCCGTCGCCGGTCACGAGCACGACGTCGGAGCACGCGCGATTGCGGGCGAGTTCGGTCAGCTCCGCGTGCATGGCGGCGTCGACGCCCTTCTGCGCCCAGCGTCCGTCGCTGCGGGTCAGCGCGCCGAGCCGGACGGTGACGCGGGGCATGACGCGCAGCCGCCGGTGCTCGGGCTGCGGAACGCGGTCGGGTGCCCCGTCGAACCAGTAGATGCGCAGGAGTTGGCGCTCGGTCTCGGACTCGGCGCGCTCGCGCAGGCCCTGGATGAGGGCGGTGTGGTCGACATGGATGCGGGAGCGGGAGGGCTCGCCCGCGAGAAGGCTCGCGGCGGCCCCCAGCAGATACCCGGCATCCACCAGGACGATGCAACGGTCCACGCGATCCACCCTCTTTCGCCGACACGCCCGTGCGTTCGCTTCGGGTTTCCTTCGAGTCTGCCCGACCGCGCGGGGGTTAACGGCCCGAACTCGATCTTCGGCGTGGCGGATGGCGTGAAGGCCGGACGAACGCGTCCGGATACCCCTTGTCACGCACGGTAATTCTCTGAAATGCGCTGTTTGTCGTCCTATGTGAATCTGGAGCCGGCCCTGGCCCCTAGATCCCCCTCAGGAGGCAGATCACCATGGCCAAGAACAAGAACCGCAAGCAGGCCGCCCAGCAGAACCGCGCGTCCGCGGCGGAGCAGGCATCGGAGCAGGCCAAGTCGGCAGCTCAGGAAGCACAGTCGATGCCGCAGACGCAGGCGCAGGGCAGCCCCGCGGATGTGGCCCGTAAGCACCAGCGCCGCTTCGGTCACAACTGACACTAAAAGGCACTTGGCACACAGCGAGGGGCTCACCCGGATGTCCGGGTGAGCCCCTCGCGCGTGTCCGGTCCGGCTCAGCCGGCCAGGCAGGACGGGCCGAGCAGCACCTTCAGGTCGCCGAAGAGCGCCGGGTCCGGCTTCACCCGGTGCCGGTCGAGCCGCAGGACCGTGGTCTTGCGCGGCCCCTGGAGCTTGATCCGCACCTCGCTGTCGCCGCGGTGGTGGCTGAGGATCTCGCCGAGGCGGCTGATCATCGGCGGGGTCACCTTCAGGGCGGGGATGGTGAGGATCACCGGCGCGTTGGTGCCCGCGTTCGACAGGTCGGGGACCTGCATCTCCATGGCGACCAGACGCGGCACGTCCTCGCGCTTGTCGAGGCGTCCCTTGACGAACACCACGGCGTCCTCGACGAGTTGGGTCGACACCAGCTGGTAGGTCGCCGGGAAGAACATGCACTCGATGGAACCGGCGAGGTCCTCGACGGTCGCGATCGCCCAGGCGTTGCCCTGCTTGGTCATCTTGCGCTGGAGGCCCGAGATGATGCCGCCGACGGTGACGACGGCACCGTCCCCGAAGTCGCCGCCGGTCAGCTGCCCGATCCCCGCGTCGGCCTTGTCGCTCAGCACGTGCTCCAGACCGAACAGCGGGTGGTCGGACACGTACAGGCCGAGCATCTCCCGCTCCTGGGCGAGCAGATACGTCTTGTCCCACTCGTCGGTGGAGAACTCGACGTCGAGCCCGAAGCCCGGGGCGTCGCTCTCCTCCTCGCCGCCGCCGAAGAGGTCGAACTGCCCTTCCGCTTCCTTCCTCTTGACCGCCACCACGTTGTCGATCATCGGCTCGTACTGCGCGGTGAGGCCCTTGCGGGTGTGTCCCAGCTCGTCGAACGCGCCCGCCTTGATGAGGGATTCGGTCGTCCGCTTGTTGCACGCGGCGGCCTCGACCTTGTCGAGGTAGTCGGGGAACGAGGCGTACTTCCCCTTGGCCTTGCGGGAGCGGATGATCGCGTCCACCACGTTCGTACCGACGTTACGGACGGCCTCCAGGCCGAAGAGGATCACGTCGTCGCCCTGGGCGGCGAAGTTGTGCACCGACTCGTTCACGTTCGGCGGGAGGACCTTGATCTTCATGCGCCGGCACTCGTTCAGGTAGACGGCCGACTTGTCCTTATCGTCCTTCACCGAGGTGAGCAGCGCGGCCATGTACTCGGCCGGGTAGTTGGCCTTCAGGTACGCGGTCCAGTAGGTGACCAGGCCGTACGCGGAGGAGTGCGCCTTGTTGAACGCGTAGCCGGCGAAGGGCACCAGGACGTCCCACAGGGCCTGGATCGCCTGGTCGGAGAAGCCGTTCTTGCGGGCGCCCTCCTGGAAGATGGTGAAGTTCTTCGCCAGTTCCTCGGGCTTCTTCTTGCCCATCACGCGGCGCAGGATGTCGGCCTCGCCGAGCGAGTAGCCGGCGACGATCTGCGCGGCCTTCTGCACCTGCTCCTGGTACACGATGAGGCCGTAGGTGAGGCCCAGCGTCTCCTTCAGGGGCTCTTCGAGCTCCGGGTGGATCGGCGTGATCTCCTGGCGGCCGTTCTTGCGCTCGGCGTAGTTCGTGTGCGAGTTCATGCCCATCGGGCCCGGCCGGTACAGGGCCGAGACGGCGGAAATGTCCTCGAAGTTGTCGGGCTGCATCTGACGCAGCAGCGAACGCATCGGGCCGCCGTCGAACTGGAAGACGCCGAGCGTGTCACCGCGGCAGAGCAGTTCGAAGGTCTTGGGGTCGTCCAGCGGCAGCGAGAGCATCTCCAGGTCGATGCCCTTGTTGGACTTCACCATCTTCACGGCGTCGTCCATGATCGTCAGGTTCCTGAGGCCCAGGAAGTCCATCTTGATCAGGCCGAGCGACTCGCACTGCGGGTAGTCCCACTGCGTGATGGTGACGCCGTCGGTGTGCCGCACCCAGATCGGGGCGTGGTCGATGATCGGCTCGCTGGACATGATGACGCCGGCGGCGTGCACGCCCATCTGCCGGACCAGGCCCTCGACGCCCTTGGCGGTGTCGATGACCTTCTTCACGTCCGGCTCGTTCTCGTACATCGCCCGGATCTCGCCCGCCTCGCTGTAGCGCGGGTGCTTGGGGTCGGTGATGCCGTTGAGGTCGATGCCCTTGCCGAGGACGTCGGCGGGCATCGCCTTGGTGAGGCGGTCGCCCATCGCGTACGGGTAGCCCAGCACGCGCGCGGAGTCCTTGATCGCGTTCTTGGCCTTGATCTTGCCGTAGGTGCCGATCATGGCGACCTTGTCGGCGCCGTACTTCTCGGTCACGTACCTGATCACCTCGACGCGCCTGCGCTCGTCGAAGTCGATGTCGACATCGGGCATGGAGACGCGCTCGGGGTTGAGGAACCGCTCGAAGATCAGTCCGTGCTCGATCGGGTCGAGGTCGGTGATGCCCATGGCGTACGCGACGATCGAACCGGCGGCGGAACCACGCCCGGGGCCCACCGCGATGCCGTTGTTCTTGGCCCACATGATGAAGTCGGCGACGACGAGGAAGTACCCCGGGAACCCCATCTGGATGATGATGTCCATCTCGTACTCGGCCTGCTTCTGCCGGTCCTCGGGGACACCGCCGGGGTAGCGGCGCTCCATGCCGCGCCGCACCTCCTCCTTGAACCAGGTGGTGTTGGTGTAGCCCTCCTCCGGGATGTCGAACTTCGGCATGAGGTCGCGCTTCTCGAACATGCCGGTCGTGTCGATCTGCTCGGCGACCAGGAGGGTGTTGCGGCAGCCCTCCTGCCAGGCGTCCGAGGAGTCGACGGCGTACATCTCGTCGGTCGACTTCAGGTAGTAGCCCGTCCCGTCGAACCGGAAGCGGTCCGGGTCGGAGAGGTTCTTGCCGGTCTGGATGCACAGCAGGGCGTCGTGCGCGGTCGCCTCGTGGGCGTACGTGTAGTGCGAGTCGTTGGTCACCAGCGGCGGGATGCCGAGCTTCTTGCCGATCTCCAGGAGCCCGTCACGGACCCGGCGCTCGATCTCGATGCCGTGGTCCATCAGCTCCAGGAAGTACCGGTCCTTGCCGAAGATGTCCTGGTACTCGGAGGCTGCCTTCAGGGCCTCGTCGAACTGGCCGAGGCGCAGCCGCGTCTGGAGCTCGCCGGAGGGGCAGCCGGTGGAGGCGATCAGGCCCTCGCTCCACTGCGAGATCGTCTCCTTGTCCATGCGCGGCCACTTCTGGAGCCAGCCCTCGGCGTACGCGTCCGAGGACAGCTTGAAGAGGTTGTGCAGGCCCGTCTTGTTCGCCGCCCAGATCGTCTTGTGCGTGTAACCACCCGAACCGGACACGTCGTCGCGCTTCTGGTGCGGCTGGCCCCACTGGATCTTCCGCTTGTTGCGCCGGGACTCCGGGGCGACGTACGCCTCGATGCCGATGATCGGCGTCA
Source organism: Streptomyces sp. Q6 (assembly GCF_036967205.1). Lineage (NCBI taxonomy): Bacteria > Bacillati > Actinomycetota > Actinomycetes > Kitasatosporales > Streptomycetaceae > Streptomyces > Streptomyces citrinus. Next base: position 2,269,846 of record NZ_CP146022.1, read on the forward strand.
CACCGGCCTTCTGCGCGGAGTGGAAGAAGTCGTACGCCCCGTGGAGGTTGCCGTGGTCGGACATCGCGATATGGGTCATGCCCATCTCATTGCACGCGTTGAACATGTCCTTCAGCCGCGCGGCACCGTCCAGCAGCGAGTACTGGGTGTGGACGTGCAGGTGCGTGAAGGGCGGCTTTGACACGGTTGGGGCCTCCGAGGGGAAACGCGTGGCGACGGGTGGGGGACAGCTTGGAAGTCTACGACCGGGCACTGACATCCGAGATGAATACGGTGACGCGCAGCGTCTCGATGAGGGGCGGCGGTCGGGTGACGGGAGGGCGGCACTCCGGAGTACGGTCATGCGTTGGACAGGTCAGCACGCCTGCTCCGCGTGTCCCACATCTCACGCATCACTTGCACCAGGAGGCACCCCGCGATGTCCGACCCGCAGCCCACCGCTGAGCAGCGTGGCGAGGAGATCCTCGCCGTCTTCGGCACCGCGTTCGGCGAGCTGCTCGCCGCGGACCCCGCCGCGTTCCGGGTCAAGTTCCGCAAGATGGCCGCCTCGGCGTTCGCCTTCTACCGCGGGACGGCGTGCCTCTTCTACCACGACGTGCAGCGCGAGCAGCACGGCGGACCGTACCTGGACGACCGCACCAGCCGGGTCTGGATCCACGGTGACCTGCACGCGGAGAACTTCGGCACCTACATGGACGCCACGGGCCGGCTGATCTTCAATGTGAACGACTTCGACGAGGCCTACGTCGGCCCGTTCACCTGGGACCTCAAGCGCTTCGCCGCCTCCGTGGCCCTGATCGGCTACGCGAAGGCGCTCAGCGACGAGCAGATCACCGACCTGGTGCGCACGTACGCGGCGGCCTACCGCGAGCGCATCCACGCGCTCGCCACGGGCGCCAAGAGCGACGAGGTGCCGCCCTTCACGCTGGACACGGCGGACGGCGCGCTCCTGGACGCCCTGCGCGACGCCCGCTCGCTGACCCGTTTCGGGCTGCTCGACTCCATGACGGAGATCCGCGACTTCGAGCGCCGCTTCGCGGCGGGCGGCGGCTCCATCGAGCTGGACGCGGCGACGCGCTACAAGGTGCTCGCGGCGTTCGACGGCTATCTGGAGACGCTGCCGGAGTCGTCCCTGACGCGCCCGGACTCCTACCGCGTGAAGGACGTGGTGGGCCGCCGCGGCATCGGCATCGGATCGGCGGGCCTGCCCTCGTACAACATCCTTCTGGAGGGCAACAGCGACGCCCTGGAGAACGATGTCGTGATCTACATGAAGCAGGGCCAGACGCCGGCCGTCTCGCGGCACATCGCCGACCGGGCGATCGCCGAGTACTTCCAGCACGAGGGCCACCGCACGGTGATCTCGCAGCGCGCCCTCCAGGCGCACGCGGACCCGTGGCTGGGCTGGACCGAGCTGGACGGCTCGGGGCAGCTGGTCGCCGAGGTCTCCCCGTACGCGGTGGACCTGGACTGGGGCGACATCGACGACCCGGAGGAGATCGCGGCCGTCGTCGCCGACCTCGGCCGGGCCACGGCGGCGATGCACGCGGCGGCGGACGACCTGTCCGGGCAGTCGCTCGTGCCGTTCTCCACGGAACGCGCCATCGACGCGGCGATCGCGGCGGACGAGGACGGCTTCGCGGGCGTCCTGGTCGACTTCGCGCACTCCTACGGGGCACGCGCGCGTGCGGACCACCAGGTCTTCGTCGACCTGTTCCGCAACGGCCGCATCCCGGGCCTGTAGTCCGAGACCACGGAGAGGCACCCTTTAGGCATCGCTTACAGGAAGCCATGGCACACTCCTCCGCGATGGACGACATATCCGGGGCCATGTCCGGGGCCCAGCTCAGAGCCGTGCGCGCGGCACTCTTCACGGCGCTCGTCGTGACGCTGTCCGCCGCGTCGCACGTCCTGCTGTCCCGGGTCCCGCTGCCGCTCACGACGGTCGCGGCGATCGCCGTGGCCGTCTTCGCGGTCGCCTACGCGCTCGCCGGGCGCGAGCGCGGCTTCGGCCGGATCGCGGCGCTGCTCGTCCCGCTGGAGCTGGCCGCGGACACCGTCTTCACCACCGGACAGCACGTCTGTTACGGCGCGGCGGGCGGCCCGGTGGCGGGCCCGCTGCGCGCGTTCGGCCTCGACCTGCTGTGCGCGGGGAACGTGGGGACGCCGCTGGCCCGGATGACCGGCACCGGTACCGACAAGGCCGCCGTGCTGCTCGCCCACTCCGACCCGGGCGCGTCCTGGCTGCTGCTCGGCGCGCACGTCACGGTCGGGCTGCTCGCGGCGGCCTGGCTGCGCCGCGGCGAGCAGGCCCTCGCGCAACTGCTCCGCGCGGTGGCCGCGTTCACGTTCCGGCCGCTGCTGATCGCCTGCGCCGCGGTCCGCGTGAGCCGCGAGCCGGTGGCCCGCCCCGCGCGCCCCGCCGCCCGCGTACGGGCCGCGCACACCCGGATCTGGGTGCACTCCGTGGGACGGCGTGGACCGCCGTGCCTGGCCGCCTGAGCCAGAGCACCCCGGCCCCACCCCCTTTGTCACCACCACAGACCTACGGAGTACGGATCATGAGCAAGCGCAACAGCCAGCAGGCGAAGACGGCGGCCCGCGAGCGGCTGCGCATCGAGCGCGAGCGCCAGGCCAGGAAGGACAAGACGAAGCGCCAGGCCATCGTGGCCGGTTCCATCGTCGGTGTCCTCGCGATAGTCGGCGCCGGCGCCTACTTCATCAAGCAGGCCAACGAGCCGTCGTACTGGGACGCCGCCAAGAACGACGCCCTGGTCGCGCCGAAGAACACGACCGGCGAGAACAACACCACGGTCACCCTGGGCAAGGACTCCGCCAAGAAGACGATCATCGCGTACGAGGACTCGCGCTGCCCCGTCTGCGCCTCCTTCGAGCAGACCGTCGGCACGACGGTGAAGAAGGACCTCGACGACGGCAAGTACAAGCTCCAGTACGTCGGTGCCACGTTCCTCGACAACAGCCTCCAGGGCGAGGGTTCCAAGAACGCGCTCAGCGCGCTCGGTTCGGCCCTGAACGTCTCCAAGGACGCCTTCTGGGACTTCAAGGAGGCCCTGTACTCCAAGAAGTGGCACCCGGAGGAGACGGACGACAAGTTCAAGGACGACGCGTACCTCATCAAGGTCGCGAACACCATTCCTGAGCTGAAGAACGACAAGGGCTTCCAGAAGGACCTCAAGGACGGCACCTTCGACAAGTGGGCGCTGACGATGTCGAAGAAGTTCGACGACAACAAGTACGGCGTCCAGGGCACGCCGTCCTTCGTCCTGGACGGCAAGAAGATCACCGGCTCGGACGGCGAGAACGCCCCGATGACGGTCGCCGAGTGGAACACCGCCGTGGACAAGGCCCTCAAGGGCTGACGCCGCACGCCCGGCCCGAGCGGGCGATGAGGCACTGACGATGAAGAGCGGGCGAACCTTTCGGGTTCGCCCGCTCCCTGCGTCTACTGATCAGTAATGTGATCGTCCGTGACCAGTCGACTCCTGCCAGAACCCTCAACTCCGCGCCGCCGTACGGTCGTGAAGGCCGCGGCCGCCAGCGCGGTGCTCGCCGTGCCGCTCGCCGCCGCGGCCACCGCCCACGCCGCCGAGGCGCCCGCCTTCCTGCACGGCGTCGCGTCCGGCGACCCGCTGCCCGACGGCGTCCTCCTGTGGACCCGCGTGACCCCGACGCCCGAGGCCGTCCCCGGCTCGGGCCAGGGCCCCGATGTCCAGGTGGACTGGGAGATCGCCGAGGACTCGGCGTTCCGTACGGTCGTGGGCCGGGGCACCACGACCGCGAGCGCCACCTCCGACCACACGGTGAAGGCCGATGTGCGGGGCCTGCGCCCGGCGACCGCCTATTACTTCCGCTTCTCCATAGGGGACGTCCGGTCCCCCACGGCCCGCACCCGTACGGCCCCCGCGGCCGACGCCTCCGCCGCGGGCCTGCGCTTCGGCGTCGTCTCCTGTGCCAACTGGGAGGCCGGCTACTTCTCCGCGTACAGACACCTGGCCGCCCGCAGCGACCTGGACGCGGTCTTCCATCTCGGCGACTACCTGTACGAGTACAAGACCGGCGAGTACCCGGCGGCGGCGTACACCGTCCGTCCGCACCGGCCGGCCCACGAGATCGTCACGCTCGCCGACTACCGGACCCGGCACGGCGCGCACAAGACGGACGACGACGTACGGGCCCTGCACGCCGCGCACCCGCTGATCGCGATCTGGGACGACCACGAGTTCGCCAACGACGCCTGGTCGGGCGGCGCCGAGAACCACACACCGGGCGGCGAAGGCGACTGGGCCGCGCGCCGGCAGGCCGCCAAGCAGGCCTACTTCGAGTGGATGCCGGTGCGCGCGTCCACGGCGGGCACGGTCTACCGCCGGCTGCGCTTCGGCAACCTGGCCGATCTGCACCTGCTCGACCTGCGCTCCTTCCGGTCCCAGCAGTCGGGCGTCGGCAGCGGCGACGTGGACGACGCGGACCGTACGATCACCGGCCGCGCCCAGCTCGACTGGCTGAAGTCCGGGCTCGCCGCCTCCGACGCGCGCTGGAAGCTGGTCGGCACGTCGGTGATGATCTCGCCGGTCGCGTTCGGCTCGCTGCCCGCCCACCTCCTGGGCCCGCTCGGGGAGCTGCTCGGACTGCCGGAGGGCGGGCTCGCGATCAACGTCGACCAGTGGGACGGCTACACGCACGACCGCAAGGAGCTCATCTCCCATCTGCGCGAGCGCGGCATCCGCGACACCGTCTTCCTGACCGGTGACATCCACATGGCGTGGGCCAACGACGTGCCCGCGCAGGCCGCGACGTACCCGCTCTCGCCGTCCGCGGCCACGGAGTTCGTCGTCACGTCGGTGACCTCCGACAACCTCGACGACATCCTGCACGTCGCCCCCGACACCGTCTCCACGGTCGCCGAGGGCGCGATCAAGGCGGCCAACCGGCATGTGAAGTGGCTGGACATGGACTCTCACGGCTACGGAGTCCTGGACGTCACGGCCGAGCGGGCGCAGATGGACTACTACGTGATCTCCGACCGTACGGACAAGAACGCCACGACCTCCTGGAAACGTTCGTACCGCACGCGCAGCGGCACCCAGAAGGTCGAGCGCGCAGACGCGCCCGTACGGTGAATTCCGGCCACCGGCAGGCGCGTTAAGGGCGGATGACACCGCTCCCCGAGCGCTCACGGTGGGTGGTGCGGACGCGGTCCGGCGCGGACCCGAATGCGGACACACCACCCACCCCGGTAACCCCCGCCGTTACGTCCGTATCTCAAACTCCGGACGGGGGCCGAATTTCTTCTCCCGCTTGCCCCGGTTTGCCCGGCACAACTCCCGTACCGATGCGACCAGTTACCCGCTCTTCCAGAAGTGACATGGCCACGTAATCTCCCGGCGGCGGCGAGGACGGTCCTCCCCGCTCGTGTCCGCGAGGAGCCCCTGATGAGTACTCCCGCCCGAACAGCCCGCACCGCCCCGACCCTGCGCCGCCGTCTGCTCGGCACCGCGGTGCTGGCCGGAACCCTGACCCTGGTCCCGCTCTCCGCCCCCACCGGCAGCGCCGCCACGAAGACCACGGCCGCGGAGAAGTGCGCCACCGACACGAACGCGGTCGCCCGCGAGAAGAAGCCCACGGGCGCCGAGCACGCGAACGAGCCGAACGAGCTGACCGCGGCCCAGGCCAAGTCCATGGACGCGGCGCTCCAGAAGAGACTCGACAAGATGCGCGCCGACGGGTCCCTGCGCCAGGGCCTCGCCGCCGCCTCGACGTCGATCCCGGTGTACTTCCACGTCATCCACAGCGGCACCACCGGCAAGCTGTCGGCGACCTCGATCGCCAACCAGATCAGCGTCCTGAACGCCGCCTACAGCGGCCAGGGCACCGGCAACGTGGACTCCGGCTTCACCTTCACGCTGGCCGGTACCGACTACACGGACAACGCGTCCTGGTACAACGGCATCACGCCGGGCTCCACGGCCGAGAAGGCGATGAAGTCGAGCCTGCGCAAGGGCGGCGCGAACGCGCTGAACTTCTACACCGCGGACCTCGGCCAGGACCTGCTCGGCTGGGCCACGTTCCCGTCCTCGTACAAGTCGAACCCGTCCGACGACGGCGTGGTCGTGCTCGACACCTCGCTGCCCGGCGGCTCGGCGACGAACTACAACGAGGGCGACACCGGCACCCATGAGATAGGCCACTGGATGGGGCTCTACCACACGTTCCAGGGCGGCTGTAACGGCAACGGCGACTACGTGGCCGACACCCCGGCCGAGAAGAGCGCCGCCTACCAGTGCCCGACCGGGCGCGACACCTGCACCAACAAGACGGGCGTCGACCCGATCCACAACTTCATGGACTACACGTACGACTCCTGCATGTACCAGTTCACCGCCGGTCAGGTGCAGCGCATGAAGGACAGCTGGACCGCCTACCGGGCCGGCTAGAGGGTCTCCAGGAAGCCGAGCGCCACCCGCCAGGTGGCCTCGGCGGCCTCCTCGTCGTAGTCCGGCAGGTCGGGGTCGGTGTAGAGGTGGCCGGCCCCGGCGTACCGGTAGACCTCGACGTCGGCGCCCGTGCGACCCATCTGGAGGTACCAGGCGGTCAGCCAGTCGTCCGTCTCGAAGGGGTCCGGCTCGGCGACGTGCAGCTGGACCGGGAGCTCGTCCACGGTCACGTTCTCGGCGATGTCGGACGTGCCGTGCAGGAGCAGCAGCCCCTTCACCTTCTCGTCGCCCAGGGCGAGCGTCTGGGCGGTCGCGGCGCCGAACGAGAAGCCCGCGTACACGAGCCCGCGGTCGGAGTAGGGCGCGGCGGCCAGGACGGCGCGCTTGAGCAGCTCGTCCTTGCCGATCTCGTCCTTGAAGGCCATGCCCTCCTCGACGGTGTCGAAGGTCCGGCCCTCGAAGAGATCAGGGGTCCACACCTCGTGCCCGGCGGCGCGCAGCCGGTCGGCCGCGGCCTGCACCGCGGGCCGCAGTCCGTACGTCGAGTGGAAAAGCATGATGTTCATGAGCCCCATGGTGCCAGGACCCGGACACGTGTGAGATCCGCGATCCCGGTTACGGTCGAGGCATGGAGAACGTACTGCGCCCACTGATCGTTGTCGGTGGCTCGGTCGTGCTCACCCTGTTGGTGGGGTGGGCCGTCGACCGTCTGCTGCAGCGCGCCGACCGGCGTCACCACGAGACCCCGTTGTGGGGCCTGCTGCGCCGCTGCCGACTACCCCTCCAATTCGTGCTCTGCACGGCCCTGCTGCGCGGGTCGTACGACCAGGCCCAGATCAGCCCCGAGCACTCCGCCGGGATCGGCCGGACGCTCAGTCTGGTGCTGATCGCCGCGACCGCCTGGCTGCTGATCCGGATCGCCGCCGCCGTCGTCGAGTCCTCGTACGCCCGCTACGCCAACGCCCACCGCGATCCCGCCCGGGTCCGCCGGGTGCGCACCCAGGTCACGCTCATCCAACGGGTCGTGTCCGCGGTCGTCGGGGTGGTGGCGGTGGCCGCGATGCTGCTGACCTTCCCGGCGTTCCGGGCGGCCGGGGCCTCGCTGCTCGCCTCGGCCGGCATCCTCGGCATCGTCGCCGGTGTCGCCGCCCAGTCCACGCTCGGCAACCTCTTCGCCGGCCTTCAGATCGCCTTCGGTGACATGGTCCGCATAGGGGACACCGTGGTCGTGGACGGCGAGTGGGGCACGGTCGAGGAGATCACGCTCACCTTCCTCGCCGTCCGCACCTGGGACGAGCGCCGGATCACGATGCCCGTGTCCTACTTCACGTCGAAGCCGTTCGAGAACTGGTCGCGAGGAGGCGCCCAGATGACCGGCACCGTCTTCTTCCACCTCGACCACAGCGCGCCCGTCCCCGAGATGCGCGAGAAGCTGCACGACATCCTGCGCGAGTGCGCCGCCTGGGACGGCCGCGACTGGGGCCTGGCCGTCACCGACACCACGCCGAGCACCGTCCAGGTCCGCGCCCTGGTCACGGCCAAGGACGCGGATGACATCTGGACGGTACGGGTCACGGTCCGCGAGCAGCTGGTCCGCTGGCTGACCGAGCAGCATCCGTACGCGCTGCCGCGGATCAACACGGCGACGGCCTTGATCTCCCGGAACGACGCGGTGGAGTCCCTGCCCGACCACATGCTCTACCGTGACGGGCACGCCCCGCGCACGGGCCGGGGCTGAGGCCCTGCCCTCTCACCGCCCCAGGACCTCCCCGCCGTTGACCTGGACGATCTGCCCGGTCACATGGGCCCCGCCCGGCGACGCGAGCCACAGGAGGGTGGCCGCGATGTCGCCGGGCGTCCCGGCCCGGCCGGTCGGGATGGCCCCGACGCGTCGGCGGTAGTCCTCCTCGGGCATCGCGGGCCCGAAGAACTCGGTGTCCTCGATGTAGCCCGGCGCGACGGCGTTCACCGTGATGCCGCGCGGCCCGAGCGCCTTGGCGAGGTCGAAGGTGTACGGGTGCAGGGCCGCCTTGGAACCGCCGTACGCGCCGCCCCCGCCCGAGCCGCGCAGGGCGGCGATGGACGACAGGAAGAGGATCCGGCCGCCGGGTGCGGCGATGTTTTCGCGAAGCGCCTCGGTGAGCAGGATCGACGTGAGCGTATTCATACGGAAGTTGGCGTTCCAGTCGTGCGCGACGGCGTCGAGCGGATCGTCCCCTTCCGGCGCCTCGACCATCCGACCGCCGATCCCTCCGGCGCTGTGCACCAGGACGTCGACCGTCCCGCCGAACGCGTCGAGGGCGAAGTCGGCGGCGGCGCGCGCCCCTTGGACCGTGCTCAGGTCGGCGGCGAACGTCAGCGCGCCCGGCACCCCGGCCTTCTCCAGCACCTCGGCCCGCCGCCCGAGCAGCAGCACCCGATCCCCTTCGGCCGCGAAGGCGTGCGCCGCCGCGAGCCCGATTCCCGTACCACCACCGGTGACTATCACGTTACGTGTCATGCACACGAGCCTAGGATGCCGAGCGCACTCCGCGTACCCAAAGCCCCAAGCCACTACGGCTGCACGGCTGCACGGCTCTAACGCAGGCTGCGCACATCCAGTTGCCGCAGCACCCGGTCGACCACCTCGGGGTCGGCCCCCGGCTCGCTCCGCGCGGACAGCACCTCGTGCCGCGCCGCCGACATCATCTCGCCCTGGATGCGCCGGATCCGCTTGATCCTCGCGTACCGCTTGGCCTGCGACTCGCGCCGCTCCTCCGCCCCCATCTCGGGGTTGATGCGCAGCCCGATGTCGTACGCCCGGCGCAGCATCTGCTCCTGCACCTCCTCCGGCAGGTCCTCGACCTCCTCGATCTCCTTGAGCCGCCGCTTCGCGGCCTTCGCGGCGCGCAGGGCGAGCTCCTTCTCGTACTTCTGCTCGATCTCGGTGTCGGCCCGTACCTTCAGCTTCTTCACGAGCCACGGCAGGCTCAGCCCCTGGAGCACCAGCGTCGCCATGATGACCCCGAAGGCGATGAACACGATCTCGTCCCGCTCGGGGAACGGCGAACCGTCGTCCATGGTCAGCGGAATGGCGAGGGCCAGCGCGACGGACGCCACGCCGCGCATCCCCGACCACCACATGACGACGGTCTCGCGCCAGCTGACGGGGATCTCCTCGTCGATGTCGCGCCGCGCGTGCAGCCGCCGCGTCACCCAGGTCATCGGCAACAGCCACAGCAGGCGTACGACGATGACCACGGCGACGATCGCGCCCGCCCAGCCCAGCATCTCGCCCCAGCGCCCCTGTGCCGTCCTGATGACGTTGTGCACTTCGAGGCCGATGAGGCCGAAGGCGACGCCGGTGACGAGGGTGTCGACGACGTCCCAGAAGGCCCGCCCGGTCAGCCGCGTGAGCACGTCGTCGGCGTCGAAGGCGCGCTCGGCGAGGAACATGGCCGTGGTCAGGACGGCGAGCACACCGGAGCCGTGCAGCCCCTCGGCGAGGACGTACGAGGCGTACGGGACGAGGAGCGTGAGGCCGATCTGGAGGGTGGCGTCGCCGAGGTAGCCGATGAGCTTGTTGGCGGCCCAGCCGAACGCCCAGCCGACGGCGACGGCCACGACCGCGGACAGGACGAGCTCCAGGACGGCCTGCGGCAGGGAGAAGGAGCCGCTGACGGCGGCGGCGATCGCGACGTGGTAGAGCACGATCGCGGTCACGTCGTTGAAGAGCCCCTCGCCCTCCAGGATCGACACCAGCCGCCGGGGCAGACCGAGTTGACCGGCGACGGCGGTCGCGGCGACCGGGTCGGGCGGCGCCACGAGCGCGCCGAGCGCGACGGCGGCGGCGAGCGGCAGGCCGGGCACGATGGCGTCGGCGGTGACGGCGACGGCCGCCGTGGTGACGAAGACGAGGGCGACGGCGAGCAGGAAGATCGGGCGTCTGTTGGACGCGAACTGCCGCCACGACGTGCGGTGCACGGCCGCGTAGAGGAGCGGTGGCAGCACGAGCGGCAGGATCAGGTCGGGATTGATGTCGACGTTCGGCACGACCTGGATCAGGGCCAGCACGATGCCGAGCAGGGTCATCAGGACCGGCGCGGGGAGCCCGAGCCGGTCACCGAGCGGGACGCTCAGCACGGCCCCGAGCAACAGCACGAACAGCAGGGCCAATTGATCCACGGGGGCTCCGACCGGACTCGATGATCAAGACGTTCGGAGACCAAGGGTGCCACGCCGAATCGGCATTACCGTCATAACCGGCATTACCGTCATCACTGAAAAAACGGGACGGGTGCCCCACCTGCCTCGGGCGACCGGCCGCTCAGCCGAGGGGCTTGCGCATCGCCCGGTGCGGAATCCCCGCGTCGGGGAACTCGGGCCCGTACACGACGTATCCCAGCCGCTCGTAGAAGCCCAGCGCGTGGGTCTGCGCGTGCAGGTCCACCGCGACGAGCCCGCGCTCCCGCGCGGCCTCCTCGATCGCCCGCACCAGCGCGGCGCCGACGCCGAGACCACGGGCGGCCTTCGCCACGGCCAGCCGTCCGAGCGCGCCCACGTCCGCCGCCCCGCCGTTCTTCGCCGCGGCGGCGTCACCGGTCAGGAGCCGGCCCGTGCCGAGCGCGACCCCGTCCTCCCGGACCGCGACGAGATGCACGGCCCCGGCGTCGTACGCGTCGTACTCAAGGTCCTCCGGCACCCCCTGCTCACCGACGAAGACCTCTCTGCGGACGGCGAAGCAGGCTTCCCGGTCCGCGTCCGCCTCGGCGACACGGACCACGTAGGCGGCGCTCACGAGCTCTCCGCGCGCACCCGGTCGAGCGCGACCTGAAGGTCCTCGGGGTAGTCGCTCTCGAACTGGACCCACTGCCCGTCCGACGGGTGCTCGAAGCCGAGCCGCACCGCGTGCAGCCACTGCCGCGTGAGGCCGAGGCGCTTGCCGAGCGTCGGGTCGGCGCCGTACGTCAGGTCACCGACACAGGGGTGCCGGTGCGCCGACATGTGCACGCGGATCTGGTGGGTCCGGCCGGTCTCCAGCTTGATGTCCAGCAAGGAGGCGGAGCGGAACGCCTCGATGAGGTCGTAGTGCGTCACGGAGGGCTTGCCCTCGGCCGTGACGGCCCACTTGTAGTCGTGGTTCGGGTGCCGGCCGATGGGGGCGTCGATGGTGCCGCTCATCGGGTCGGGGTGCCCCTGGACGAGCGCGTGGTAGCGCTTGTCCGGAACGCGCTCCTTGAACTGGCGCTTCAGCGACGTGTACGCGCGCTCCGACTTGGCGACGACCATCAGCCCGGAGGTGCCGACGTCGAGCCGGTGCACGATGCCCTGGCGCTCGGCGGCGCCGGACGTGGAGATCCGGTAGCCGGCGGCGGCCAGGCCGCCGATGACGGTGGTCCCGGTCCAGCCGGGGCTCGGGTGGGCGGCGACGCCCACCGGCTTCACGATCACGACGATGTCGTCGTCGTCGTGGACGATCTCCATGCCCTCGACGGGCTCGGCGACGATCTGCACCGGAGCGGGTGCCTGCGGCATCTCCACTTCCAGCCAGGCGCCGCCGTGCACCCGCTCGGACTTGCCCACGACCGAGCCGTCGACCATGACCTTCCCGGCGGCGGCAAGCTCGGCGGCCTTGGTACGGGAGAAGCCGAACATGCGGGAGATGGCGGCGTCGACACGCTCGCCCTCCAGGCCGTCGGGCACGGGCAGGGTGCGGATCTCGGGAATGGTGCTCACCCGTCGAGTATGCAGGAGCGTACCGACACTCCCGTACGCCAGCCCCGTGACCTGCGGCTCAGTCCTTGTGCACGGTCCCGTCGGGGTCGATTCCGCGGAAGGAGAGGATCACGATCAGGATGCCGCCGCACACGATGGCGGAGTCGGCCAGGTTGAACACCGGGTAGTTCTTCGGCGCGATGAAGTCGACGACCGCGCCCTCGAAGACGCCCGGCGCCCGGAAGATCCGGTCCGTGAGGTTGCCGAGGGCGCCGCCCAGCAGCAGGCCGAGCGCGATCGCCCAGGGCGTGCTGTAGAGCTTCTTCGCGAGCCGCGCGATCACGACGATCACCGCCGCCGCGATCAACGTGAAGACGATCGTGAACGCCTCGCCGATGCCCCAGGCCGCGCCGGGGTTCCTGATCACCTCGAGCTTGAGCCAGTCGCCGAGGATCTCGATGGAGTCCTGGTGCTCCAGCTTCGCGACCACGAGCAGCTTGCTCACCAGATCGAAGGCGTACGCCAGAGCGGCCACGGCGAACAGGACGGCGATCCGCCGCCTGCCCCTGGGCCGCTCGGCACTCTCCTCGGCCGGAGTGACGGCCTCGCCGTCCTTCTCCGGCTCGGCTGCCCCCGCCTCAGGAGAATCCGGCGTACCGATGATGCGCTCCGCCTCTGCCACGTGAGTCCCTCAAGCTAGGTACCTGACTGAGGACGAGAGTACGACACGCGCGCGCGGCAGCACATGGACGGTGCTGCCGGTACGGTCCCGGACGCCCTGCCCGGCACCCGCTCAGTAGCGGCGCTCCTCCTTCTGCTTGCACTCCACGCACAGGGTCGCGCGCGGGAAGGCCTGCATCCGCGCCTTGCCGATCGGGTTGCCGCAGTTCTCGCAGAGCCCGTACGTGCCCGCGTCCAGGCGCTCCAGGGCCCGCTCGGTCTGCTGGAGCATCTCCCGCGCGTTCGCGGCGAGCGCCATCTCGTGCTCGCGGGTGATGTTCTTCGTGCCGGTGTCGGCGTCGTCGTCCCCGGCGCCGTCGCCGGAGTCCCGCATCAGCCCGGCGAGCCCCTCCTCCGCCGTGGCGATCTCGCTGCCGAGGCGCAGCACCTCGCTCTGCAACTCGGCGCGCGCCTCCTCGACCTCGTCCGGCGTCCAGGGGTCCTCACCCGGCCGGACGGGCAGCTCATCAGGTTCCGCGGCGGCCACCCGCGCCTTGGGAACCGCGCCGGGCTTCTTCGCCGCTGTGGCCGTGCCCTGAGTCTTCTTCGCAACCACTGTCGTGGCTCCCGTCGTCTTCGCGGCCTCGGCCGCGTCCTCGGCCGCGGAGGCGACCGCCTTCTTCACCGCACGCTTGCGACCTGCGGGCTTCTTGCCGACGCCGCCGGTCTCCGTGGCACCGCTCGGCGCGGCACCGGTCGCCTTCTTGCTCGTACGCTTCCCCGCGACCGCCTTCGCTGCACCCTCGCCCCCGACGGAGGCGTCACCACTGCCCGCAGCCTCTGTCCCGGCCACCCGCTTCGCGGCGGCCCCGCCACCGCTCTTGGAGGCCGCACCCTTCCCAGCCGCAGCCTTCCCGGCCGCATTCCCGGAGACCGCGCCGTCCGTGGCCGCACCCTCCGAAACCTCACTCGGTGAAGCGGCGCCCTCGCTCGAAGCAGCACCCTTCGCCCCCGCCGCCGTACCGGCGCCGCCGTCCCCGCCGGCCTTGGTCACGGCACGCTTCGACGCAGCACCGTCGTCCCCGCCGGCCTTCGCCACCACATCCTTCGACGCAGCGCCCTCGTCCCCGTCGGCCTTGGCCGCGGCACGCTTGGAAGCAGCAGCTTTCCTAGCCACCGCCTTCGTAGCCACCGCTTTCACAGACGCCGCCTTCGTAGACGCCGCCTTCGTAGACGCCGCCTTCGTAGACGCTGCCTCCGTGGACGCCGCCTTCGTAGGCGCCGCCTCCGTGGACGCCGCCCCGTCCGTACCAGCCTGCGCCGCCCCACGCTTGGTCGCGGTCGCCCCGCGCTTCGTCGCTCGGGGCTTCGTCGCCGCGCCCTCGGCCGCCCTCGTCATCGTCTTCGTCGTCACGGCCTTCGTCGCCTCAGCCTTCTCGGCCGCGCTCTTCGCGGCGGCGGACTTCTTCCCGGTCGGCGTCTCCCCGGGGGCGGCGGTCGCCTTGGACGTCGACTTGACCGCCTTGCTCGCCTTGCTCGCCTTCGCCCCGTGCGCCGTGCTCGCGGACGCGCCCGCGCCCTTCCCGGCGCCCACGTCCTTGCCCGCACCGCCGGAGGCAGTGTCACGGGCCGCCCCGCCGGAGGCGTCGGCGCCCGCGGATCTGCCGGACGTCGGCTGCTGAACGGCGGTCTTCTTCGCCACCATGGCCGCGGCCCCTTCACATTTTGTGATCTTGCACGCGAATCGTTCTGGGACGATAAATCGACTCAGAGCCCGCGGCAACGGGGCGCACACCCCGATCAGGCCCCGCTCGCGAGGCCGCGCGGGCACCCCGCGACGAACCTGCAAGCGTTGTGCCCAGCTCCCCGCCCGGTAATCCGCCCCTCGCCCGCCCACCCCCGCGGGGCCGGACGGCCGGCCGGGATCCGCCACCGCGCGTGTCGCCATTCGGGTCAGCGGGCCCGCTCGCCGGCCCCCGCCGCACCCCCCGGGAAAACCGGTCGGCCGCCCCCGGCCCGGCGCCGTACACTGGGCGCAGCGAAAAGCGTGGATGGGGCCGAGTAGCGACGTACGCAGCCAAGAGCGATCCGGGGACGGTGGAAGCCCGGAGGCGAGCGCGCCGCGAAGATCACCCCGGAGCCGCCGGAAGAACACCGCAGCGAAGCAGCCGCGGCCAGTAGACCCGGCATCGCGACCCCAATGAGGGGGCTCACCGAAGCGCTCACCGGCGCGAAGGGGAGCCAAGGAGGGTGGTACCGCGGGAGCGCGCCGCACACGGCGTACAGCACATGAGCTCTCGTCCCTCCGACGGAGAGAAGCACGTCCGCCGGAGGAAGACTGATGACGCAGTACCGCCAGGTGCCCGCCCAGGTCGACCTGCCCGCCCTCGAGCACGCGGTGCTCGACTTCTGGCGCGAGCAGAAGATCTTCGCCAAGAGCCTGGAACAGTCCGAAGGACGCCCCGAGTGGGTGTTCTACGAGGGCCCGCCCACGGCCAACGGCATGCCGGGCGCCCACCACATCGAGGCCCGCGTCTTCAAGGACGTCTTCCCCCGCTTCCGCACGATGCGCGGCTACCACGTGGCCCGTAAGGCGGGCTGGGACTGCCACGGCCTCCCGGTAGAGCTCGCGGTCGAGAAGGAGCTCGGCTTCAACGGCAAGAAGGACATCGAGGCGTACGGCATCGCCGAGTTCAACGCCAAGTGCCGCGAGTCCGTGACCCGCCACACCGACGCCTTCTCCGACCTGACGACCCGCATGGGCTACTGGGTCGACCTCGACGACGCGTACCGGACGATGGACCCCGAGTACGTCGAGTCCGTGTGGTGGTCGCTGAAGGAGATCTTCGACAAGGGCCTCCTGGTCCAGGACCACCGCGTCGCCCCCTGGTGCCCGCGCTGCGGCACCGGCCTCTCGGACCACGAGCTGGCGCAGGGCTACGAGACGGTCGTCGACCCTTCGGTCTATGTCCGTTTCCCCCTCACCTCCGGTCCGCTGGCGGGCCAGGCCTCGCTCCTGATCTGGACGACGACCCCCTGGACCCTGGTGTCCAACACGGCGGTCGCCGCCCACCCCGACGTCCGCTACGTCGTCGCGACGAACGGCGAGGAGAAGCTCGTCGTCGCCGAGCCGCTCGTCGAGAAGTCGCTCGGCGAGGGCTGGGAGACGACCGGCGAGTCCTTCACCGGCGCCGAGATGGAGCGCTGGAAGTACCAACGCCCGTTCGAGCTCGTGGAGTTCCCGGCCGAGGCCCACTACGTGGTCAACGCCGAGTACGTGACGACCGAGGACGGTACGGGTCTGGTCCACCAGTCCCCCGCGTTCGGTGAGGACGACCTCAAGGTCTGCCGCGCGTACGGCCTGCCGGTCGTCAACCCGGTCCTGCCCGACGGCACCTTCTCCGCCGAGGTCCCGCTGGTCGGTGGCGTCTTCTTCAAGAAGGCCGACGAGAAGCTGACCGAGGACCTCGGCGCCCGCGGCCTGCTCTACAAGCACGTCCCGTACGAGCACAGCTACCCGCACTGCTGGCGCTGCCACACGGCGCTGCTGTACTACGCGCAGCCCTCCTGGTACATCCGCACCACGGCCGTCAAGGACCGTCTCCTCCAGGAGAACGAGAAGACGAACTGGTTCCCGGAGACCGTCAAGAACGGCCGCTTCGGCGACTGGCTCCAGAACAACATCGACTGGGCCCTGTCCCGCAACCGCTACTGGGGCACCCCGCTGCCGATCTGGCGCTGCGAGGAGGGCCACCTCACGTGCGTCGGCTCCCGCGAGGAGCTGTCGCGGCTGACGGGCACCGACCAGTCGCAGCTCGAACCGCACCGCCCGTACATCGACGACGTCACGTTCCCCTGCACCCACGAGGGCTGCGCGCGGACGGCCACGCGCGTGCCCGAGGTCATCGACGCCTGGTACGACTCGGGTTCGATGCCGTTCGCGCAGTGGGGCTACCCGTACAAGAACAAGGAACTCTTCGAGTCCCGCTACCCGGCGCAGTTCATCAGCGAGGCCATCGACCAGACGCGTGGCTGGTTCTACACGCTGATGGCCATCGGCACGCTGGTCTTCGACAAGTCCTCGTACGAGAACGTGGTCTGCCTCGGCCACATCCTCGCCGAGGACGGACGCAAGATGTCCAAGCACCTGGGCAACACCCTGGACCCGATCCCGCTGATGGACCGGCACGGCGCGGACGCGGTGCGCTGGTTCATGGCGGCCGGCGGCTCCCCGTGGGCGGCGCGCCGCGTCGGCCACGGCACGATCCAGGAGGTCGTCCGCAAGACGCTCCTCACGTACTGGAACACCGTCGCCTTCCAGGCCCTGTACGCCCGTACGTCCGAGTGGGCGCCCAGCGAGGCGGACCCGGCCCCGGCCGACCGCACCGTCCTGGACCGCTGGCTCCTGTCCGAGCTGCACCAGCTCACGGACCAGGTCACCGCGGCCCTGGAGGCGTACGACACCCAGCGCGCCGGCAAGCTCCTCTCGGCGTTCGTCGACGACCTGTCCAACTGGTACGTGCGCCGCTCGCGCCGCCGCTTCTGGCAGGGCGACAAGGCCGCGCTGCGCACCCTGCACGACGTGGTGGTGACCGTCACGCAGCTGATGGCGCCGCTCACGCCGTTCATCGCGGAGCGGGTCTGGCAGGACCTGGTCGTCCCGGTCACGCCGGACGCGCCCGAGTCGGTGCACCTGTCGTCGTGGCCGGAGGCCGACACGTCGGCGATCGACCCGAGCCTGTCGACGCAGATGGCGCTGGTCCGCCGTCTGGTGGAGCTCGGCCGTGCCACGCGCGCGGAGTCGGGCGTCAAGACCCGCCAGCCGCTGTCCCGCGCGCTCGTCGCGGCGTCGGGCTTCGACACGCTCTCCCCCGAGCTGCACTCGCAGATCACGGAGGAGCTGAACGTCTCCTCGCTGGCCTCGCTCTCCGAGGTCGGCGGCTCCCTGGTCGACACGACGGCCAAGGCGAACTTCCGGGCGCTCGGCAAGCGCTTCGGCAAGCGCGTCCAGGACGTCGCGAAGGCCGTGGCGAACGCGGACGCGGCGGCGCTCTCCCTGGCCCTGCGCGAGGGGAACGCCTCGGTGGAGGTCGACGGCGAGACGGTCACGCTCGCCCCCGACGAGGTCATCATCACGGAGACCCCGCGCGAGGGCTGGTCGGTGGCGTCCGACTCCGGCGCCACGGTCGCCCTCGACCTGGAGCTCACGGAGGAGCTGCGGCAGGCGGGCCTGGCCCGTGACGCGATCCGCCTGATCCAGGAGGCCCGCAAGAACAGCGGCCTGGACGTCGCGGACCGGATCGCCCTGCGCTGGACGTCCACGGACCCGGCCGTGATCGCGGCCCTGTCCGAGCACGCCGAGCTCATCGCGGACGAGGTCCTCGCCACGGACTTCGCCCAGGGCGAGGCGGACGACACGTACGGCACCCCGTTCACGGACGAGGGCCTGAGCCTGGAGTTCCGCCTGCGCAAGGCGTAGCACCGCACGCCCGAAGGCCGGGCCGGTCGGAGACTTCTCCGGTGGGCCCGGCCTTCGGCGTTTCGTCCCGTCGCACGGCTGACGCACCGGGGCGGACCGGATTCGAACCGGCGTCCTCCCACATGCGGTGAAGGCGCGACGACCACTGCGCTACGCACCCCGGCGCTGCCCGCACCCTAACGCCCGCCCGCCCGTCGCCACCAGCGGTTCACGGCACGCGAAAGACCCTGGCCCGGATCGCAGAAACGATCCGGGCCAGGGCCTGAATGAACGCCGACGCCTTCTCAGGCGCGCGGGGCGCCCTTAGTTGTCGTCCTCGTCGATGAGGAACCCGCGCATCGGCGACGGGGCCTGCTGCATCGGCTGCGGCGCCTGCGGCCGCACCGGCGCCATCGGCTGCGTCATCGCGGGCGACATCTGCTGCTGGCCTCCGTAGGACGGACCCTGCTGCTGGTTGCCGCCCATGCCCTGGTTGCCACCGTAGGACGGGGCACCCGCACCGGCCGGAGCCATCGACGGCGCCGGCGACGGCGGCAGCGAGGCGGTGGCCGGAGTACGCGGCGGAGCGAGCGAGTCGTCGGCCTGGGTCTCCAGCTGACGCAGCTGCGACTCCAGGTACGACTTCAGACGCGTCCGGTACTCGCGCTCGAAGCCGCGCAGGTCCTCGACCTTGCGCTCCAGCGTGGCGCGAGCGGACTCCAGGGAGCCCATCGCGACGCGGTGCTTCTCCTGCGCGTCCCGCTCCAGGGCGTCGGCCTTGGCACGGGCGTCACGCTCGAGACCCTCGGCGCGGCTGCGGGCCTCGCCGACGATCTTGTTGGCCTCGGAGCGGGCCTCGGCGATCGCCTGGTCGGCGGTCTGCTGGGCCAGCGAGAGGACACGGGCGGCGCTGTCGCCACCGGGGCCCTGACCGGGCTGCTGCATCTGCGGCGGGCCGCCGTGGCCGCCCATCGGACCGCCCATGGGGCCACCGAGCTGCGGCTGGCCGCCCATGGAGCCCTGCATCGGACCCTGGCCCATGGGGCCCTGGCCCATCGGACCCTGACCCATCTGACCGGGACCCTGCGGGCCGCCCTGCGGACCGTGTCCACCGGGACCGGCCGGAAGCTGCGGAGCACCGCTCGGCAGCTGCGGCGGACCGCCCATGGGGCCGCCCATCTGCTGCTGCGGCGGGCCCGATATCCCGGCGGGCACGGGGGCGCCGGGACCGCGCATGCCCTGCGGGGGACCCTGCTGCTGGTCCTGCGGGCCGCCCGGGCCCTCGGGGCCCTTGCGCATGCCGCCCTGCTGCTGGTTCTGTGCGGCGGCACGGGTGGCGGCGGCGAGCTTCGCGCGCAGGTCCTCGTTCTCACGAAGGAGACGGGTCAGTTCGGCTTCGACCTCATCGAGGAAGGCATCGACCTCGTCCTCGTCATAGCCTTCTCGGAGGCGGACGGTCGTGAACTGCTTGTTCCGCACGTCCTCGGGGGTCAACGGCATCTCTTCACCTCAACGTTGTCGTCGGCATTCGGCAAGACCGTATCGTTCACAGCCGGCTCACGACGGAGATCAGGATGTAGACGATGATCATCAGTACGAAGAAGGACAGGTCGAGCGCCACGCCCCCGAGACGCAGCGGCGGAATGAACCGCCGCAGAAGCTTGAGCGGTGGATCAGTGACAGTGTAGGTGGCCTCCAGAACGACCACCATCGCCTTGCCGGGTTGCCACGAGCGGGCGAACTGGAAGACGTAGTCCATGACCAGCCGAAAGATCAGCACGATGAGGAAACACATCAGCGCGATGTAGACCACATCCAAAACCACGCCCATGTCGGTGGTTCCCTCTCCCCTGTGTCTCGTGCCTCGTGACTAGTACCTAGCTAGTCGTCGAACTAGTGCTGCGTCTCAGCTCTGGTTGAAGAACCCGCCCTCTGCGATGCGGGCCTTGTCCTCCGCCGTGACATCGACGTTAGCAGGCGACAACAGGAACACCTTCTGCGTCACCCGCTCGATGCTCCCGTGCAGGCCGAAGACAAGACCGGCGGCAAAGTCGACAAGTCGCTTCGCGTCGGTGTCGTCCATCTCCGTCAGATTCATGATCACCGGGGTGCCCTCACGGAAGTGTTCCCCGATGGTACGGGCCTCGTTGTAGGTCCGGGGGTGCAACGTGGTGATGCGGTAGGGCTCCCGCTCGGACACGACCTTGGGCATGATCACCGGTGCGTTCTTCTCCAGGCTCTGACGTTCAGGTGTGATGGATGCCACGGGGGCGATTCGCGCCGGACGTCCGGATTCAGCGGGGAGCGAAGCGGGCTGCCGTACCGGCTCCCGCTGCGCCGGCGGTTGCACCACTCGTACCGATTCCTCCACGTCCGCCACCGCGCGGGAGTTATGTGACTGATGCGACGGTTCATGCCGTCGGCGGTCACGCTCGGGCTCCGGGTCGAGCTCGGGTTCGAAGTCGTCGTCGGGGTCGAAACCCCGGCCGTCGTACCCATCGTCCTCCACGAGGCCGAGGTAGACCGCCATCTTGCGCATCGCGCCGGCCATGCTCTGAGTCCTCCGCTCTGTGGTGGATCGGCTGACGTCAACCAATGTGCCCGCGATCCACGTGATCTCCCCGCCCATCAGCGAGAATGACCATATTTTCTGCTGTGGTCCGACTTCTTGGCGACGTTACCCGAGCCTGGGTCGGACGCCGAGGACCGCCGTACCGACGCGCACATGTGTCGCTCCGGCCGCCACTGCCTGCTCGAGGTCCGAACTCATCCCTGCCGAGACCATGTTCGCAGCCGGATGGGCCGCGCGCAGGGCAGTCGACAAATCCATGAGGCGCTCGAACGCCGCCTGTTGCCGTCCCGCGTAGTCGCCGGTGAGCGGCGCGACGGTCATCAGTCCGTCGAGTCGCAACCCCGGGGCCTCGGCCACGCGCGCCGCCAACTCCTGCACTCCGCCCACTCCTACGCCACCGCGCTCGCCCCGGCCGTCCTCGTCCGCGTCGAGCGCGACCTGGATCAGGCACCCCAGCTCCCGCTCGGCCCGCACGGCCTCCTTGGACAGCGACGTGACGAGCTTCGCCCGGTCCACGGACTGCACCAGATCGGCATAACTCACCACGGAACGCACCTTGTTGGTCTGGAGCTGACCGACGAAGTGCCAGGTGAGAGGCAGGTCCGCGCACTCCGCCGCCTTGGGGGCGGCGTCCTGGTCCCGGTTCTCCGCCACGTGCCGCACGCCCAGTTCGGACAGGATCCGCACATCGCTCGCGGGGTAGGTCTTGGTGACCACAATCAGGGTCACGTCCTCGCGCTTGCGGCCGGCGGCGTCGCACGCGGCGGAGATACGTTCCTCCACCGCTGCCAGGTTCGCGGCGAGTTCTTCGTTACGTCCCTGAAGGTCCGTCATGTCGTATCAGTCCAGCCAGACATAGCCGGCGAGCCGGCCCGTGGCCTTGTCGCGGCGGTAGGAGAAGTGGTCGTGCGACTCCAGCGTGCACACCGGCGACTGCTGCCGGTCGCGCACCCCGAGCCGCTCCAGTTGCGCGTGCACACCGGCGGTCACATCGACGGCCGGAGTGCCCCAACTGGTCTCGGCGTACGCCGCGGGTTCCACCGCGGCGACCTCCGCGCGCATGTCGGCGGGGACTTCGTAGCAACGGCCACAGACCGCGGGCCCGGTGCGGGCCACGATCCGGGCCGGGTCCGCGCCGAGCCGCACCATCTCCTCGACAGCGGCGGGCACCACTCCGGCGATCATGCCGGGGCGTCCGGCATGTGCGGCGGCAACGACCCCGGCGACCGGGTCCGCCAGCAGGACCGGTGTGCAGTCCGCCGTGAGCACGGCGAGGGCGAGCCCCCGCCGTGCGGTGACGAGCGCGTCGACGGACGGAATGTCGGCGTCCGTGGCCCAGGGCCCATCCACCACCGCCACGTCGGGGCCGTGCACCTGGTTCATCCAGACGACCCGGGACGGTTCGAGGCCGAGCGCCCCGGCCGCCAGCTCCCGATTGCGGAGCACGGCCGCGGGGTCGTCGCCGACCGCGCCGCCGAGATTGAGCTCCTCGTACGGAGCGGCGCTCACTCCGCCCCACCGGTCGGTGAAGGCGAAGTGCGCGCCACTCGCGGAGGTCACAGCGTCGAGCTGCCCTATCACTTCAGTGATCCGTAGGCCTGCTCGGTCACTTCAGGAAGTCCGGGACGTCCAGCTCCTCGGCCTGGCTGTCCGGGTAGGACGGCCGGGGCACCTGGGGCGGGGCGACCGGGGCCGCGGGCGCCTCGTTCACCGGCGCGGGCTCCGGCTCCGGCACCTTCTCCTCGCGCGGCGTGACGCTGCCGAGGCTGCCGAAGGTCGGACGCGAGGGCTCGGGGGTCGACGCCGGACGGGCCGGTGCCGGTTCCTCGCGCTTGGCCGTGGACGAGCCGAGGACGTTGTCCCGCTTGGCCGGCGGCTGCCCGCCGTCGAACCCGGCGGCGATGACGGTGACCCGCACCTCGTCGCCGAGCGCGTCGTCGATGACGGCACCGAAGATGATGTTGGCCTCCGGGTGCGCGGCCTCGCTCACCAGCTGCGCGGCCTCGTTGATCTCGAAGAGACCGAGGTCCGAGCCGCCGGAGATGGAGAGCAGCACGCCACGGGCGCCGTCGATCGACGCTTCGAGGAGTGGCGAGGAGATCGCCATCTCGGCCGCGGCCACCGCGCGGTCGTCGCCGCGGGCCGAGCCGATCCCCATGAGCGCCGAACCCGCCTCGGACATCACGGACTTGACGTCCGCGAAGTCGAGGTTGATCAGACCCGGGGTGGTGATGAGATCGGTGATGCCCTGGACACCGGAGAGCAGGACCTGGTCCGCCGACTTGAACGCGTCGAGGACGGAGACCTGGCGGTCCGAGATGGACAGGAGCCGGTCGTTCGGGATGACGATGAGGGTGTCGACCTCTTCGCGGAGCTCGGCGATGCCGTCCTCCGCCTGGTTCGCACGACGGCGGCCCTCGAAGGTGAACGGTCGCGTGACCACACCGATCGTCAGGGCGCCCAGCGAGCGAGCGATGTTGGCGACGACAGGTGCGCCGCCCGTGCCGGTGCCGCCGCCTTCACCGGCGGTGACGAAGACCATGTCGGCCCCCTTGAGGACCTCCTCGATCTCCTCGCGGTGATCTTCGGCCGCCTTGCGTCCGACGGCCGGATTGGCTCCGGCGCCGAGTCCGCGGGTGAGTTCACGGCCGACGTCGAGCTTGACGTCCGCGTCGCTCATCAACAGGGCTTGCGCGTCGGTGTTGATGGCGATGAACTCGACGCCCTTGAGACCGACCTCGATCATCCGGTTGATGGCATTGACACCACCGCCGCCGACACCGATGACTTTGATGACTGCGAGGTAGTTCTGCGGTGCTGCCACGTCGAAGGCCTCTCGCCTCGAGTTACGTGTCGCCGCCTCGCGTTCTACGGTGCGACGACTGATGCCGAATTGGGGCGGTCCGGACTACTAGTTGACTACTAGTCGACTGCCGACCCGAACCCTAACGCTGAAGTTTAGGGTTACCAGTGTGTCTGTTTCCTGGACTCTTCCGAACCTGACACTAAGTCGACAAGTGGCGCCCGTTCAACGAACACGCCGAACCTCCCGTTTTTCTTTTCACCCTATGTGATCAGCCGTAGCGCTGCCCAACCAGGGTGCTGGCCTGCGCTGATGTGCGTCAACTCCCCGCTGACGCAGGGGCGGTGGGAACACTCACGTCGAAGTGCCGGGCCTTCGGGGCCGCTTTCATGAGGGCGGCGAGAGCGCGTGCCTTCGTGGCGCCGTTCTCGGAACTTCCCCAGACGACGGTGCGTCCGCCGGTGAGCTTCAGTGAGATGTCGTCGTACGAACGGACCTTGACGACACGGGTGTCGCCCGCCGCCACCTTCGGCAACCGCCCCGCGACCCGCACCGCTTCACGGACGAGCCGGTCCGGGCCGAAGCGTCGCAGACTTGCCGCCGCGCCCGCCTGATCCGGCGTCAATTCCAGCCGGGGAACGCCTTTCGGCACCGTGTCGACCGTCGCAAAACGTACGCCTTCGCGGTCGACTTCGACAAACTTGCCCGAATTTCTGTCGTCTTCGGCAATCAGGACGGGCTTACGTTCCGTCACTTTCAGCCCGATTCCGTGCGGCCAGGAACGCACCACATCAACCGAGTCGATTCGGGGCAATTTCCGGCGCAACCGGTCCTCAATGGCGCCCGTGTCGACGGAAATCAACGGGGACCCGACCGGTACGGCCGCCGCCTCGCGCACCTCGGCGGGCGTCAGCACGTCCGTCCCCGAGGTCGTGACACGCTCGACGCGCAGCCACTGCGATCCGTACAGGAGCCAGATGCCGCCCGCCCCGATCAGGACGAGCAGCACTCCGGTCACGACGAGGGTGCGCACGCTCGGCATGCGCACCCCACGAGGGGCGGGGGGCGGGCCCGAATCGGACGGTTCGGCCTTGTCTCGTTCGCCGCGGTCCGCGGTGGTCGCTCCGGCCACGCTCCCCTGCCTTTACATCCGTATGTCGCTAGTGACGCGAGTTGATCGCCTCGTAGACCATCCCGACGAGCAGGTCGTCGGCGTCCCTGCGGCCGAACTCGGAGGCTGCGCGGGACATCTCGTACAGCCGGTGCGGCTCGGCGAGCACGGGCAGGACGTTGCCCTGGACCCACTCGGGGCTCAGCTCCGCGTCGTCGACCAGCAGGCCGCCGCCGGCCTTGACCACCGGCTGGGCGTTGAGCCGCTGTTCGCCGTTGCCGATGGGCAGCGGGACGTAGGCGGCCGGGAGCCCGACGGCGGAGAGTTCGGCGACGGTCATTGCGCCCGCGCGGCAGAGCATCATGTCTGCCGCGGCGTACGCGAGGTCCATCCGGTCCACGTACGGTACCGGGATGTACGGGGGCATCCCCGGCATCTGCTGGACCTGCGGCAGTTCGTTCTTCGGACCGACCACGTGCAGGATCTGGATGCCGGACTGCTGGAGGAGCGGCGCGACGCGCTGTACGACCTCGTTCAGGTGCCGGGCGCCCTGCGAGCCGCCGGAGACCAGCAGCGTCGGCAGGTTCGGGTCGAGACCGAACGCGGCGCGCGCCTCGGGCCGCACGGCGGCCCGGTCCAGCATGGCGATGGTGCGGCGCAGCGGGATGCCGATGTAGCGGGCCCCGCGCAGCTTGCTGTCCGGGGTGGAGACGGCGACCCCCGCGGCGTACCGCGAGCCGATCTTGTTGGCGAGGCCCGGCCGGGCGTTGGCCTCGTGGACGACGATCGGGACGCCGGCGCGCTTGGCGGCGAGGTAACCGGGCAGCGCGACATAGCCGCCGAAGCCGACGACGCAGTCCGCCTTCGTGCGCTCCAGGATCTGCTCCGCCGCCTTGATCGTGCCGCGCAGCCGTCCGGGGACGGTGATCAGCTCAGGGGTGGGCTTGCGGGGCAGGGGTACGGCAGGGATCAGCGCCAGGTCGTAGCCGCGCTCCGGTACGAGACGGGTCTCCAGGCCGCGCTCCGTGCCGAGGGCCGTGATCCCCACGGTCGGGTCCTGCCTGCGCAGGGCGTCCGCGAGGGCGAGCGCCGGCTCGATGTGGCCGGCGGTCCCCCCACCGGCGAGTACGACATGCACCGAAATTCACCGCTCTCCGGACGTACGCGCCGAAACGCGCCGTCGCATCGTGTTCCATCTCATCCCGCGCTCCCCCGTGGTTCGCCGCATGGCGAGGGCCGCTCGCGCCGCCGGTTCGTCCCGCGCGAACGCGATCAGAAGTCCCACGGCGAACATGGTCGGCAGCAGGGCCGACCCCCCGTACGAGAACAGCGGGAGCGGGACGCCGGCGATCGGCAGCAGGCCGAGCACCGCACCGATGTTGACCACGGCCTGCGCCGTGATCCAGGTCGTCACGCCACCCGCGGCGTATCGAACGAAGGGGTCCTCCGTGCGTCCGGCCACGCGGATACCCGCATAGCCTAGAGCCGCGAACAGGGCGAGCACCGACAGCGTCCCCGCCAGGCCCAGTTCCTCACCAGTGATGGCGAAGATGAAGTCGGTGTGCGCTTCGGGAAGTTGACCCCATTTTTCCACACTCGCCCCCAGCCCGGAACCGAAGAATCCGCCGGAGGCGAGAGCGTAGATCCCGTGCAGGCCCTGCCAGCACATGTCGTCCGGTCCCGCGTCGGCGCGGCCCAGGCACGCGAGGCGGGCCATACGGTTCGGGCTGGTCTTGATCAGCATGACGCCGATCGCGCCGGCCACGGAGAGCACGCCGACGAAGAGCCGGGTGGGCGCCCCCGCCAGCCACAGCAGGCCGAACAGGATGGCGGTGAGCAGGATCGCCGTGCCCATGTCGCCGCCGAGCATGATCAGGCCGAGCAGCAGGAAGGCGACCGGGACCAGCGGCACCAGCATGTGTTTCCACTGGGTCAGCAGGCGCTTGTCGTGTTTGCGCGCGAGGAGGTCGGCGCCCCACAGGATCAGCGCCAGCTTCCCGAACTCGCTGGGCTGGAGCATGAAGGGCCCGCCGAGCGAGATCCAGTTCTGGTTGCCGTTGATCGACACCCCTATCCCCGGCACCTGCACCAGGACCATCAGGAAGACGCTGACGGCGAGGATCGGGTACGCGAGCGCGCGGTGCAGCTTCACCGGCATGCGCATGGCGACCAGGAGCAGGATCGTGCCGAGGACGGCCGCGACGAACTGCTTGCGGAAGAAGTACGAGCTGGACAGGCCCATCTGGAGGGCCGTGATCATCGACGCCGAGTAGACCATCACCAGGCCGAGCGCGGTGAGCAGCAGCGCGGACCCGAGGATCAGGTAGTACGCGGTGAGCGGCCGGTCCCAGGCCCGCTTGGCCTGTGCGTACAGGCGGCGGACCGGGTTGGCACGCGCCCGGTAGACCTTGCTGGTCCTCCTGGGCGGCGCGGCGGGGCGCTTGGTGGTGCGGGCGCTGCTACCGGCCATTGCCGCTCCCCGACGGTGAGCCGTACGTCAACGCTGCCACGTCCCCTCCCTGGGTGCCCGGCGTCACCGGGCACCTTCGCGGGTCCCCTCAGACGCTGGTGGCGCCGAGTGCGCGGACCGCTTCCGCGAACGCTTCGCCACGCTTGTTGTAGTTGGTGAACATGTCCATCGACGCACAGGCCGGAGCCATCAGCACGGTGTCCCCCGGGCGGGCGAGCCGTGCTGCCTCCTGGACCGCCGCCGACATCGCCCCAGTGTCGGTCCGGTCGAGGTCGACGACGGGTACTTCCGGCGCGTGTCGTTCCAGGGCTTCACGGATCAGGCCACGGTCGGCACCGATCAGGACGACCCCGCGCAGCCGCTTGGCGGCACCCGCGACCAGTTCGTCGAAGGTGGCGCCTTTGGCCAGCCCGCCCGCGATCCACACGATGGACTCGTACGAGGCCAACGACGCCTGTGCGGCATGGGTGTTGGTGGCCTTGGAGTCGTCGATGTACGCGACCTCGTCGACGTCGGCGACGTGCGCGATGCGGTGCGCGTCCGGCGTGAAGTTCCGCAGTCCGTCGCGTACGGCCTGGGGCTCGACGCCGAAGGCGCGGGCGAGGGCAGCCGCCGCGAGGGCGTTGGCGATGTTGTGCGGGGCCGGCGGGTTCACGTCGGAGATCTCGGCGAGTTCCTGCGCGCTCTTCTGCCGGTTCTCGACGAAGGCGCGGTCGACGAGAATGCCGTCCACGACGCCGAGTTCGGAGGGGCCGGGCGTGCCGAGGGTGAAGCCGATGGCGCGGCAGCCCTCCTCGACGTCGGCCTCGACGACCAGGTCCTCGGTGGCCTTGTCCGCGACGTTGTAGACGCAGGCGACCTGATTGCCTTCGTAGATACGGCCCTTGTCGGCGGCGTACGCCTCCATGGAGCCGTGCCAGTCGAGGTGGTCGGGCGCCAGGTTCAGGACGGCGCCGGAGTGGGCGCGCAGCGAGGGCGCCCAGTGCAGCTGGTACGAGGAGAGCTCGACGGCGAACACGTCGTACGCGTCGTCGCCCTGGAGGACGACGTCGACGATCGGCGTGCCGATGTTGCCGACGGCGGCGGTGCGCAGACCGGCCGCCTCCAGGATCGACGCGAGCATCTGCGTCGTCGTGGTCTTGCCGTTCGTGCCGGTGATCGCGAGCCAGGGCGCGGCGTTGGGGCCGCGCAGGCGCCAGGCGATCTCGACGTCGCCGACGACGTCGACGCCGGCCGCCGCGGCCGCGGCGAACAGGGGGCTCGAAGGCTTCCAGCCCGGCGACGTGACGACGAGCTCGGTGCCCTCGGGCAGCGTCTCGGCGTCGCCGAGGCGTACGGACAGCCCCTCTCCTTCGAGGAGGGCCGCCTTGTCGCGGTGGGCCGCGCTGTCACCGCCGTCCACGACGGTCACCGACGCGCCGAGGCCGGCCAGGGCGCGGGCGGCGCTGAGGCCGCTCACGCCGAGACCGGCGACGGTGATGTTCATCCCCTGCCAGGAACCCTGACCAGATGTCACTTCTTGGCTGCCCATCCTGCGTAGAAGAGGCCGAGTCCGACGATCACGCACATGCCCTGGATGATCCAGAACCTGACCACGACAAGGACTTCGGACCACCCCTTGAGTTCGAAGTGGTGTTGCAGTGGCGCCATCCGGAAGACGCGCTTGCCGGTCATCTTGAACGAGCCGACCTGGATGACGACGGACATCGTGATGAGCACGAACAGGCCGCCGAGCAGGGCGAGCAGCATCTCGGTGCGCGAGCAGATCGCGAGACCGGCGAGGGCGCCACCGAGGGCCAGCGAGCCCGTGTCCCCCATGAAGATCTTGGCGGGCGAGGTGTTCCACCACAGGAAGCCGAAGCAGGAGCCCATGAGCGCCGAGGCGACGACCGCCAGGTCGAGTGGGTCTCTGACCTCGAAACACGCGCCCGGGTTGGTGAGGGTCTGCGAGTTGGCGCAGGACTCCTGGAACTGCCAGACACCGATGAAGGTGTACGCGCCGAAGACCATCACAGAGGCGCCGGTGGCGAGGCCGTCGAGGCCGTCGGTGAGGTTCACCCCGTTCGACATCGCGAGGATCATGAACAGCGCCCAGACCACGAAGAGGACCGGGCCGATCGTCCAGCCGAAGTCCTCCACGAAGGACAGCCGGGTCGAGGCCGGAGTCTGACCGCGCGCGTCCGCGAACTGGAGGGACAGCACCGCGAAGGCGATACCGACGATCAGCTGTCCGGCCATCTTCGCCTTGGCCCGCAGGCCCAGCGAACGCCGCTTGACGATCTTGATGTAGTCGTCGAGGAAGCCGACGAGGCCCATGCCCGCCATCAGGCCGAGCACGAGCAGACCCGACAGGGTCGGGGCCGCGCCGGTGATCAGCTTGCTCACGAAGTACGCGATGAGGGTCGCCAGGATGAAGGCGATACCACCCATGGTCGGCGTACCGCGCTTGCTGGCGTGCTCGCGCGGGCCGTCGTCGCGGATGTACTGGCCGTAGCCCTTGCGCGCAAGGAGCTTGATGAGCAACGGCGTTCCGGCCAGGGTCAGGAAGAGGCCGATGACGCCGGCGAAGAGGATCTGCTTCATCATCGGGCATCGCCCCCGTTCTCGAAGCCCTCGAGCAGCGCCTGTGCCAGGCTCTCCAGGCCGACCGACCTGGATGCCTTCACGAGCACGACGTCACCTGGGCGCAGCTCGCTGCGCAACAGGTCGATCGCCGCCTGTGTGTCGGACACGTGCACCGACTCCTCACCCCACGAACCCTCGTTATAGGCGCCCAGTTGCAACCAGGACGCTTCCCTGCCCCCGATTGCCACGAGCTTGCTGACGTTGAGCCGGACGGCGAGCCGTCCGACCGCGTCGTGCTCGGCCAGCGACTCGTCGCCCAGCTCGGCCATGTGCCCGAGCACCGCCCACGTACGACGCCCCTTGCCCATGGCCACGAGCGCGCGCAGGGCCGCTCGCATGGACTCGGGGTTCGCGTTGTAGGCGTCATTGACGATCGTGACGCCGTCCGGGCGCTCGGTGACCTCCATGCGCCAGCGGGACAGGGTGCCCGCGTCGGAGAGCGCGAGGGCGATCTCCTCCACGGACATGCCAAGGTCATGGGCGACGGCGGCCGCGGCGAGCGCGTTCGACACGTGGTGCTCACCGTACAGGCGCAAGGTCACTTCGCTGCACCCGGTGGGTGTGTGAAGGCTGAAGGAGGGCTGTCCGTTCTCCGTGAGCCGGACATTCTCGGCACGGACGTCGGCGTCGGCGGCCTCTCCGAAGAGGAGCACCCTCGCCTTCGTACGCGACGACATGGCCCGTACGAGCGGATCGTCCGCATTGAGGATCGCGGTGCCCTCGGCGGGCAGCGACTCGACCAGCTCGCCCTTCGCCTCCGCGATCTGCTCGCGGCCGCCGAACTCGCCGATGTGGGCGGTGCCGACGTTCAGGACGACGCCGACCTTCGGGGGGGTGAGGCCCGTCAGGTAGCGGATGTGGCCCTTGCCCCGGGCGCCCATCTCCAGGACGAGGAACCGCGTCTCGTCGGTGGCGGACAGGGCGGTCAGCGGCAGGCCGATCTCGTTGTTGAACGAGCCGGGCGTGAACACCGTCGGCGCCTTGCGCCGCAGCACCTGGGCGATCAGGTCCTTGGTACTGGTCTTGCCGGCCGAGCCGGTCAGCGCGACGAGGGTGGCGCCGAGCCGCTCGACGACGTGCCGGGCGAGCGCGCCGAGCGCCGCCTGGACGTCGTCGACGACGATGGCGGGCACACCGACCGGGCGGGACGCCAGCACGGCGGCCGCGCCCCTGTCCACGACGTCGCGCGCGTAGTCGTGGCCGTCCACGCGCTCGCCGACGAACGCGGCGAACAGGCTGCCGGCCTCGACCTTGCGCGAGTCGATGACGACCGGACCGGTCACCCGGACCTGCGGATCCGGTATGTCGTACGTCTGCCCGCCGACGACTGAGGCGATCTCGGCGAGGGAGAGGGCGATCACAACTTCATCCCTGGGTTTGCTCGATGGCTTCGCGAAGCACCAGGCGGTCGTCGAAGGGACGCACCACCCCGGCGATGTCCTGGCCCTGCTCGTGCCCCTTGCCCGCGACGAGGACCGTGTCGCCCGGCTCGGCGCGGGCGACGGCCGCGGCAATGGCGGCGGCCCGGTCCTCGAACACGGCGACGTCGCCGCGCTCGTGCGCCGGCACGTCGGCCGCGCCCGCCAGCATCGTGGCGAGGATCGCGAGGGGGTCCTCGGAGCGCGGGTTGTCGGAGGTGAGGATGGCCGTGTCGGCGAACCGGGCCGCGGCGGCGCCCATGGGCATCCGCTTCGTCCTGTCCCGGTCGCCACCGCAGCCGAGCACGATGTGCAGCTTGTTCTCGGTGACCTTGCGCAGCGCCTTGAGCACGGACTCGACGGCGTCGGTCTTGTGGGCGTAGTCGACGACGGCGAGGTACGGCTGGCCCGCGTCCACCCGCTCCAGGCGGCCGGGGACCCCCGGCACGGCGGCGACGCCGTCGGCCGCGGTCTGCG
Organism: Streptomyces sp. Q6; assembly: GCF_036967205.1. Taxonomy (NCBI): domain Bacteria; kingdom Bacillati; phylum Actinomycetota; class Actinomycetes; order Kitasatosporales; family Streptomycetaceae; genus Streptomyces; species Streptomyces citrinus. The sequence goes on from NZ_CP146022.1 coordinate 2,301,586, forward strand.
GGTCGATCCCGGCGACGGCGAGGGTGACGATCGCGGCCACGGTGTTCGCGACGTTGAAGGGGCCCGGCAGCGGCGCCGAGGCCGTGATCCGCTCGCCCTTGGGGCCGACGACGGTCAACGTCGAGCCGAGCGGCCCCACTTCGACGTCCTCGGCGTGCCAGTCGGCGTCCGGGTGGCCCTCGGCGGAGAAGGTGACGACGGGGTACCCCGACGCCGCGGACTCCTCGACGAGCCGGCGTCCGTACTCGTCGTCGAAGTTCACGACGCCCTGTTTGCTGCGCGCTGGTGTGAACAGCTGCGCCTTCGCCCGGAAGTAGTCCTCCATGTCGGAGTGGAACTCCATGTGTTCCGGGCTGAGGTTGTTGAAGACGGCGACGTCGAAGACACAACCGTCGACCCGGCCGAGCACGAGGGCGTGGCTGGACACCTCCATGGCGACGGCGTCGACGCCACGCTCGCGCATGACGGCGAACAGCGCCTGGAGGTCGGTGGCTTCGGGGGTGGTCCGCTCGGACTTGATGCGCTCGTCACCGATGCGCATCTCGACCGTGCCGATGAGCCCGGTGCTGCGGACGGCCCTCAGGCCGCCCTCCATGAGGTACGCGGTCGTCGTCTTGCCCGACGTGCCGGTGATGCCGAGTTGCAGCAGGTCCCTGCCGGGGTGGCCGTAGATGGTGGCGGCCAGTTCCCCCATGCGTCCGCGCGGGTTCTCCACGACGAGCGGCACGAGACCGGCGGCGGTGACGCGGTCGGCGCCCGCCGGGTCGGTCAGCGCGGCGACGGCGCCGAGAGAGGCGGCCTGCGCGGCGAAGTCGGCGCCGTGGGCGCGGGCTCCGGGCAGGGCCGCGTACAGGTCACCGGGGCGCACCGCACGGGAGTCGTGGGTGATGCCGGTGATCGCGACGGCGGCCTGGGGCGCGGGAACACCCAGCTGAACGGCCAGTTCCGCGAGGGGTGTGGCGGAGACCTCGACCGGTCGCGGCGGCCCGGGATATGTCACGGGTGCGCCCTTCTGGGTGGTTTGGGACTGATCAGCGTGTGGCACGGCGGTGAGCGTACCGGGCGCACCCCGCCCTGGGCGAAGCGAGGGGCGTGGCGCGGGCCGGTTCCCTGGATCGGGGGTGATGGTTGTCACGAGCCCTTCAGGAGGTACGGGTGATCATGGTCACGGCCCGTCATGGCTGGAAAGCGACGGGGAGCCGCGCGGGCTCGGCGCCCGTGGGAGGCACTTGCAGGGTCTTCAGGGCGAACTCCATGACCTGCTTGTAGATGGGCCCGCAGATCTGACCGCCGAAGTAACTCCCCTTCGTGGCGTTCTGGATCGCGCAGTAGACGGTGACGCGTGGCTTGTCCGCCGGCGCGAACCCGGCGAACGACGAGGTGTAGCCCTTGTAGCGGCCGGTGGCCGGATCGACGCGGTTGGCCGTACCCGTCTTGCCCGCGACGCGGTAGCCCGGGATACGGGCCTTGGTCCCCGTCCCCTCCTCGTCGTCGACGACGGACTCCAGCATCCGCGCGACCGTCTTCGCCGTCTTCTCGCTGACGACACGGGTCTGCTTGGGCTTGGCCGCGGGCGTGAACCGGCCGTCGGGCCCCTTGGTTCCGCGCACGAGGGTCGGCTCGATCCGTACGCCGCCGTTGGCGATGGTCGAGTACACGGAGGCCGCCTGCATCGCGTTGATGGAGAAGCCCTGGCCGAAGGGGATCGTGTACTGCTGCGAGGTGGACCACTTGTCCGGTGCGGCGAGGATGCCGGACGTCTCGCCGGGGAAGCCGAGACCGCTCTGCTCGCCGATGCCGAACTTGCGCAGGTACGAGTACAGGCTCCGGTTGGCCTCGGGCTGCGTGGCGCCGAGCTGGCCGGTCGCCAGGATGGTGCCGATGTTGCTGGACTTGGCGAGCACGCCGTTGAGCGTGAGGTGCCAGGTCGGATGGTCGATGTCGTCCTGGAAGAGGCGGTCGCCGCGGTGCAGCCGGTTGGGCACGGTGACGTGGGTCGACGGGGTCGCCACGTTCTCCTCGAGGACGGCCGCCATCGACATGACCTTGGCGGTGGAGCCCGGCTCGTACGCGTCCTGGAGCGCCGCGTTGCCGAGGGCGGCCGCGTTCGCCTGCGACAGGTCGTTCGGGTCGAAGCCGGGCGCGTTCGCCATGGCCAGGACCTCGCCGGTCCGCGTGTCCTGCACTATCACGTAGCCGCGGTCGGCCCCGGACTTCTTCACCTGCTCGGAGATCGCGTTCTGCGCGGCCCACTGGATGTCGCGGTCGATGGTCAGCTCGACGTTCGAGCCGGACACCGCGGGCTGCTCGGTGCTGCCGGCGGTCGGCACCTGCCGGCCGCCGGACTGGGCGTAGCGGATCTTGCCGTCCTTGCCCGAGAGCTCCTTGTCGAGCTGCTGCTCGACACCGCCGCCGCCCTTGCCGTCGGCGTTGACCCAGCCCAGTATCCCGGCGGCGAGGTCCCCGTTCGGGTACACGCGCTTGCTGCTCGGGTCGGACAGGACGCCGGAGAGGACGCTCGCCTCGCGCCCCTCGGCGTTCGCCTTCTCGTTCAGCGTGGAGCGCAGGTCCTTGATCTGCTTCCAGACCTGCGGCGTCTGCCGCGCGGCGAGCCGCACATAACGGGTGTTCTTCGTCTTCAGCTTCTTGGTCAGCTCGGCGGCGTCGACCCCGATGATCGGCGAGAGGAGCGCCGCGGCCTGCTCGGGCGCGTCCTTCACCTCGGTCGCCTTGCGCGTGAACAGCGTGGGGTCGGCGGTGATGTCGTACGCGTCCACGCTCGACGCCAGCGAGACGCCGCTGCGGTCGGTGATCCCGCCGCGCTCGGCGGCGATGGTGTGGCTGACGTAGCGGTTGAGCTGGGCCTTCGCGGCGTACGCGCTCGCGTCGACGCCCTGGACCTGGAGAAGCCGTACGACAAAGACCATGAGGACGAGCGTGAGGCCCAGGCTCACCATGCGCAGGCGCGGCCGGGGACTGCCCAGGCGCAGCGGGGTGGAGGACTTCGGACGTGCGGGGCGCGGGCGCCGTGCGGCGGGGCGTGCGCCGGGACCCGGGCGCCGCTGGGCTCCGGGCCGGGCCGATCTGACCGGGCGCGTGGGTCCTGGCACGCGGCGGCGCGGAGGCTCCCTGTCGGTCATGGCGTCACCTGCCGGAGGTCGAAGGGGCGGAGGCCGCGGGCTTCACCGAGGTGTTCGTGCTCGGCTGCCCGGACGGTTCGGTGGAAGGCGTCGCTTTTCCCGGGGCCGAGGCGGCGGGGGCCGACGAGGAGGGCGCGGTCGGCGCCGGACGTACCGCTTCCGGCGGCCTCGGCGCCTGCGTGCGCAGCGGCGAGGGCAGCGAGGCGGGGGTCGGCATGCCGCGGACGGTGCCGTCGGGATCGAGGAAGGCGGGGTCGCCGCCGAACACCATGCCGAGCTCGCGGGCCCGGCGCTGGAGAGCGTCCGGGGCCGAGTAGGAGTCCACCTCGCGCTGGAGTTCCTGCTCGTCGTCGGTGAGCTCGGTGGTCTGCTTCTTGAGCTTGCTGAGCTTGAACGATCCTTCATTGAGCGAGGAGTTCAGCATCAGCAGCATGATGAGACCCCCGCCGAGCAGCAGCACGACGAGGAGGACGAACGGTGTGCGCGCGGCCTGGGCTCCGCCGGACGGGGAGAGCGGAAGGAGCCGCGCGAGTCTCGCGGCCCTGGCCCGCAGTTCGCCTCGGGACCCTTGAGCGCCTCGCGCGCTCTTGGAACCTTTCGAGCCACTCCTGGCGCTCATGAACACCCCTCCACGCGCGCGTGCCTCACTCGGCCCTCATCCCTCGACATCCTCGCGGATGCGCTGCGCACCCCGCAGCCGTGCCGGAGCGGCCCGGCGGTTCTCGGCGACCTCTTCTTCGGTGGGAAGCTCGGCGCCACGCGTGAGGAGCTTCAGGCGCGGCTGGTAGCGCTCGGGGACGACCGGCAGACCGGGCGGCGCCGTGGTGGCGGCACCGGCCGCGAACACCTGCTTGACCAGGCGGTCCTCCAGCGAGTGGTACGACAGGACGGCGATCCGGCCGCCGACCGCGAGCGCCTTCACGGCACCGGGAACGGCCCGCTCCAGGACGCTCAGCTCGCCGTTGACCTCGATGCGCAGCGCCTGGAAGGTGCGCTTGGCCGGGTTTCCGCCGGTGCGCTTGGCGGCCTGCGGCAGGGAGTCGCGGATCAGCTCGACGAGCCGCGCGCTGTTGCTGAACGGCTCCTTCTCGCGCTCGCGCACGATGGCCGAGACGATGCGCTTGGCCTGCTTCTCCTCGCCGTACTGGCGCAGGATCCGCACCAACTCGCCCGGCGCGTACGTGTTGAGGACCTCGGCGGCGCTCATCCCGGTCGTCTGGTCCATGCGCATGTCGAGCGGCGCGTCCTGCGCGTACGCGAAGCCGCGGTCGGCCTCGTCGAGCTGCATGGAGGAGACGCCGAGGTCGAACAGGACGCCCTGGACGCGCGGGATGCCCAATCGGTCGAGGACGTCGGGCAGTTCGTCGTAGACGGCGTGCACGAGGGTGGCGCGGTCGCCGAAGGGCGCGAGGCGCTCGCCGGAGAGGCGCAGCGCTTCCTTGTCGCGGTCGAGGGCGACGAGGCGGCACGAGGGGAACGTGGAGAGCAGGGCCTCGCTGTGACCGCCGAGCCCGAGCGTGCAGTCGACGACGACCGCGCCCGGCTCGGCGAGGGCGGGGGCCAGCAGGTCCAAGCAGCGCTGGAGCATGACCGGGACGTGTCGCTGACTCAAGAGGCCCTCTCAGGTCCGGCGCGGCGGCGGTACGCACTGCCGGGTCCCCGCCCGCTCGTGAAGGGGATGGTGGTCCACCGGCGCCGGGGAAGTGACGCCGGCCGACCGGAGCGGGAGGAGGCCGAGCCGTACGTACGCGCCGCGCACGCGGGGAGCGCCCGGCGGTACCGGGATCTCCGTGTTGCATCGTTGCGTGGTTATCTGGGGTCGGCGTCACTTTAGTCCACGGCGCCCCTCGGTCAATCAACCGGCCTGCGCGTCGCGGACCGCATCGGCATGAAGCCGCGTACCGGTCGAATTCACCCGTGCGGCCGAGGCCGGGCCACCCCTGTGGGTTAGCTCACAACAAGGCTCATTGATGTTCTTTGTCCTCTCTCACAGCGGGCTGCCACCGCCCGTGACCAGTAACGTCGGGGCATGACGACTTCCGCTTCCGTCCCGTCCGAAGGCGCCATATCCACCGGCACCGTCACCGACCGCCTGGTCGACGCGAACGCCCGCTACGCCTCCGCGTTCACCGATCCGGGCATGGACGCCCGCCCGGTGCTCCGGGTCGCCGTCGTGGCCTGCATGGACGCCCGCCTCGACCTGCACGACGCCCTCGGCCTGGAGCTCGGCGACTGCCACACCGTGCGCAACGCGGGCGGTGTCGTCACCGACGACGTGATCCGTTCGCTCACCATCAGTCAGCGGGCGCTCGGCACCCGCAGCGTGGTCCTCATCCACCACACCGGCTGCGGCCTGGAGTCCCTCACCGAGGAGTTCCGGCACGAGCTGGAGATGGAGGTCGGACAGCGGCCGAGCTGGGCGGTGGAGGGATTCCGCGACGTCGACCAGGACGTGCGGCAGTCCATCCAGAAGGTGCGCACCTCTCCCTTCCTGCTGCACACCGACGACGTGCGCGGCTTCGTCTTCGACGTGAAGACCGGCCTGCTGCGCGAGATCGACCCGGCCTGACCTTCCGGACCGGTCGACCTTCACCTCAAAAGGTCGTAAGACCCGACATATCGCGGCCAGTTATCCACAGGCGAGTGACACGAACCGGTAACGCCAACAAGAATGCGTGTGTGGCACCCCGCGCGAGCGACGGAACTCTTCGCGCGTGGTGTCCGTGTTTCGGGGTGGGCCGGTCCGCGTCACAGAGCGTCGGCCCGGGAAAGTACGGGCCGAGGAGGGCCGGGTGACGACCTATGACGATCGAGCGAGCCTCACTGATCTGACCACCACTGTGGAGCGCGTACGCAGGTCGGTGGAGGGTGTGATCGAGGGCAAGCCGGAGGTCGTACGGCTTTCGCTGACCGTGCTCCTCGCCGAGGGGCACCTGCTCATCGAGGATGTACCGGGCGTCGGCAAGACGATGCTCGCCAAGGCGCTGGCGCGGTCCATCGACTGCTCGGTGCGCCGCATCCAGTTCACTCCCGACCTGCTGCCGTCGGACATCACCGGTGTGTCCATCTTCGACCAGCAGCGGCGGGACTTCGAGTTCAAGCCGGGCGCGATCTTCGCGCAGATCGTGATCGGCGACGAGATCAACCGCGCGTCGCCCAAGACGCAGTCCGCGCTCCTGGAGTCCATGGAGGAGCGCCAGGTCACCATCGACGGCAAGACCTACGAACTGCCCAGCCCCTTCATGGTGGTGGCGACGCAGAACCCGGTCGAGATGGAGGGCACCTACCCGCTGCCGGAGGCCCAGCGCGACCGTTTCATGGCCCGAGTCTCCATCGGCTATCCCAGCGCGGAGGCCGAGTTGCAGATGCTGGACATCCACGGCGGGGTGAACCCGCTGGACGACCTCCAGCCGGTGGCCCACGCGCACGAGATCGTGAAGCTGGTCGACGCCGTCCGCTCCGTCCATGTCGCCGACGCCGTACGGCGCTACGCGGTGGAGCTGGTCGCGGCCACGCGCACCCACCCGGACCTGAGACTCGGCGCGTCCCCGCGCGCGACGCTGCACCTGCTGCGCGCCGCGAAGGCGTCGGCGGCCCTCAGCGGCCGGGAGTACGCGCTGCCCGACGATGTGCAGTCGCTGGCCGTCGCCGTCCTGGCGCACCGTCTGCTGCCCACCGCGCAGGCCCAGTTGAACCGGCGCACGGCCGAGCAGGTCGTGCTCGACATCCTGCAGCGCACCCCGGTCCCCGCCGCCGACACCCGCGCCCCGCAGGCGCCGCCGCACGGCTACACCAACACGGCCGCTCCGATGTACGGCCAGCAGCCGCCCGGCACACGGAGGCTGTGATGGCGTCCGGGGGGTACTACGGGGCGGATCCGGGGGGCGGATTCACGGACGGCGACGGCGCGACGAACGACAAGGGTGACAAGAGCGGCCTGCGCACGGCGCTCGCCGGACTGACCACGCGCGGCCGTTCGTTCCTCGCCGCCGGCATCGCCGCGGCGATCTGCGCCTACGTCCTCGGGCAGAGCGATCTGCTCCGGGTCGGACTCCTGCTCGCCGCCCTGCCGCTGGTGTGCGCGGGCGTCCTGTACCGCACCCGCTACCGGGTCGCGGGCAGCCGCCGGCTCTCCCCCGCGCGCGTGCCCGCGAGTTCCGAGGCGCGCGTCCATCTCCGTATGGACAACATCTCCCGGTTGCCGACGGGCCTGTTGATGCTCCAGGACCGGGTTCCCTACGTGCTCGGTCCGCGGCCCCGCTTCGTCCTCGACCGGGTCGAGGCGGGCGGCCGCCGCGAGGTGTCGTACCGGGTCCGCTCGGATCTGCGCGGCCGCTATCCGCTGGGCCCGCTCCAGCTGCGCCTGACCGACCCCTTCGGCATGTGCGAACTGACCAGGTCCTTCTCGACGTACGACACCCTGACCGTGATCCCGCGGGTGGAGGCGCTGCCTCCGGTGCGGCTCACCGGTGAGGCCAAGGGGTACGGGGACGGGCGGCAGCGCTCGCTCGCCCTGGCCGGCGAGGACGACGTGATCCCGCGCGGCTACCGGCATGGCGACGACCTGCGCCGCGTCCACTGGCGGTCGACCGCGCGGTACGGCGAGCTGATGGTGCGCCGCGAGGAGCAGCCGCAGCGGGCCCGCTGCACCGTGCTCCTCGACACGCGCGGCACCGCCTTCCAGGGCGCGGGCCCGGACTCGGCCTTCGAATGGGCGGTGTCCGGCTCGGCCTCGGCCCTGGTGCACATGCTGGAACGGGGCTTCTCCGTCCGCCTGTTGACGGACACGGGCACCGCGGTGCCGGGCGAGGGCACCGACGGGTTCGCGGGCGCCAGCCAGGAGTCGGCGGACGCGGCGGGCCTGATGATGGACACGCTCGCCGTGGTCGACCATTCCGACGGCTACACGCTCTCGCCCGCCTACGACGTGCTGCGCAGCGGGAACGAAGGGCTTCTGATCGCCTTCTTCGGCGATCTGGACGAGGAACAGGCCGCCGTCGCCGTGCGGATGCGGCAGCGCTCCGGCGGCGCCGTGGCCTTCCTCCTGGACAGCGAGTCCTGGCTCCAGGGTCCGGGCTCGCCGCCCTCGCAGCGCTGCGCGGAGCGGCTGCGCATGCTGCGGGAGGCGGGCTGGACCACGGTGGCGGTGCCGCCGGGCGCGCCCATGGCGGACGTGTGGCGGCAGGCGGACCGGGAGCGTACGGGACTGTCCGGCGCCCCCAGCACCTTGGGGGGTTGGTCATGAGCGGCGGTGCCCGCCTTTCGATCTGCGCGACGCTGGCCACGTTCCTGGCCACCTGCTCGCTGCTCCCGCTCGTCGACCGGTCCACGTGGATCATCCAGGCCGCGGTGCTGCTGGTGATCCAGGCCGCGGTGGGCGCGGCGGCCCGCCGGGTACCGCTCGCGCGACCGCTGACGGTCCTGGCGCAGGCCGTGGTGTCGCTCCTGCTGCTCACCCTCGTCTTCGCCCACGACCAGGCGCTCGGCGCGGTGCTCCCGGGCCCGGACGCGTTCCGGCACTTCGGCGAGCTGTTCCAAGCGGGCGGCGACGACGTGAGCCGGTACGCGATCCCGGCGCCGCTGACCGACGGCATCCGGCTGATGTTGGTGGGCGGCGCGCTGGTGATCGGGCTCGCGGTGGACGCGCTCGCGGTGACGTTCCGCAGCGCGGCCCCGGCGGGACTGCCGCTGCTCGCCCTGTACTCGGTGGCCGCCGGGCTGTCCCAGGGCGGCGCCGCCTGGCTGTGGTTCGTGCTCGCGGCCGGCGGCTATCTCGTGCTGCTGCTCGCCGAGGGCCGCGACCGGCTCTCGCAGTGGGGCCGGGTCTTCGGCGGTACGTCGCGCGCGCCGGGCGGTGGCATGCAGGCGGACGGCGGGAGCGGCGTGCTCGCCCCGGTCCGCACCGGCCGCAGGATCGGCGTACTGGCCCTCGGCATCGCCCTGGTGGTGCCGCTCGCCCTGCCGGCCCTCGACGGCGGCCTGCTCGGCACGTCCGGCACCGGCGTGGGCAGCGGGACGGGCGGCGGCGGCACGATCTCCGCGGTCAACCCGCTGGTCTCGCTGAAGGACAGCCTGAACGAGCCGGAGGACCGGGAGGTGATGGCGTACCGGACGAACGCCGAGCAGACCTCCGACATGTATCTGCGGATCGTGGCGCTCGACGATTTCGACGGCACGAACTGGCGCCCCTCGGTGCGCAGCATCACCGCCGTGCCCTCCCCGCTCCCCAGCCCGCGCGGTCTGGACGCGGACGTCCGCAGGACCGAGATCAAGACCACGATCTCGGCGGCGGACGAGTACGCGCAGGACTGGCTGCCGATGCCGTTCCCCGCGACCCGCGTGGAGATCGGCGGACGCTGGCGGTACGAGCAGGTCGGCCGGACCCTGGTGGGAGACCACGGGCAGACGACGCGCGGGAAGACGTACACGGTCAACAGCCTGATCGTGCAGCCGACGGCGGAGCAGCTGGCCGCATCGGGGCCGCCCCCGGGCGATCTGGTCCGCGAGTTCACGAAGGTGCCGGATTCGCTGCCGGACGTCGTGGAACAGACCGCGCTGCGGGTCACCGAGGGCGCGGCGAACAACTACGAGCGCGCGGTGAAGCTCCAGGACTACTTCGCGGTCAGCGGCGGCTTCACGTACAACACCGAGGTGTCGGCCGGCAGCGGCTCCGCCGCCATCGCCCGTTTCCTCAAGGAGAAGGAGGGCTTCTGCGTCCACTTCTCCTTCTCGATGGCGGCGATGGCCAGGACGCTGGGCATTCCGGCCCGGGTCGCGGTGGGCTTCACCCCGGGCTCGCCCGCGGGTGACGGGAACTACTCGGTGGGGCTGCGCGACGCGCACGCCTGGCCGGAGCTGTACTTCGAGGGCGTGGGCTGGACCCGCTTCGAGCCGACGCCGAACCGCGGGACGGTCCCGGAGTACACACAGGACAACACGCCGTCGGGCTCTTCCACCGACCAGGCGGCGCCGAGCGCCTCCACGTCCGACGCGCCGTCGGCCTCCCAGCCCTCCTCCTCGGAGAGCTGCTCGCTGGCCCAGCGCAAGGACGGCAGCTGCGGCAACACCGCGCCGGCGGCGATCGGTGGCTCCACGGACGACGGCCCGCCGTTCGGCACGATCCTGCTGGCGACGCTGGCCGGTCTCCTGGTGCTCGTGGTGCCCCTGCTGCCGATGCTGTGGCGCAAACGCGTCAGGGCGCTGCGCCTGGGCTCCTCGGGGCGCACGGACGCCGACATCGCCGGGCGCACCCTGGCGGCCTGGCGCGAGGTGACGGACACGGCCTGGGACCACGGCATCCTGCCGGACGATTCGCAGACCCCGCGGAAGGCGGCGGCCCGTATCGTGCGGGTCGGCCGGCTCGACACGGCGGCCGCGGAGGCCGTGCACCGGGCGGCGGCCGCGGTGGAGCAGGTGCTGTACGCGCCACGGCCGCAGCCCGCGTCGGGGCTCGGCGAGGACGTGCACCGTGTCTGCGACGGACTGCACGCCAACATGAGCCGGACGACGCGCCTGCGGGCGACGTTCGCGCCGCGCTCGGCCGTACGGGTGGCGTGGGCGGTCGCACGGCGCTGGGAGACCTTCGCGGCGGGGCTGCGCGCCCGCTGGACCGCGGCGCTCGACCGGCGACGCTCCGGGGCTTCGAGCCCTTCAGGTCCGTCCCGGCCTTCGAGCCAGGAAGGCTGACCGAGCAGAGCGGAAGGCGCCGGACTCCCCGAAGGGTGACCGGCGCCTTCCGGTCCCGCCAAGAGGTCAGGCCCCGTTACGCACAAAGGGTGACCGCCCGAGGCGGTCACCCTTCACGCATGTCTTCACGTGTGTCTGCAACGGTCGGCGCGGAGCCGCTCAGCGGCCGCCCTGCTCGTCCCTGCGGCGCTGCCAGCGCTGCTCGATCCGGTCCATCATCGAGCGCTTCGCCTTCGCCTGCCGTCGCCCTGCGGGGGCACCTGGCACGGCACCGGCCGCGGGCTGTTCGCCCGGCTTCGGCGCTTTGCGCCATCCGGTGACGGCGAGCACGGCACAGCCCAGCATGACGAGGAATCCCACCACGCTGATCCAGATCTGCTGCGCGACCATACCTGCCATGAGGAGCGCGATACCCACCAGGAAGCCCGCGACTGCCTGGTAGACCCGACGTCGGGTGTACGTACGCAGCCCGCTTCCCTCAAGCGCTGTCGCGAACTTGGGATCTTCGGCGTACAGCGCTCGCTCCATCTGCTCGAGCATTCGCTGCTCGTGCTCCGAGAGCGGCACGGAGTCCTCCTCATCGTGCAGTCGCCGGGGCGACCGGGGGTCCCCTTCAGGATAGGCAGGGAATCGCCCCCGTGAAACCCGCCCCTCTACGCCAACTTCACCATTCCGGACCGCGTCACGCCGTTCCGGCTCACTGAGGCGTCATTCCCCGGTGGCCGACCCGTCATGCCGGACGGTCTACCCAGATCATACGGCGCCGGGCGCCCGATCGGGGGGCCTGTGGCGTACTCCATCTGCCGCTGCGCCGCTGATCAGCGGCGCAGCGCCGGAGCCGCTCAGGCCGCTTCGGCCGCCCGCTTCTCGCCGAGCACGTGCAGTTGGGTGGCCACGGCGTGGAAGGCGGGCAGTTCCGCGGCGGCCGCCTCCAGCTTGAGGAGCTCCTGGAGGGCGCCCGGCTCGGTGTCCACGAGGACGCCGGGGACGAGGTCCGCGAAGACCCGCACACCGTGCACGGCGCCGACATCCACGCCCTCGTCGGCGACGAGCGCGGAGAGCTGGTCGGCGGTGAAGCGCCGCGGTACGGGGTCGCCCTCGCCCCAGCGGCCCGCCGGGTCGTCGAGCGCCTGCCTGGCCTCCTTGAAGTGGCCGGCCAGGGCCCGCGCGAGCACGGCGCCGCCGAGGCCCGCGGCGAGCAGGCTGAGCACGCCGCCGGAGCGCAGCGCGCCCACCGCGTTGCGCACGCCCTCCGCCGGGTCGTCGACGTACTCGAGGACTCCGTGGCACAGGACCGCGTCGTACCCGTCCCGCTCGACGACGTCGAACAGGCCCGAGATGTCGCCCTGGACGCCGCGCACCCGGTCGGCGACCCCGGCCTCGGCGGCGCGGCGCTCCAGCGCGAACAGCGCGTTCGGGCTGGGGTCGACGACGGTGACGCGGTGACCCAGACGGGCGACCGGCACCGCGAAGTTGCCGCTGCCGCCTCCGGTGTCGAGGACGTCAAGGACCTGGCCGCCCGCGGACTTGGCGCGTCGGTCGAGCGAGTCTTTGAGAACGTCCCAGACCACGGCGGTACGGAGGGCGGCGCGGGGGCGACTGGGGTCCGACACTGCAGGTGACTCCTCGGCGCGGCTCCGGCTGGTGGCGGAGCATGAACAGGTTCGGGCGCCTCCACCCTAATGGGCCCCGGTCATCGCCCATGCCCGCACCGCACGCGGCCCGCGCCCGCTCACCCCGCGTCCGGCACCTCCCTGCCCTCGGAGCCCTCGGCATCCTCGGCGATCCTGGCGTTCCTGGAGTCGAAGGCGTCCATCACGGTCCGGTCGGCGCCGTCCCGGCGGGGCTGCGGCAGCACCGGTTGCAGGACGAGCATGCGCTCGACGAGACGGAGGAACATCGCCACGTCGCGCAGCAGGTCGTCGGCGTCGCGGGCGGTGGCCGCGTCGCGTATGCCCGCCTCCGCGCGGGCGCGCTTGGTCGCCCCCGAGGCGAACAGGGCGCTCCACTCGATCAGTTCGGGCGCTATCTCGGGGAGCACTTCCCAGGCGCTCCGGATCCTGGCGCGGCGCTTGGGCGTGGGCTCGGGCCTGCCACGGGCGGCGAGCACGGCGGCCGCGGTGCGCAGGGCGGCCAGGTGGGCTGTCGCGTACCGCTCGTTGGGCGCGTCGAGGACGGTCGCCTCGTCGAGTCCGGCGCGGGCCTGGGCGAGCAGATCGAGGGCGGCGGGCGGGGCGCCGGCCCGGCGCAGGACCGGGTGGACGTCGCTCGGCGGTCCGGTCAGTGAGGGGGCAGGGCCGGTGGCGGTGCGGCGGCGCGCGGCTGCTGCGGTGTTCCTGGCCATGACGAACCTCCTGTCGTCTGTGTGACGGCGCAGTGGCCGTATGTGCCCATCGTGGAGTACGCCACTGACAATCGGCTCTGACCTGGGCTTTTGCTTCGATCGAAGGTTCGGGCTAGCTTTTGCACTGACCAGTCAGTTCAAAAGAGGGGGGCGGTCGTGGACGCGGTCGGCCGGGAGGGCGGCGCCGCCGTCACCGCCGAGGGGTTCGGCCTGAAGGGTCCGCGGGGGTGGGCCTTCAGGGGCGTCGAGGTGGACGCGGCGCCCGGATCACTCATCGCGATCGAGGGGCCTTCGGGCAGCGGCCGCACCTGTCTGCTGCTCGCCCTGACGGGGCGGATGCGCGCCTCCGAGGGGACGGCCGCGGTCGGCGGGTTCCGGCTGCCGAAGCAGCTGGGCGCGGTGCGCCGGGTGAGCGCGCTCGCGCACGTGCCCGGGGTGACCGACCTCGATCCCGCCCTCACGGTGGCCGAGCACCTGCGGGAACGGGCGCTGCTGCAAAGGCGGTTCGACGGTTCGCTGCGCTCGCTGCTGCGGCCGCGCGGCGAGCGCGTGACCGAGGCGAAGCTGCGGATCGACACGGCGCTGAAGGCGGCGGGGCTCGACCGCGAGGCGCTGCCCAAGGGGGGCCGGACCTCCGTGCGCGATCTGGAGCGCGCCGAGGCGCTGCGCCTCTCGCTCGCTCTCGCTCTGATCGGCCGCCCCCTCCTGCTCGGCGTGGACGACACCGACCTCAAGCTCGCGGACGCCGAACGGGCCGCGGTCTGGGACCAGTTGAGGGCGATCGCCGACGCCGGGACCACGGTCCTGGCCGTGTGTAGCGAGGCCCCGGAGGGCGCGACGGTCGTCTCGACCGCGTCCGCGGACACCACAAGGACCACCGGCACCACGGACCCCTCCGACACCTCCGACACCTCCGACACCGACAAGGAGGCGGCCGATGCGCTCACCGAAGCTGGCCGCGCTTGAGCTCAGGCGCTTCGGCAGGGGGAAACTGCCGCGCGCCGCGCTCGTCGCCCTTCTGCTGCTGCCGCTGCTCTACGGGGCGTTGTACCTGTGGTCCTTCTGGGACCCGTACGGGCGGCTCGACAAGATCCCCGTGGCGCTCGTCAACGACGACAAGGGAGCGAGCGCGGCCGGCAAGAGGATCACCGCGGGCGACGACATCACCCGGGGCCTGTACGACAGCGACACCTTCCAGTGGCACGAGGTCAGCGCCGCGCAGGCCGACAAGGGCGTGGAGAACGGCACGTACTACCTGTCGCTGACCATGCCGAAGGACTTCAGCGAGCGCATCGCGTCCAGTTCGGGCGACTCCCCCGAGACCGGCGCGCTCCAGGTGCGGACGAACGACGCGAACAACTACATCGTCGGGCAGATCTCCCGCACGGTCTTCTCCGAGGTGCGCTCCGCCGCGTCCACGAACGCCTCGCGCTCCTTCCTCGACAAGATCTTCATCTCGTTCTCCGACATCCATGACGCGACCAAGAAGGCGGCCAAGGGCGCGGACGACCTCAAGGGCGGCATCGGCAAGGCCAAGAAGGGCTCCAAGGATCTGGCCGACGGCCTGAAGGACGCCAAGAAGGGCAGCGGTGACCTGGCGCGCGGCCTGAAGAAGCTCGACAAGGGATCCGGTGACCTGGAGACGGGCTCCCGGCAGGTCGCCGACGGCACACAGGTGCTCGCCGACAAGGTCAACGGCGCCGCGGACCAGGTCCTGCCCTTCCTGAAGGGCAACAAGAAGCAGATCGGCGACACCGCCCGGCTCGTCGCCGACTCCGCGAAGGGCATCCGGCACAACCTGGACGACCTGGTGAAGATCGCGCCCACCGCGCGCGCGGGCGCCCACGCGGGGTCCGACATCCTGGCCGGGATCTACGAGAAGCGCTGCGAGAAGGCGCTGCTCGACGACCCCGCCTGCCCGGACCTCAAGAAGGCCAGGACGGCCGCCGAGGACGTCGCCACGGTCTCGGACGACCTCAACACCCTGATCCAGGACGAGAACGGCGACCTCGACCTGATGGACGGCCATCTGGCGACCCTCCAGAAGCAGTCCGAGGCGCTGGCGAAGCGGGCCCCGACGCTCGACAAGGACGTCGAGGACGCGGTCGCTCAGATCAACAAGCTCAACAAGGGCGCGGGGCAGGTCGCCGCGGGCGCCAAGACGCTGCATACAGGTCTCGGTACGGCGAAGACCGGCTCCGGTGCGCTCGACTCCGGGGTCGGCAGGCTGAAGACCGGCGCGAAGGACCTCAACGGCGGCATGTTCAAGCTGGCCGACGGCTCCGGGAAGCTGGCGGGCGGGCTGCACGACGGGGTCGGACGGATCCCCGACTACGACAAGAAGGACCGCGATCAGCGCACCGAAGTGATGGCCGATCCGGTGCGGCTGGCCTCCCAGTCGCTGCACGACGCGCCCAACTACGGGACGGGTTTCGCCCCGTACTTCATTCCGCTGTCCCTGTGGGTGGGCGCCATGGTCGCCTACATGCTGATCCAGCCGCTCAACCGGCGGGCCCTCGCCGTGGGCGCCTCGTCCTGGCGGGTGGCACTCGCGGGCTGGCTGCCCGTCGCCGCGCTCGGCCTCCTCCAGGTGGCCGCCCTGATGTCCGTCCTCCACTGGGCGCTCGGCCTGCAGATGCTGCACGCGGCCGGCACGGTCGGGTTCCTGTGCCTGGTCACCGCCTGCTTCGCGGCCATCGTGCAATGGCTGAACGCCCGCTTCGGGGCCGCGGGCCGCATCCTGGTCCTCGCCTTCCTGATGCTCCAGCTGACGTCGGCGGGCGGCACGTATCCCGTGCAGACGAGCCCCGGCTTCTTCAACGCGATCCACCCGTTCCTGCCCATGAGCTACGTGGTGGAGGCCCTGCGGCACCTCATCTCCGGCGGCGGGCTCGGCCCCGTGTGGCAGGCGTGCGCGGTGCTGGCGGCGTTCACGGCGGGCGCGCTCGCGCTCACCGCCCTGACGGCCCGGCGCAAGCAGGTGTGGACCCTGGACCGGCTGCACCCCGAGCTGAGCCTGTGAGCGCGCCCACACGGCGGCCTGTGAGAATCGGGGGCATGGAAAGCAGCACACGGCGCCAGGCCACCCGGCAGAAGCTCTACGAGGCAGCCGTCACGCTCATCGCGGAGCAGGGTTTCTCCGCGACGACGGTCGACGAGATCGCGGAGCGCGCAGGGGTCGCGAAGGGCACGGTCTACTACAACTTCGCCAGCAAGTCGGTCCTCTTCGAGGAGCTGCTGCGGCACGGCGTCGGGCTCCTCACCGCCTCCCTCAGGGAAGCGGCGCGGAAGACGGACGAGAAGGGCGGCAGCAAGGTCGACGCCCTGGACGCGATGATCCGCGCGGGTCTCGTGTTCATCGACGAGTACCCGGCCTTCACCCAGCTGTACGTGGCCGAACTGTGGCGCACCAACCGTGCCTGGCAGTCCACGCTCGCCGTGGTCCGCCAGGAGGCGGTGGCCGTCGTCGAGGGGGTGCTGCGCGGCGCCGTGGAGGCCGGCGAGCTGAGCGACGAGATCGACGTGCCGCTCACCGCGGCCGCTCTCGTGGGCATGGTTCTCGTGGCCGCCCTGGACTGGCAGGCGTTCCAGTCGGAGCGGTCCCTGGACGATGTGCACGCCGCGCTGTCGCTGCTCCTTCAGGGGCGCGTGGGCGGAGGCCAGTCGCTGACCGGAAAAGCGTGACCTTCATGTGAAGCGCCGGTCCGGCAGGGCCTGTGGTCTTTCTCAGGCCTCACCGGACCGGCGCATCCCCCGTTGTTCCCCCGTCGGACCCCGTGCGGTCTCCCCCGGGTCCCCCGTGCCTCGCTCCCGCCCCGAGGGCGAGAGGAGCGGCCAAGGGCACCGCGTCCGTTCCGCCGCCCCGTGTCGGCGGTGCCGGAACCGTGCCCCTCTCCGTGCCCACCACTCTTCCGTCTGCGCAGGTGGGAGCCCATCCGCGCTGCTACTCATCTCCCTCCCTAGGTACGGATACTCAGACGTGCGCGCTCATCCCCAGGCACGAAGAGTTCCCTACTGGTTACGATCTTGTCCGTGTCCGTACTCCCCCTGGTGTTCACCAGTGGCTGGGCGAGCGGCATCAACGCGTACGCGGTGGTCCTGCTGCTCGGCATCTTCGGCGCGACCGGGCTGACCGACGAGGTTCCCGAGTCGTTGCAGCGTCCGGACGTCCTGATCGTCGCGGGAGTGCTCTTCCTGTGCGAGGCGGTCGCCGACAAGATCCCGTACGTGGACTCGGCGTGGGACACGGTGCACACCGTGATCCGGCCGGTGTCCGGCGCGGTCGTCGGAGCTCTGCTCGCCGGGCAGACCGGTTCGCTGTCCGATCTGGCGGCCGGGGCGATCGGCGGGTCCACGGCGCTGGCCAGCCACAGCGTGAAGGCCGGCACCCGGATGGCGATCAACACGTCGCCCGAGCCGGTGTCGAACATCGTGATGAGCACCGCGGAGGACCTCGGGGTCGGCAGCATCCTGACGTTCGCGATGTTCTATCCGGAGGCGGCCGCGATCATCGCGGCGGTGCTGCTCGTCCTGGGTCTGCTGGTGTTGTTCTTCCTGGTCCGGCGCATCCGCAGGTTCCTGCGCAGACGGGCGCAGCGGCGCGAGGAGAAGCGGCTCGCCCGGGAGTCGCCACCGCCTCCCTGACCTGGGAGCGGCGTTGTCGGTGGCGCCGGATAAAGTCCCTGGCATGGCACGAATTGCGGTGATCGGCGCGGGGATGGGCGCCATGGCGGCCGCCGCTCGGCTGGCCGTCGCGGGCCACCGACCGGTGGTCCTGGAGCGCGCGTCGACGTACGGCGGAGCGGTCGGCGCGATCGAGCGCGACGGGTTCGCGTTCGACACGGGCCCCGGCCTGCTCCACCTGCCCGCCGTCTACCGCGACCTGTTCATCAAGACCGGCAAGGAGCCCCTGGAGGACCTCATCGGTCTGACCCAGGTGGAGCCCGCGGTTCGCCATGTCTTCGCGGACGGCACGACGACGGACCTGCCGAACGCGCGGCGCGCGGGCGTGGCCGAGGCTCTGGACGCGGCGGTCGGCGAAGGCGCGGGCGCGCGCTGGTCGTCGTTCATGAACCGGGCCCGGGAGGCCTGGGACCGCTCGCGCCGCCCCCTGCTGGAAGAGCCGCTGTGGCCCAACTGGCAGGTGCTCGCCGAGCGCGAGCCCTACCCCGCCGTCGTCCGGCGGCGCCTGCTGCGCAGGGACAGCGCGGCGACGACCCTCGCCGAGATCGGTGCGTTCGAGCTGGGCGGAGATCCCCGCCTTGTGGCACTTCTGGAGCAGTACGCGCTGGCGTACGGCCTCGATCCCCGTACGGCTCCGGCCGGCGCGGCCGTGCTGCCGTACATGGAGCAGACCTTCGGGACATGGGCGGTGACCGGTGGTCTGCGGGCGCTCGCGGATGCCGTGTACGCCCGCTGCCTGAAGCGGAAGGTCGAGTTCAGATTCGGGGCCGCCGTCAGCCGGATCGTGGAGAAGGACGGGCGCGCGGCGGGTGTCGAGCTGGCTGACGGCTCGGTGGAGGACGCCGAGTTCGTGGTGGCGGGCGTCGCGCCGGGCGTCCTGGACGGGCTGCTGTCCGGGCGTTCCGTACGAGGTGAGGTACCGGCGCAGTCCGAGTCGGCGGTGCCCGCCCGGATGACGCTCCATCTGGCGCTGCGCGGGGCCCGGCCCGAGGGGACGGCGCACCGGACGGTGGTGCACGGGGCGGACCGGGACGCCGAGCTGGCGTGGTTGTTCGACGGCGGAGCGCCGCCCGTGAGACCGACGGTCACGGTGCTGCGCCCCGGTGACGCGGCGCAGGTGCCGGATGCCGGGCACGAGGCGGTGACCGCCACGGTGGCCGTGCCGGCGCACGCGCGCGTGGCCGAGGCCGACGTGGAGAGCGTGCTGGCGGCGGTCGAGCGGGCCGTCCCCGACCTGCGCGAGCGGCTGCTCTGGCACGAGGTCCGTACGCCGCGGGACATCGCCGAGGCGACCGGAGCGGCCGGCGGCGCGGTTCCCGCGCCCGCCCTGGCCGCCGCTCAGGGGCGCCTGCTGCACCCGGCGAACAGCACCGGGATGCCGGGCCTGTTCACGGTCGGCGGGTGGTCCCATCCGGGCGGCGGGCTGCCGCACGCGGGCATGTCGGGGGCGCTCGTGGCGGGACTGATCGTCGAGGGGCCCGAGTTCCGCGGCTCCCAGTGAGCCGCGGGGGGATGCCTCAGTAGCGGTACTGCTGCTCGTTGTACCCCGTGTCGTACCCGGTGTTCGGGTCGTGCTGCGGGTACGCGGGATACGGCTGCTCCGGCGGGAGTTCACCGCCGTAGCTCTGCTGCTGCTCGTCGCCGTTGCGCTGCTGCGGCACCCAGACGCCGCCGGGCGGAGTGTCCGAGCCGTAGCCGGTGGCCGTCGCGTACGGGTCGCCGTACTGCTGCTGCCCGGTCGCGTACGGGTCGCCGTACTGGGGCTGCGCGGGGTAGGTCTGCGCGCCGATGTACGGGTCGGAGTAGGGGGCCGCGTACGGCTGCTGGGTGGCGTCGTAGCCGTAGTTCTGCTGGTCGTAGCCGAAGGACGACGTGTCGTAGCCGTAACCCTGCGCGCTCTGTCCCGCCTGGGCGGTCTGGGCGTAGGCCGAGTCGCTGTAGACGCCGTACTGGCCGGTGTCGTCGGGCATCGGCTCGGTGGTCGCGTACACCGCGGTGCTCTCGGCCGGGGACTCCGGGGCGTGCGCGTAGTCGGGCGTGCTCTGCTCGTACTCCAGGTCGGAGACCTCAAGGGTCGGGTCCTGGTGGACGGGTTCCTTCTTGCGGCGCTTGCTCGGACGGGTCTCGGCCCCGCCCTCCTCGGCGGGTCCGTGCTTGATCGCCCAGCCCGCGGCGAAGCCGCGGCGGAACGACAGCGTGACGTACGTCTGGCCGATCGCGAAGGCGATCGCGCCGAGCCCGATGACGATCACCGACGGCATCAGGACACCGAGGACGACTCCGAGGAAACCGCCGAAGGCGAGCAGTCGCCAGCGCAGCCGCGCCTTGTACTGGAGCAGCACCTCACCGAGAAGCCACAGCGCCACCAGTCCGAACGCGATGTAGAGGACCGCCCAGCCCATGTACGCCCCTCTCGTACGGCCGTATCCCGAGGTGGGTACGGCCCATCAGGCCCGCTGGTCGTGCAGGCCCAGGTTTTCGTAGATTTCCAGTGTCGCAGTGGAGTTGTTGAGCGTAATGAAGTGCAGACCCGGGACACCCTCGTCAAGCAGCTTCGCGCAGAACTCCGTCGCGAACTCGATGCCAATGGAGCGTACAGCGGCCGGATCGTCTTTGGCTGTGAGGATCCGCTCTTTCAGGGCCGGAGGGAAGTCCGCGTTGCTGAGCTTGGGCAGCCGTTCGAGCATGCGCACACTCGTCACCGGCATGCATTCCGGGATGATCGGGGTGTCACAGCCCGCGGCGGCGACCTTGTCGCGCAGCCGCAGATACTCCTCCGGGTAGAAGAACATCTGCGTGATCGCGTAGTCGGCGCCCGCCCGGCACTTGTCGACGAAGCGCCGCACGTCGGAGTCCCAGTCCGTGGAGCGCGGGTGCATCGCGGGGAACGCGGCGACACCGACGCAGAAGTCCCCCGACTCCTTGATCAGTTCGACGAGTTCGGCCGCGTACGTGAGGCCCTCGGGGTGCGAGATCCAGTCGCCCATGGGGTCGCCCGGCGGGTCGCCGCGCACCGCGAGCATGTTCCGGATCCCGGCGTCGGCGTACTGGCCGATGATGTTGCGCAGTTCGGCGACGGAGTGCTCGACGGCCGTGATGTGGGCGACCGGCGTCAGCGTCGTGTCGGCGACGATCTGCTGCGTCTCCTTCACGGTGCCGGCGCGCGTGGAGCCGCCCGCCCCGTACGTGACGGAGACGAAGTCGGGCGCCACGGCCTCCACCCGGCGCAGCGCGTTCCACAGGTTGCGCTCGCCCTTCGGGGTCTTCGGCGCCGAGAACTCGAACGAGTACGTCGTCTTGCCGGACGCGAGCATGTCGCGCACGGTGCGGGCGCGATCAGTCCTGGTGGAAGCGGTACCTAGGGCCATACGGGCAGGTTACTGACGGAATCCGGTTGCCCCTAATCCCCGTCCACCTTGCGGACAGACGGGCGGAGCGCGGGCCTGCCGGGCGTCACGCCGTGCGCATGCGCTTCGCGAACTCGGCCGCCGCGGCGCCCGGATCGTCGGCCTCGGTGATGGCCCGTACGACGACGACGCGACGGGCGCCGGCCTCCAGGACCTCGTCGAGATGGCCCAGGTCGATGCCGCCGATGGCGAACCAGGGGCGGTCGGTGCCGAGGCCCGCCGTGTACCGCACGAGGTCGAGACCGGGCGCGTACCGGCCGGGCTTGGTGGGGGTGGGCCAGCAGGGGCCGGTGCAGAAGTAGTCCACGCCGTCCTGCACGGCGGCCGCGGCGGCCTCCGCGTCGGCGTGCGTGGAGCGGCCGATCAGGACGTCCTCGCCGAGGATCGCGCGGGCGGCAGGCACGGGCAGGTCGCCCTGGCCCAGGTGCAGCACGTCCGCGCCGGTGGCGTGGGCGACGTCCGCCCGGTCGTTCACCGCGAAGAGCTTGCCGTGGCGGCGGGCCGCGTCGGCGAACACGGCGAGGTGCTCCAGCTCCTCGCCGGCCTCCATGCCCTTGTCGCGCAGCTGCACGATGTCCACGCCGCTCGCGAGGACGGCGTCGAGGAACTCCGGCAGATCGCCCTGGCGCTTGCGCGCGTCCGTGCACAGGTAGAGCCGGGCATCGGCGAGCCGGGCACGCTGGGTGTCCGCCATGGAGGTCCCCCCGTAAGTGGTGTGGCGTGCGCACCCCAGGGCATGGGGTGCGCACGCCGGACGGTTGTCAGGTTCAGACGGCGAGCGCCTGGGCGCGGCGCTTCACCTCCGTGCCGCGATTCTCGCTCAGTGCCTGCGCGGGCGTGCCCGGCAGGGTCGCGTCGGGGGTGAAGAGCCACTCCAGCATCTCTTCGTCGCTGAAGCCGTCGTCCCTCAGGACCGTCAGGAGGCCGACGAGCCCCTTGACGATCTTGTCGCCGTCGATGAAGTCGGCGGGCACGTGCAGTGCCCTGTTCTCACCACGGCGTACGGCGATCAGCTGGCCTTCCTTCACCAGCTGTCGTACACGCGTCACCTCGATGCCCAACTGCTCGGCGATGTCGGGGAGGGTGAGCCAGTCGGGGACGAGAGCATCGATCTTTGCGTCAATCTCGGTCACAGGACAAGCGTGCCATCCCGGACTGACAGTCGGAAGTCGGGGCTGTCTGACCAGGTGTTTTCCTGACGCGATCGGGCCTCGTCAGGCCACCGCGCCCTTGAGCGGGCGGGCCGGATCGGCCAGTCGCTCCGGGTCGAGGACCGTGCCCGCCTCGATGAGCTTGCGGCCCTGGGCGAGGTCGCGGGGCTTGCCGACGGCGAGGACCGCGACCAGGGCGCCGTCCCGCAGCCAGCACACCGACCAGGCGGCGCCGGCCGGGTCGCCGCGCCACACCGTGGTGTCCGCGGCGCCGTGGTGGCCCGCGTACTGGACGAAGCGGCCGAACTGCTCGGACCAGAAGTAGGGCACCGGGTCGTACACGGCGGGTGTCTCACCGATGATGTTGGCCGCGACCGTGCGGGGCCCCTGGAGCGCGTTGTCCCAGTGGTGCACGAGCAGGCGCTCCGCGTAGCGCGCCGAGGGGAACGAGGCGCAGTCCCCCACCGCGTACACGTCGGGCACGGACGTGCGCAGCCGCTCGTCGGCCACGACCTCGCGGTGGTCGCCCAGCGTGATGCCGGAGCCGGCCAGCCAGCGGGTGGCGGGGCGGGCGCCGATGCCGACGACGACGGCGCCGGCCGGGAGCCGCGTCCCGTCGTCCAGGACCACCTCGCCGGTCTCGACGCGCTCCACGCGCGCGCCGGTGCGCAGCCGGGCCCCGGCGTCCGCGTACCAGCGCGCCATGGGGGCGGCGATCTCCGCGGGCAGCGCACCGGCCAGCGGCCGCTCGGCCGCCTCCACGACGGTGACCCGGCAGCCGGCCTCACGGGCGGCGGTGGCGAACTCGGCGCCGATCCAGCCGGCCCCCACGACCACGACGTCCTGCTGCTCGGCGAGGACGGGCCGCAGCCGCTCGGCGTCGTCCAGGGTGCGCAGCAGATGCACTCCGGGGACGGCTTCCGCGCCCGGCAGACGGATCGGTTCGGCGCCCGTCGCGACGACCAGGACGTCGTACGGGACCGGGCCCCGCGCGGTGTCCAGTTCGTGGTCGCCGGGGCGCAGGCCGGTCACCTCACGGCCCAGGTCGAGCGTGACGCCGAGGGCCTCGAAGTCGACGTCGAAGGCGGAGCCCTCGGCCTTGCCGAGCAGCACGGCCTTGGACAACGGCGGCCGGTCGTAGGGCTGATGGGGTTCCGCGCCGATCAGCGTGACGGCACCGGCGAAGCCCTGTTCGCGCAGCGCCACGGCGGTCTGCACGCCGGCCATTCCCGCGCCCACGATGACGACGCGCCGCTGCCCTGAAGGTGTCCCGTTCCGCTGCTCGTTCACGGGATCACCTTAGGCACCTGATCTTCAGTCGGTCAGCGGCGCGGGCCACTCCCGCGCAGTGACGTCCTGCACACGTGTCACCGGTTTAGCGATCAAGAACGATCAGGCCGGTACGGCGATCTCCTCGACCACGCTGGTGCCGCTGCCCTCCTGCGACTCCCACTCCCAGGTCTCGTCGAGCCGCACGCGTCCGTCCGGCAGCTCGGACACGGTCGAGACGCAGTGGCCCGAGGACGTCGATCCGTCCGTCTTCAGCTGCACGTAGCGGAAGTCGAGCCGGTCGCCGGACCGCGTGCCCACCAGGTGTCCCTGGACGACGTCGCCCCCTTCGTAGGCGGCCCAGACGCGGCCGTCCCTCTCCTGGTAGGCGAAGCGGGTGCGCGTACCGACCTGACCTGGGGCCTGGTCGGCCACGGGGGCGAGGAAGAGACCGTCGAGCGAGCGGGCCACGGGCTGAGGCTCCCTTACTGGGGGTTGGGGCGAAGGACTAGGGTGGCCAACGTAAAGCACTCGCGGGAGCCCGTACGCAGCGGGCTGAGAGGGAGGCTGGAGCGGCCTCCGACCGTCCGAACCTGATCCGGGTCATGCCGGCGAAGGGAGGGCCTTGACAGCCATGTCTTCTGCACAAACAGATGCGCCCCGTACCGACGTACTGATCGTCGGGGGCGGCGTCATCGGTCTGGTCACCGCGTGGAGGGCCGCGCAACGCGGTCTGTCCGTCGCGGTCGTGGACCCCGAACCCGGCGGCGGTGCCGCCCAGGTGGCGGCCGGGATGCTCGCCGCCGTCACCGAACTCCACTACGGCGAGCAGACGCTGCTCGCCCTCAACCTCGCGTCCGCGCGCCGCTATCCGGACTTCGCGGCCGAGCTGTCCGAGGCGAGCGGACAGGACCTCGGCTACCGCGCGTGCGGCACGCTGGCCGTCGCGCTCGACGCGGACGACCGGGCGCATCTGCGGGAACTGCACGCCCTGCAAAGCAAGTCGGGCCTGGAGTCCGAGTGGCTCTCGGGCCGCGACTGCCGCCGCCTGGAGCCGATGCTCGCGCCGGGCGTGCGCGGGGGCCTGCGGGTCGACGGTGACCATCAGATCGACCCGAGAAGGCTCGCGGGCGCCCTCGTGACGGCCTGCGAGCGTGCCGGAGTGGTCTTCCACCGGGCCCTCGCCGAGCGGCTCTCCGTCGTACGGGACCGGGCGCGCGGAGTCGCCCTCGCCGACGGCACGGAGCTCACGGCGGGGCAGGTCGTCCTCGCCGCGGGCAGCCGTAGCGGACAGCTCGCCGGGGTCCCGGACGACGTGCTGCCCCCGGTGCGGCCCGTGAAGGGCCAGGTCCTGCGCCTGACCGTGCCGCGCCGGTACGCGCCGTTCCTCAGCCGCACGATCCGGGCGGTCGTCCGCGGCAGCCACGTCTACCTGGTGCCGCGCACCAACGGCGAGCTGGTCGTCGGCGCCACCACCGAGGAGCTCGGCTGGGACACCACGGTCACGGCCGGCGGGGTCTACGAGCTGCTGCGCGACGCCCACGAGCTCGTCCCCGGCATCACCGAACTGCCGCTGACCGAGACCCGCGCGGGCCTGCGCCCCGGCTCCCCCGACAACGCCCCGCTGCTGGGCCCGACCACCCTGCCCGGCCTCCTGCTGGCCACGGGCCACTACCGCAACGGCGTGCTGCTGACCCCCGTCACGGGCGACGCCATGGCGCACGTCCTGGCCACCGGCGAACTCCCGGACGAAGCCCGTCCGTTCACTCCGAAGCGCTTCTGCGACGCGTCCCTGGAGCAGCCCGCATGAACGTATCCCTCAACGGTGAGCCGCGCACCGTCGCCGCCGGGGCCACGCTCGACGCCCTCGTGGCCACGCTGACCTCCGCGCACTCCGGTGTGGCCGCGGCCCTCAACGAGACGGTCGTGCCGCGCACCCAGTGGTCCGCCACCGCGCTCCGCGAAGGAGACCGCGTCGAAGTCCTCACCGCCGTACAAGGAGGCTGACTCGTCCATGGCTGACGACGCTTTCGTCCTGGGCGCCACCTCGTACTCCTCGCGCCTGATCATGGGCACGGGAGGGGCGCCGAGCCTCGACGTCCTGGAGCGCTCGCTGGTGGCCTCCGGCACCGAACTCACCACCGTGGCGATGCGCCGCGTGAACGCGAACGTGCACGGCTCGGTCCTGTCCGTCCTGGAGAAACTCGACATTCAGGTGCTGCCCAACACGGCGGGCTGCTTCACGGCGGGAGAGGCGGTCCTCACGGCCCGCCTCGCGCGCGAGGCGCTCGGCACCGACCTGATCAAGCTGGAGGTGATCGCCGACGAGCGGACCCTGCTGCCCGATCCGATCGAGCTGCTCGACGCCGCGGAGACCCTGGTCGACGACGGCTTCACGGTGCTTCCGTACACGAACGACGACCCGGTCACGGCCCGGAAGCTGGAGGACGTGGGCTGCGCCGCGATCATGCCGCTCGGCTCCCCGATCGGCTCCGGGCTCGGCATCCGCAACCCGCACAACTTCGAACTGATCGTCGACCACGCGCGCGTGCCGGTGATCCTGGACGCCGGCGCGGGGACGGCTTCCGATGTGGCGTTCGCCATGGAACTGGGGTGCGCGGGTGTGATGCTCGCCTCGGCGGTGACCCGCGCGCAGGAGCCGGTGCTCATGGCGGAGGGCATGCGGCACGCGGTGGAGGCGGGCCGCCTCGCGTACCGGGCGGGCCGCATCCCCAAGCGCCGCTTCGCCCAGGCGTCCTCGCCCTCGGAGGGGCAGGCGCATCTCGACCCGGAGCGCCCGGCCTTCTGACGGTCGAACGGCCGGTCACAGCTCTGCTGCAGTACGGGTCCGGTCCTGTCGCACGGGACCGGCCTGTCGGTCACTCCTCGTACACTCGCCTGCGTGGACACGACCCTTCAGGACCCGTTGCTCGGGCACGTGCTCGACGGCCGGTACCGCGTCGACGCACGCATCGCGGTCGGCGGGATGGCCACGGTCTACCGGGCCGTGGACACTCGCCTCGACCGCGTGCTCGCGCTCAAGGTGATGCACCCCTCGCTGGCCGCCGACGTGTCGTTCGTCGACCGCTTCATCCGCGAGGCCAAGTCGGTCGCCCGCCTCTCGCACCCCAATGTGGTCGGTGTCTACGACCAGGGCGCCGACGGCGCGTACGTCTATCTGGCGATGGAGTACATCGCCGGCTGCACGCTCCGTGACGTCCTGCGCGAGCGCGGGGCGCTCCAGCCGCGCGCGGCCCTCGACATCCTGGAGCCGGTCCTCGCCGCTCTCGGCGCGGCGCACCGCGCGGGTTTCGTGCACCGCGACATGAAGCCGGAGAACGTCCTGATAGGGGACGACGGCCGGGTGAAGGTGGCGGACTTCGGTCTGGTCCGCGCCGTGGACACGGTCACGAACACCACCGGCGCGGTCCTCGGCACGGTCTCCTACCTGGCGCCCGAGCAGATCGAGGACGGCACGGCGACGGCGAGCGTCGACGTGTACGCGTGCGGTGTGGTCCTCTACGAGATGCTCACCGGCTCCAAGCCGCACTCCGGCGACACCCCGGCGCAGGTCCTCTACAAGCACCTCAACGAGGACGTCCCGCCGCCCTCCGCGCTGGTCCCCGGGCTCCCGTACGAGCTGGACGAGTTGGTCGCGTCGGCCACGGCCCGCACCCCGGAGGTCCGCCCGCACGACGCCGTCGCGCTCCTCGCCCACGTCAGGAACGCGCGGGCGACGCTCACCGACGCCCAGCTGGACGCCGTGCCGCCGCAGGCGCGCGAGGTGGACCACGTGGGCGCGGACGACCGTACGAGCGTGATCCCGCGCGCGGTGCGCACCAGCGCCGTGCAGCTTCCCCTCCCCACCGCGGAGGAGAACCGCTTCCACGACGCTCCGCACGGCGCTGGGGGCGACGGCGTCCACCGCACGAGCCTCCTGGAGACCCCTCCGCCCGCACCGCCGGTGCGCCGCGGGACCGGGAACCCGCGCCGGGGCATGTTCGCGATCATCGCCGCGATCCTGCTCGTGCTCGGTCTCGGCGCGGGCGTCTGGTACATCAACTCGGGTCAGTTCACGAAGGTCCCGCCGCTGCTCACCAAGACCGAGGCCCAGGCCAAGGAGCGGCTGACCGAGGCGGGTCTCCAGGCCGGTTCGTCGACGTACGAGTTCAGCGACACGTACAAGCGCGGCACGGTGATGGACACCGATCCCGCGGCGGGCTCCCGGATCCGGGACGACGGCACGGTGAAGCTGACCGTCTCCAAGGGCCCCGACACCGTGAAGGTCCCGGACCTCAAGGGCACCCCGCTCGCCACGGCGAAGAGCGACCTCAAGAACCGCGGTCTCGAACCGGGCATGATCACCCGGGCGTTCAGCGAGGAGATCGCGCGGGGCTCCGTGATCAGCACGGACCCGGACGCCGGCACCACGCGGCGCTCGGGTTCCGCGGTCGCGCTCGTCGTCTCCAAGGGCGCGCCGATCGACGTCCCCGACGTCACGGGCGAGTCCGAGCAGGACGCCATCGCCGACCTCCGGGACGCGGGTCTCAAGGCGGAGATCGCCACGGAGCGGATCCACTCCGACGAGGACAAGGGCGACGTCGCCCGGCAGTCCCCCGGCGAGGGCAAGCGGCTCGCCGAGGGCGACACCGTGACACTGACGATCTCCGAGGGCCCCGAGATGATCGAGGTCCCGGACGTCACGGGCCAGAGCGTCGACGACGCCCACTCCGCGCTGGAGGCCGCCGGCTTCGAGGTCGAGGACGACCGGGGTCTCCTCGGCCTGTTCGGCGACACGGTCAAGAGCCAGTCCGTCGAGGGCGGCGACGAGGCTCCCAAGGGTTCGACGATCACCATCACGATCCGCTGAGCGGCCGGGCTCCCGAGCGTCGGAGCCCGGCGCGCGGCGCACCCCGGCGCCCGTGACACCCTGACCCGGTGAACAGCAGCACCCGCACCCCCGCCACCGCCGGCGCCGTCCCCCGCAACCCGATCGGGGGTCACGTGCCCGTCGCCGGCGGGCTCGCCTCCGTAGGTCTGTCCTACGCCGAGGAGCTGAAGGCCGAGGCCGTCCAGGTCTTCGTCGCCAACCCGCGCGGCTGGGCCACTCCCCCGGGCAACCCGCGGCAGGACGAGGAGTTCCGTGAGCGGTGCGCCGCCGGGAACATCCCGGCCTACGTGCATGCCCCGTACCTGATCAACTTCGGCTCGCACACCGAGGCCACGGTCGAGAAGTCCGTCGAGTCGCTGCGGCACTCGCTGCGCCGCGCCCGTGCCATAGGCGCCCTCGGTGTCGTCGTGCACACCGGCTCCGCGACCGGCGGGCGCGAGCGTGCCGTGGCTCTCGCCCAGGTCCGCACGCACATGCTTCCGCTGCTCGACGAGCTGACCCACGACGACGACCCGTTCCTGCTCCTGGAGTCGACCGCGGGTCAGGGTTCGTCGCTGTGCTCGCGCACCTGGGACTTCGGCCCGTACTTCGACGCCCTCGACCACCATCCGAAGCTGGGCGTCTGCCTGGACACCTGCCACATCTTCGCGGCGGGCCACGACCTCACGGGTCCCGCCGGGATGCGCCAGACCCTGGACCTGCTGGTGGAGACGGTCGGCGAGGGCCGCCTCAAGCTGATCCACGCCAACGACTCCAAGGACGTCGTCGGCGCGCACAAGGACCGTCACGAGAACATCGGCTCCGGCCACATCGGCGCCGACCCGTTCCGCGCGCTCATGTCCCACCCGGCGACGGAGAACGTCCCCCTGGTCATCGAGACGCCCGGCGGCAAGGAAGGACACGCGGCGGACGTGGCCCGCCTCAAGGAGCTCCGCCCGTAGAGAGCTCCGCCCGTAGAGATCCCCACCCCGTTGAGGAATACCCCTGGGGGGTATACGGTTCTTGTCGAGCGACAGGAACCGCTACTGACGTTGGGGGACCCATGCGGCACGAGACGCACACCGGCCACGAGCACCACCACGAGCCCGAGCACCGGAGCCAGGACCAGCAGCACCAGCAGCACCAGCAGCACGCAGACCACCACACCCACGGCCAGGTCTCGTGGTCCATGGCCGCCCAGGCCACGCTGCACTGCCTCACCGGCTGCGCCATCGGCGAGATCCTCGGCATGGTGATCGGCACCGCGCTCGGCTGGGGCAACCTGCCGACGATGATCCTGGCGATCGTGCTCGCGTTCGTCTTCGGCTACTCGCTCACGCTGCGCGGCGTCCTGAAGGCGGGTGTCGACTTCAGGACGGCGTTCCGTGTCGCGCTGGCCGCGGACACGCTGTCCATCGCGGTGATGGAGCTGATCGACAACGGCGTCATCGCGCTCTGGCCGAACGCCATGGACGCGCACCTGGACGACCTGTTGTTCTGGGGAGCGCTGGCCGCGTCCCTGGCGATCGCCTTCGTCGTCACGACGCCGGTCAACCGCTGGATGATCGGCCGCGGCAAGGGCCACGCGGTGGTGCACCAGTACCACCACTGACCCCGGGCACCACACATCCAGGGCTAGAGCTCGGGGCCTTCCCCGGGCTCTTCCTGGTACGAGTAGCGCTGCTCACGCCACGGGTCTCCCACGTTGTGGTAGCCGCGCTCCTCCCAGAAGCCCCGCCGGTCCGCGGTCATGTACTCGACTCCGCGGACCCACTTGGGGCCCTTCCAGGCGTACAGGTGCGGGACCACGAGGCGCAGCGGGAAGCCGTGCTCGGCGGTGAGCTGCTCACCGTCCTTGTGGGTCGCGAACATGGTCCGGTCGTCGGCGAAGTCGGCCAGCCGCAGGTTCGACGAGAACCCGTACTCGGCCCAGACCATCACATGGGTGACCCCGGGGTCCGGGGGCGCGAGCTCCAGGATCGTGGACGCGCGGACGCCACCCCACTCGGCGCCGAGCATGCTGAACTTCGTGACGCAGTGCAGATCGCCGACCACGCTCGTATACGGCAGCGCCGAGAACTCCTCGTGGTTCCAGCAGTGCTTCTCGCCGTCGGCGGTGGCCCCGAAGACCCTGAACTCCCAGCGCTCGGGGCGGAACTTGGGCACCGGGCCGTAGTGCGTGACCGGCCAGCCGCGCTGGAGCCGCTGCCCCGGTGGAAGCTCCGGTTGCACCGCTCCCCCAGACTCTCGACCCACCGGATGACCCATGCCTCCATCCTGACAGACCCCGGGCAGTGGACGTGACCACGCGGGCGCCGACGGGCCGCCGTCGATCATCGATTCGGGCAACTCCTACTAAGCGTGCACTTACTGGACGCGTTTCGGCACCGGTGCGAGGATGCGCCGAAACCTGCCCAGTCACCCGCGTGGAAGGAGCCTCTGCGATGCAGGGCGACCCCGAGGTCATCGAGTTTCTCAACGAGCAGCTGACCGCCGAACTGACGGCGATCAACCAGTACTTCCTGCACGCCAAGATGCAGGAGAACTTCGGTTGGACCAAGCTCGCGAAGTACACGCGGTCCGAGTCGTTCGACGAGATGAAGCACGCGGAGGTGCTGACCGACCGGATCCTGTTCCTGGACGGTCTGCCGAACTACCAGCGCCTGTTCCACGTGCGGGTCGGCCAGACGGTCACGGAGATGTTCCAGGCGGACCGGCAGGTCGAGGTCGAGGCGATCGACCGGCTGAAGCGGGGCATCGAGGTGATGCGCGCCAAGGGCGACATCACGTCCGCAAACATCTTCGAGTCGATCCTCGAGGACGAGGAGCACCACATCGACTACCTGGACACGCAGCTGGAGCTGGTCGAGAAGCTCGGCGAGGCGCTCTACATCGCGCAGCTCATCGAGCAGCCGGAGAGCTGATCAGGCGGCTTCGGGAAGCTCGACCCGGGCGGCCTGGGCCACCTGGGCGACCTGCGGCTCCAGCGCCGAGGACGCCTCTCCCTGGTCGACCAGTTCCCGGCGGGGGCAGGCGCCCCGGCCGAGCAGCGCCTGGATCCGGCGTACGCACGAACCGCAGTCGGTACCGGCCTTGCAGGCCGAAGCTATCTGCCGAGGGGTGCAGGCACCGTCCTCCGCGTGCTTCTTGACCTGCGCCTCAGTGACACCGAAGCAGTTGCAGACGTACACGCGGTTCACCTCCCGGTCGGTTCGAGGTCGAGACTCATGGGCAGTGCCGTCCCGATGGATCGTCCCGATTGATCGGTGAGGCTAACCTAACCTTACCCGCCGGACCGGAAGCACAAAAGCGCCGTGGGGCGCGGATCCCTGTGATCCGCGCCCCACGGCGTTGTCTTCCGCAATCACCTGCGACGAAGGACCGTCACTGGTCGCGGTACATCTCCGCCACGAGGAACGCCAGGTCCAGGGACTGGCTGCGGTTCAGGCGCGGGTCGCAGGCCGTCTCGTAGCGCTGGTGCAGATCGTCGACGAAGATCTCGTCGCCGCCGCCGACGCACTCGGTGACATCGTCACCGGTGAGCTCCACGTGGATGCCGCCCGGGTGCGTGCCGAGCGCCTTGTGGACCTCGAAGAAGCCCTTGACCTCGTCCAGGACGTCGTCGAAGCGACGCGTCTTGTGGCCGGAGGCCGCCTCGTACGTGTTGCCGTGCATCGGGTCGGTGATCCAGGCCACCGTGGCACCCGACGCGGTGACCTTCTCGACCAGCTCGGGCAGCTTGTCGCGGACCTTGTCGGCGCCCATGCGGACGATGAAGGTCAGCCGGCCCGGCTCACGGTCGGGGTCGAGGCGCTCGATGTACTGGAGCGCCTCCTCGGCCGTCGTCGTCGGGCCGAGCTTGATGCCGATCGGGTTGCGGATCTTCGAGGCGAACTCGATGTGCGCGCCGTCGAGCTGACGGGTGCGCTCGCCGATCCAGACCATGTGGCCCGAGACGTCGTACAGGTTGCCCGTACGCGAGTCGACGCGGGTGAGCGCCGACTCGTAGTCGAGGAGCAGCGCCTCGTGGGAGGCGTAGAACTCGACCGTCTGGAACTCGGCCGGGTCGGTGCCGCAGGCCCGCATGAAGTTCAGCGCGTTGTCGATCTCACGCGCGAGCTGCTCGTACCGCTGGCCCGACGGGGACGACTTCACGAAGTCCTGGTTCCAGGCGTGCACCTGGCGCAGGTCCGCGTAGCCGCCCGTGGTGAAGGCGCGCACGAGGTTCAGCGTCGAGGCGGACGCGTGGTACATCCGCTTCAGGCGCTCGGGGTCCGGGATGCGGGCGGCCTCGGTGAAGTCGAAGCCGTTGACGGAGTCGCCGCGGTAGGTCGGCAGGGTGACGCCGTCGCGGGTCTCGGTCGGCTTGGAGCGCGGCTTCGAGTACTGGCCGGCGATACGGCCGACCTTCACGACCGGCACCGAGGCGGCGTACGTGAGAACGGCACCCATCTGGAGCAGGGTCTTCAGCTTGTTCCGGATGTGGTCGGCGGACACGGCATCGAAGGCCTCGGCGCAGTCGCCGCCCTGGAGCAGGAACGCCTCTCCCTTGGCGACGGCCGCCAGTCGGGCGCGCAGCTGGTCGCACTCGCCTGCGAAGACGAGCGGCGGATACGACTCGAGGTCCGCGATCACATCGCGCAGAGCCTCGGCATCGGGGTACTCGGGCTGCTGCGCCGCGGGCAGGTCTCGCCAGGTGTTGCCAGCGCTCGCGCTGGTCTTAGCGTTCACGGTCACGCGCCCAACATTACGGGGTCGTGTCGGGCGTCCATTCCCCCGCTCATCTTTTGAGACGGATGAGAGGCACCGGCCACACATGAGCCGCGCGTCGGGTACGGTGACGCTCATGTTCGCGCAGCTTATGACCCGCACCTGGTGGTGGACCGCACATCCGGCGGCCCACTGACTGCGCGTATCCAAAACTCGCGAAGGCCGCCCGAGGGGCGGCCTTCAGTGTTTTCAGGACACACCGGCTGTTCCTCCGAACGACTGCTCCGCACGTCACTGGAAGGAACCCGATGCTGGACACCCTGCTCACCGACGACCGCCCCTTCGCCCTCCTGCGCCGCCGCACGCCGGGCCGCGACCACGACACCGTGGAGCTGCTGATCGGCCCGGTCGCTTCGTACGAACGGCTGGCGGACATCCCCGACGGGCTCGCCCTCGTCCCCTTCCGGCAGATCCGCGAGCGCGGCTTCGACGTCCGCGACGACGGCACCCCGCTCATGGTCCTCACGCCCGAGGAGTCGTACGAGATCCCGCTGGCCCGGGCGCTGGACGAGCTGCCACGGCACGACGTCCAGGTCACCGACGGCGGCTTCGACGTCGACGACGACACGTACGCGCAGATCGTCGGCCGGGTGCTGCGGGACGAGATCGGGCGGGGCGAGGGCGCGAACTTCGTGATCCGCAGGACGTACGAGGGGGAGATCGCCGGGTTCTCAC
Source organism: Streptomyces sp. Q6 (assembly GCF_036967205.1). Lineage (NCBI taxonomy): Bacteria > Bacillati > Actinomycetota > Actinomycetes > Kitasatosporales > Streptomycetaceae > Streptomyces > Streptomyces citrinus. The sequence continues at coordinate 2,335,581 of NZ_CP146022.1, forward strand.
GGGCCGACGCGCTCGCGCTCTTCCGGCGGCTGCTCGACGGCGAGCGGGGCGCGTACTGGACGTTCGTCGTGCACACCGGAGACAGGACCCTGGTGGGTGCGAGCCCCGAGGTGCATGTGCGGATGTCCGGCGGCACCGTCGTCATGAACCCGATCAGCGGCACGTACCGGTACCCGGCGGCCGGGCCGACCTCCGACGATCTGCTGCGCTTCCTCGCCGACGGCAAGGAGATCGAGGAGCTGTCGATGGTGGTCGACGAGGAGCTCAAGATGATGTGCACCGTCGGCGACATGGGCGGCGTCGTCGTCGGCCCGCGGCTCAAGGAGATGGCCCATCTCGCGCACACGGAGTACGAGTTGCGGGGGAAGTCGACCCTCGACGTGCGCGAGGTGCTGAAGGAGACGATGTTCGCGGCGACCGTCACCGGCTCGCCCGTGCAGAACGCCTGCCGGGTCATCGAACGCCATGAGCCCGACGGGCGCGGCTACTACGCGGGGGCGCTCGCGCTCGTCGGCCGGGACTCCGGCGGGGCGCAGACCCTGGACTCCCCCATCCTGATCCGGACCGCCGACATCGCAGCGGACGGGCGGCTCCGGGTGCCGGTGGGCGCGACGCTCGTACGGGGTTCGGACCCGGCCGGCGAGGTCGCGGAGACGCATGCCAAGGCGGCGGGGTGCTGGCCGCCCTCGGCGTCCGTCCGGCGCGCCCGCGCGAGGACGCCGCGCGACCCGCGCTCGCCGACGACCCGCGGGTGCGGGCGGCGCTCGACGGCCGGCGCTCGGCGCTCGCGCCGTTCTGGCTGCGGATGCAGCAGCGCGACGGCGAGCTGAGCGGGCACGCGCTCGTGGTCGACGCCGAGGACACCTTCACCGCGATGCTGGCGCACGTGCTGCGCTCGTCCGGGCTGGACGTGACGGTCCGCCGCTACGACGAGGAAGGGCTGCGGGAGGCGGTGCTCACGCACGAGGGGCCGGTCGTGCTCGGCCCCGGTCCGGGGGACCCGTCCGACCGCACCGACCCGAAGATGCGCTTCCTGCGGGCCCTGGCCGGCGAGGTGATCCGCACGCACGAGCACGGGGTGCTGGGCGTCTGCCTCGGGCACGAGCTGATCGCGGCCGAGCTGGGCCTGGAGATCGTGCGCAAGGAGGTTCCGTACCAGGGCGCCCAGGTCGACGTCGATCTGTTCGGGCGGACCGAGACCGTCGGGTTCTACAACAGCTTCGTGGCGCGCTGCGACGACGAGGCGGCCGTGGAGCTGGCCGCGCACGGTGTCGAGGTCAGCAGGGACCCGGCGAACGGCGAGGTGCACGCGGTACGCGGTCCCGGCTTCGCGGGGGTGCAGTTCCACCCGGAGTCGGTGCTCTCGCTGCGCGGCGCCGGGATCGTACGGGAGCTCGTCGCTCAGCTGGCGGCGGCCGGGACCAGCACGTTCTCGGAGCGGCGGCCCGCCTGACAGTCGAGGACGTTCTGCACCGTGGTGTCGATGATCTGGCCGACGGCGTCCACGGTGTAGTACGCCTGGTGCGAGGTGACCAGGACGTTCGGGAAGGTGACGAGGCGGGCCAGGGTGTCGTCCTCGACGATGTCCAGGGACTTGTCGAGGAAGAACAGGCCCGCCTCGGCCTCGTACACGTCGAGGCCGACGCCCGTGAAGCGGCCCTCGCGGAGCTCCGCGACCAGGGCCTTGGTGTCGATGAGGCCGCCGCGGCTGGAGTTGATGAGGATCGCGTCGTCCTTCATGGCGCGCAGCGCGGCGGCGTCGACGATGTGCTCGGTGGAGGGCAGCAGCGGGACGTGCAGGCTGATCAGGTCGGCCTCGGCGAAGAGCCGCTCCTTGTCGACGTACTTCATGCCGAGTTCGACGCAGTTCGGGTTCTCGGCGACGTCCCAGCCGAGCAGGTTCATGCCGAAGCCGTGCGCGATGCGGGTGAAGGCCTCGCCGATCTTGCCGGTGCCGAGGATGCCGACGGTGCGGCCGCGCATGTCCCGGCCCATCAGGCCGTCGAGGCGGAAGTCGAAGTCGCGGGTGCGGATGCTGGCGCGGACGATGCGGCGGTTGACGGCCATCGCGAGCGTCCAGGCGAACTCGGCCACCGAGTACGGCGAGTAGTACGAGACCCGGGCCACGGTCAGGCCCAGGCGCTCGGCGACGTCCAGATCGATGTTGTTGAAGCCGGTGGAGCGCTGGGCGATCATCTGCGTGCCGCCGGCCGCGAGGGTCTGGAGCACGCGGTTGTTCAGGGTCGCGTTGACGCTGGTGGAGATGACCTCGTAGCCGGCCGCGATGGGTGCGGTGTCCTCGTTCAGGAAGACGTCCAGGCAGCGCACCTCGTGATGGCCCTCGAAGGCCTTCTCGATGAGGGGCTGCTCGTCGGACTGCACGCCAAAAGCGAGGATCTCCATGGCGTGAGTTTATGTACGGCCCGCCGGTCCGGCACCTTCGGCGGCTCAGCCGAAGAAGACTCCGACCTCCTCGTACAGGGCGGGATCCACGGTCTTCAGCCGGGCCGTCGCGTCGGCGATGGGCACCCGCACGATGTCCGTCCCGCGCAGCGCGACCATCGTGCCCCACGCCTCGTCCCGTACCGCGTCGATGGCGTGCAGCCCGAAGCGCGTGGCGAGCCAACGGTCGAAGGCCGAGGGCGTGCCGCCGCGCTGGACGTGCCCGAGGACCGTCGTGCGGGCCTCCTTGCCGGTGCGCTTCTCGATCTGCTTGGCGAGCCACTCGCCGACACCGGACAGCCGTACGTGTCCGAAGGAGTCGAGGGACTCGTCCTTGAGGACCAGGTCGCCGTCGCGCGGCATCGCGCCCTCCGCGACGACCACGATCGGCGCGTACGACGCCTTGAACCGGGAGGTGACCCAGGCGCAGACCTGGTCGAGGTCGAAGCGCTGCTCGGGGATGAGGATGACGTTGGCGCCGCCGGCCAGGCCCGAGTGCAGGGCGATCCAGCCGGAGTGGCGGCCCATGACCTCGACGACGAGGACCCGCATGTGGGACTCGGCGGTGGTGTGGAGCCGGTCGATGGCCTCGGTGGCGATGCCGACGGCCGTGTCGAAGCCGAAGGTGTAGTCGGTGGCCGAGAGGTCGTTGTCGATGGTCTTCGGGACGCCGATGGCCTTGACGCCGTAGTCGTCGGTGAGCTTGGCGGCGACGCCCAGGGTGTCCTCGCCGCCGATCACGATGAGGGCCTCGACCTCCTGCTTGGCGAGGTTGTCCTTGACGCGACGGATGCCGTTCTCCGCGTTGAGCGGGTTGGTGCGCGACGAGCCGAGGATGGTGCCGCCGCGGGGCAGGATGCCGCGGACGGCCGGGATGTCGAGAGGGACGGTGTCGTTCTCCAGGGGGCCTCGCCAGCCGTCCCGGAACCCGACGAAGTCGTAGCCGTACTCCTGAACGCCTTTGCGGACGATGCCCCGGATGACGGCGTTGAGGCCCGGGCAATCGCCGCCTCCGGTGAGAACTCCTACCCGCATCGCGTAACTCCCTTGTCACGGTGGGTGGTTCAGGCCACCTTCCCGCGCGGGGTCACTCGTCGTCCAGACCCCGTTCGATGGCGTACCTGACGAGCTCGACGCGGTTGTGCAACTGGAGCTTGCCGAGGGTGTTCTGCACATGGTTCTGGACCGTGCGGTGCGAGATGACCAGACGCTCGGCGATCTGCTTGTAGCTCAGGCCCTTCGCGACGAGCCGCAGCACCTCGGTCTCCCGGTCGGTGAGCTGCGGGACCTTGGGCTCGTCCGGGTCGCTGGTGGGCGTCGGCTCGGAGGCCAGGCGCCGGTACTCGCCGAGGACGAGACCGGCGAGTCCGGGCGTGAACACGGGGTCGCCGACGGCCGTGCGGCGCACCGCGTCGATCAGCTCGTCGGTGGACGCGGACTTGAGCAGATAGCCGGTGGCACCGGACTTGACCGCCTCCAGGACGTCGACGTGCTCGCCGCTCGCGGAGAGCACGAGGACGCGCAACGCCGGGTCGGCGCCGACGACTTCCTTGCAGACCTGGACGCCGGGCTTGGCCGGCAGGTTCAGGTCGAGGACCAGCACGTCGGGGTCGACGGCGCGGGCGCGGCGCACCGCCTGCTCGCCGTCGCCGGCGGTGGCGACGACGTCGAAGCCGGCCGCCGCGAGGTCGCGGGCGACGGCGTCGCGCCACATCGGGTGGTCGTCGACGACCATCACCTTGATCGCGGCCGTCTCGCCCGGTGCCTGCCGGGTCTGCTGCTCGCTCATGACTGGGTCCTGCCTTCCCCCGTGACGATCACTTCGTCCGCTTCGGTACGTTCATCTCGACCTCGGTGCCCTGACCGGGTACGGAGATCAGCTCGGCGGTGCCGCCGATGTCGCGCAGCCGGCCCCTGATGGACTGGGCGACGCCGAGCCGCCCCTCGCCCTCGGCCTGGACGAGACGGCCGTCCGGGATGCCGGGTCCGTCGTCCCGCACGGTCACGATCACCGCGTCCGGCTCGTCCTCCACCAGGATCCACGCGTGCGCGCCGTCACCCGCGTGGCGGCGTACGTTGTCGAGCGCCGCGCCGACCGCCGCGGCCAGCTCGCGCGCGGCGGCGGGCGGCAGCGGCACCGGGGTGCCCGGGGCGGAGAAGGTGACGTCGGAGCCCGCGTGTCCGGCGAGCAGGGGCGCAGGTCGCGCGGCTCGTCCGAGGCGCCGACCTCGTCGAGGGGTCGTCGACGGCCCGGACGACCGCGCCGAGCGCCGCGTCCTCGGAGGCCCGGGACGTGGGGTCAGGCCCGCCGCGACCAGGGTGCGCAGGGCGATCTCCTGCTCGCCCGCCATCCGGCCGAGCTCGGCGGCCTCGCCGCCCAGGGCCGTGCCGCGCCGCTGCACCATCGCGAGGACCTGGAGCACGCTGTCGTGGATGTCGCGGGCCAGCCGCTCGCGCTCGCGGGTGGCGGCCTCGATCTCCAGGGCGCGCGCGAGGGTGCGCTCGGAGGCGCGGGCCACCTCGACGACGTAGCCGATCGCTATGGACGCGATGCAGACCAGCAGCACGTTGTGCAGGGTGCTGCGGCTGAAGCTGCCGCGCTGCACCACGTTGGCCACGCCGATCAGGAGCGACGCGGAGGCCGCCCACCGCCAGCCGCCCTTGATCGCCCAGGCGAGGACCGCGCCCGCCGTCCAGATCGACGGCAGCGTGGAGCCGCCGGTGACGGCCCGCTCGTGCCCGGCGACCGGGGAGAGCAGGATGCCCACGACGGCGATGGTCAGGTCGGCGGTGAGGAACCGCTTGGTGCAGCGGCGGGCGCCGGAGACCTGCGGCAGCGTGGCCAGCGTCCAGCCGGCCAGGACCACGTAGTAGGCGATGCCGATCCAGGGCCGCTCGTACCGCTCGTACGCGGCGGCGAAGACCACGATCGCGTACCCCATGGTCAGCACGCGGTACGCCATGAGGGCGCGCCACAGCGGCTGTTCGACCGACATCCGCACGACGCGCTCGCGCCGGACCGTACGCGCTGTGTGCGTCGTGCTCGCCGTTCTCGCCGTGTGCTCTGTGTTCCCCGTGTGCCCCATGCCCCCCGCCCCCCTGGCGTCTTGAAGGACGACGCGGCTAGGAGCCGCTGCGTTCCTTCTCGGCCGCCGTTTCCCGCGCCTTCTCCAGCGCCTTCCTGGCTTCCTTCTCGGCCTTCTCCGCGTCCGCGATCTGCCGCTTGGCGGCGGTCGCGTACATGTCGACGTACTCCTGGCCGGAGAGCTTCATGATCTCGTACATGACCTCGTCGGTCACGGCCCTGAGGACGAACCGGTCGCTCTCCATGCCCTGGTACCGGGTGAAGTCGAGCGGCTTGCCGATGCGGATGCCGGGGCGCATGAGCTTCGGCAGCACCTTGCCCGGAGGCTGGATCTTCTCCGTGTCGATCATGGCGACGGGGATGACGGGGGCGCCGGTGGCCAGCGCCACGCGGGCCAGGCCCCCCGGCTTGCCGCGGTAGAGGCGGCCGTCGGGCGAGCGGGTGCCCTCGGGGTAGATGCCGAAGAGATCGCCGCGCTCCAGGACGTCGATGCCGCTCTTGATGGCGGCCTCGCCGGCGCCGCGCGACCCGGAACGGTCCACGGGCAGCTGGCCGACACCCTTGAAGAACGCGGCCGTCAGCTTGCCCTTCACCCCGGGCGTCGTGAAGTACTCGGCCTTCGCGATGAACGTGACCTTGCGGTCGAGGACGGCCGGCAGGAAGAACGAGTCCGAGAAGGAGAGGTGGTTGCTGGCGAGGATCGCGGGCCCCTCGGCGGGAATGTTCTCCAGCCCCTCCACCCACGGCCGGAAGCCGAGCTTCAGCGGCCCTCCGATGGCCACCTTCATTGCGCCGTAGATCAACCCACTGCCTTCCCTTGTGCCCGGACCCTCGTACCCGTATCAGTCCGAGGATCAGACCTTAACCCGCGGGGCCGCTCCGGGGCCCGACGACCCTGGTCGGTGTCAGTCCGGTCGCGTACGGTGAAGTTCTCGTCCCGATACCCCCGTCGTTCACCTTTCATGAACAGGAGACCGAAGGTGCCGGTCCTTCCTGGAGCCGAGCCGTACCGCCATGAAGGCGGCGAGGTCGGAGTCCTCCTCTGTCATGGCTTCACCGGATCCCCGCAGTCGCTGCGCCCCTGGGCGGAGTACCTCGCCGGGCGCGGTCTGACCGTCTCGCTCCCGCTGCTGCCCGGGCACGGCACCCGCTGGGAGGACCTGTCGGTGACCGCCTGGCAGGACTGGTACGCGGAGGTGGACCGCGCGCTGCGCGACCTCACCGAGCGCTGCTCCCAGGTCTTCGTCTTCGGTCTGTCGATGGGCGGCGCCCTCGCGCTGCGCCTCGCCGCCCGGCACGGGGACGACGTCGCGGGCCTCGTCCTGGTGAATCCGGGGAACAAGGTGCACGGTCTGGCCGCCCAGGCCCTCCCGGTCGCGCGTCACTTCGTGCGGACGGTCGCGGGCATCGCGAGCGACATCGCCAAGGAGGGCTCGGTCGAGGTCGGCTACGACCGGGTGCCGCTGCATTCGGCGCACCAGTTGCGCACGTTCTTCCGGGTCGTGGACCGTGAACTGCCGCAGGTGACGCAGCCGTTGGTGGTCCTGCACAGCGTGAACGACCATGTGGTGCCGCCCGCCGACTCGGCCCGCGTGCTCAGCCGTGTCTCGTCCACGGACGTCACCGAGATCGTGCTGGAACAGAGCTACCACGTCGCGACGTTGGACCATGACGCGGACCGGATCTTCGAGGAGAGCTACGCCTTCGTCGAGCGGCTCGCCCCCAGTGCCGGAAAGATCTCCGGTACGGACGCGACGAGCCCCGGCGAGGGCGCGGAAGGGACGGCCAGCGGTGGCTGAGCAGGAGCGACGGGAGCCCGAGAGCCCCGAGCCCGACGAGCAGCACGGCGCGGAGAACCGTGATCCGCTGCTGCCCACCGACGAGGCCGCGGCCTGGGCGCAGATCGTCGCGGGGTACGGCGAGGAGCCGCCGGACCCGCCGGGCGCCAAGCCGTTCAAGTCGGTGGAGGACCTGGCCCTGCTCGACCCCGAGGTGAACGGGGCGCCGGACCGGGACGACCCGCCGCGGCAGGAGCAGGAGCCGAAGGCCCCGCTGGGCTCCTCGGTCTCCTTCGCGCCCGGCGTGGCGGCGACCCCCGGCCCGCGTGACTACGCGGCACCGGAGCCGTCCGAGGACGACTTCGACGGCGACGACGAGGGCCACTTCGTGCCGCCGGAGCCGCCGCCGCTCCCGGAGGCCGACGTCACGGCCAAGTTCGCCTGGCTCGCGGTGCTCGGCGGCCCGCTGCTGCTGCTCGTCTCGGTCCTGCTCGGCTGGTCCATGACGTGGTGGCTGGCGACGGTCTGCATCGGCGGCTTCCTCGGCGGGTTCGGCACGCTGGTCGCCCGGATGAAGTCGGACGACGACGAGGACGACGACCCGGGGCGCGGCGCGGTCGTCTGAGACCCGTACGCCCGGAAGGGCCCGGCCGGAGATCCTCCGGCCGGGCCCTTCCACGTATGCCGGGGGAACCCGTTCGCGGGCTGCGGCGAAGTACCGGTGAACACAGGTTGAACCGACCCGAGCCTTCGAGGCGTTCACACGGACGAAAGGAGCCCCGATGACCGTCGGCCCCCGGGAGCACCGCCAGGACCTTCCGGGCGACAGCGACGCCCGGGCGATCGGCCGGTCGCGGGACGAGCCCGAGCAGTTCGCCGCCCTCTTCGACCGGTACGCCGACGCCGTGCACCACTACGCGGCGCGCCGGCTCGGTCCCGAGGCGGCGGAGGATCTGACGGCGGAGACCTTCACCACCGCCTTCAAGCAGCGCCACCGCTACGACCTGACCCGGCCCGACGCCCGTCCCTGGCTCTTCGGGATCGCCACCAACCTCATCGGCGGGCACCGCAGGTCCGAGGCGCGCCGCTTCCGGGCGATGTCCCGGATACCGGGTCCGGTCGAGCACGAGGAGCCGGTGGCCGATCGCGCGGTGTCCCGGGCCGGGGCGCACGGCCTGCGACGGGAACTGGCGGCCGCCCTCGCCGCGCTTCCGGCGCGGCAGCGGGACGTGGTGCTGCTGGTGGCCTGGACCGACCTCAGCTACGAGGAGGCGGCCGAGGCCCTGGGGGTCCCGGTGGGCACGATCAGATCCCGCCTGAGCCGGGCTCGCAGCGCGTTGCGCGAAGCACTGGGTGGTACCGACCCGACCGCCGCGACCACTTTCCGGGAGGCACACGCCCATGACTGACCGCGAACTCGACCCCGTACTGCGTGAACTGAGCGACTGGGAGGGGGACGCTCCGCGCCTCGACCCCGGTGCCCGCCACCGGGCCCGCGCCCGGCTGCTGGCCTCGATGTCGGGCCGTCGCCCGCTGTGGCAGCGTCCGGGACTGCGCATCGCCGCGTCGGGACTGGCCACCGCGGTGATCGCCGCGACGGTGCTGGTCGCGGTGCGCGAGGACGGCGGCACGGTGACGGCCCAGCAGCAGTCGCTGAACGCCCGCACGGTGCTGGTGCAGGCCGCCGCCTACGACCGCGAGCACGCGCGGCCGGTGACGACGCCACCGCGAGACGACCAGTTCGTCTACACGAGGGAGATCGTCAAGGAGACGAACGCGGCCACGGGCGAGACCACGTCGTACGTCGACGAGAACTGGAGGTCGGTCGACGACAAGCAGCGGTCCTGGGTGATGGAGATCGGCAAGGGCCGGTGGTCGCCGCCCCTCGCCAAGAACGAGAGCCGCTGGCCGAGTCAGCGCTGGGACACCCTGAAGGAGCTGCCGACCGACCCGGATCAGTTGGTCTTCGCGCTCCTCGACCGGTTCGGTCCGGGGCAGACCGACTCGCTCGACGAGCTGTCGGGCGAGGACTGGTGGACGGTCCAGTCGAGTCTCACCAGCCTGCTCACGATGGTCGCCGTGATGCCCGAGGGTCTGCGCGCCGCGGCGTACGAGGCGCTCGGCAAGGTGCCCGGTGTGAAGGCCGTGCCGAACCAGAAGGACGCGAAGGGCCGCACCGGCGTGGCGATCATTCCCACACTGGGCCCCGACGGGCACCGGACGCGCGACAGGGAGGCGTTCATCTTCGACCCGAAGACCTACCGGTTCCTCGGGTTCTGGCACGTCCGCACCTCCGGTGACGGTGCGGCGAGGAAGACGTACAGCCGGCTCTCCTGCCTGGACGGCTGGGCGATCACGGACAAGGCGAAGCAGCGTCCGTAGTCACCCGGCCGCGGTCACGCGGCGGGCACCCTGAGGGCGGCCAGGACCGGCAGGTGGTCCGTGGCCGCCCTCAGTTCGTCCTCGTCGAGGAAGTCCGGGACGCCGCAGCCCAGCACCTCGATGCCCCGGGTGGCCAGGATCGCGTCGATCCGCTGGTGCGGGTCGGCCGGCGTCGAGGTGTACTCGCGGCCCCACGGCCGGGTCGCCCAGGCGTCGTTCAGCGCGGCCGCGAGCCGGCGGAACGTCCGCCCGTCGGGCCGCTCGTTGAGGTCACCGCCCACGACGGCGTGCTCGACACCCATCTCCGCGATCCGGTCGAGCAGCATCCCGCCCTGCGCGTACCGCTCGTCCTTCTGAAGGCTCAGATGGCAGCTGACGACGCCGAGCCGGACGCCCCCGAACCGCACGACGGCCGTCGCGAAGCCGCGCCGGTGCAGGCCCGGGGTGAGCGGCAGCAGGACGTCCTCGGTGCGCTCGACGGTGGCCCGCAGGGAGCAGAGCAGCGCCGGTCCCGCGGCCGAGCCGCCGCCCGACAGGATGACCAGGTTCGCGGCGCGCGCGAGCCGGGCGAGCTGCTTGCGCCAGCGGAAGAACCGGGGCGCCTCCTGGACGAGCACGAGGTCGGGAGCGCAGGCCTTCATCACGCGGGCGAGGGCGACGGGGTCGTCGCGCATCGAGCGGATGTTGTAGCTCAGGACGCGGATGACGGCCGAACCGTCGGCTTCCGTACGGGAGTTGGGCAGATCGGGGAGTTCGGGGTGCGAGCCGGAGTCCATGGCGATCAAGATACGCCGATGCCCGCCGCCCCCGAGGGGAACGACGGGCACCACGTGTCCGGGTTCGTCACATGACGGGGTCGGGCTCCCGCGCCAGGTCGGCGGCGCCGACCATGCCCGCCTTGTTGCCCAGCTGGGCCGCGATGACGTCGGCCACCGGCCGCCAGTTCCCGCCGACCAGCCAGCGCTTGTACGACTTGCGGATCGGGTCGAGGACCAGCTCGCCCTCGTCCGAGAGGCCGCCGCCGACGATGAACGCCGAGGGGTCGAAGAGCGAGGCCAGGTCGGCCAGACCGGCGCCGGCCCAGCGGGCCAGCTCGCGGTAGGAGTCGACGGCCACCAGGTCGCCCTGGCGGGCGGCCATGGAGATGTGCTTGCCCTCGATGCCGTCGGGGGTGCCGTCGCCCAGGGAGAGCAGGTACTCGGCGTTCTCCGGGGTGGCGTTGGCGCGCTGCTTGGCGTAGCGCACGAGGGCACGCCCGGAGGCGTACTGCTCCCAGCAGCCCTGCGAGCCGCAGCCGCACAGCAGGCCGTCCGGCACCATGCGGATGTGGCCGAACTCGGCGGCGACGCCGAAGTGACCGCGGCGCAGCTTGTTGCCGATGATGATGCCGCCGCCGAGGCCGGTGCCGAGCGTGATGCAGATGACGTTGCGGTGGCCCTTGCCGGCCCCGAACTTGTATTCGCCCCAGGCGGCCGCGTTGGCGTCGTTCTCGACGACGACCGGCAGTCCGACGCGCGCCTCGACCTTCTCCTTCAGCGGCTCCTGGCGCCAGTCGATGTTCGGCGCGAAGTACACGGTGGAGCGCTGACGGTTGACGTAGCCGGCCGCACCGATACCCACGCCCACGATCTCGTGCCCGGCCCTGGCACCTTCCACGGCCGAGGCGATCGCGTCCACGATCCCGTCAGGCGTGGAAGGCGTCGGCACCTTGAACGTGGAGAGGATGTTGCCGTCCTCGTCGACCACGCCGGCCGCGATCTTCGTGCCGCCGATATCGACGCCGATGGTGAGTCCCATGAATCCCTCAGTTCGGTCGAGCCCCGCTATGGCCCACCGTACCCGAGCGGGCTTCAGTCCAGGTCGATGCGCTCCCCGCCTGGGCCTTCGTCGCGGGGGGACTGGGGCGGGCGGGGCTCCTGGGGGCCCTGGGTCCAGCGGCGCTCCTGGCCCTCGACGGCGGAGCGGTAGGCGGCGAGCAACTCGCCGCCCGCGGCCGCCAGGTGGTCGAACACGTCGGAGTTGCGCTCGATCACCGGTTCGACGACGGACCTGGCCTGCCGCACGACCTGCCGGGCGACCTGTTCGGCGGTGCCCTGGGCGACGGCGCCGAGGAAGGGCGCCTGCACGGAGGAGAGTTTGTCGGCGACCGCGTCGACGAGCTTCTTCAGCTCCTCGGCGGCGGACCCGGGCGGCGGCCCGTAGGCGGCCCGGCGGCGGTCCTGTTCCGCCGCGAGATCCTCGGCACACGCCTTCTCCCAGGCGTCGGCGTCGACCTGGGGGGCGGGCTGCTCGGTGGCGTCGCTCATGGCGGCTGACTCCTGCGGAGAGCTGAGAAGATGCGGAAGCACGGGCACCTTCGACGTTACCCGAACGGGTGCGTGCCCTTCACGGGGTCTGCGGCCACAGATCGGGGTCGGGCGCGAACCGTACGCACAGTTCGCCGTCGACGAGCCCGGCGCCGGCGACGGTGCAGCGGCGGGGCGCGGAGGGCAGCGGGACGATCCGGCGGAACGCACCGGCGCCGACAACCAGTTCGTCGCCGCGCCGGATCAGCGTCAGCTCCTCGCGCACGGCGCCGGGCAGCGGGATCCGCCAGACCAGCACGCCGTCCTGCGCGAGCCGGTCGTCGACGGTCCAGGGGTACGGGGTCCGCGGGCGTCCGGCACCGGGACGTCGAGGTCGCCGGGGCGCGGGTCCCGGCCCAGGTGGGCGACCTCGTACGCGTCCGGCCACTCGGCGACGACCTTGCGCTGCCGGGCCGCGGCGTCGGCCAGCCACGGGTCGGTGGAGCCGTCGGGCAGCACCTTGCTGGCGACGACCGACTCGACGGGCAGCCCGTGCAGGGCGAGCCCGGCGCGGGTGACGCGCAGGGTCTCGGCGGCGGCCTGCGTCGGTTCGGCGACGAGGCGTACGGCGGTGCTGTCGGCGTCGATCACGGCCTGCGCGGCGGCGAGTTCGGTGTCCCAGCGGGCCGCGGTCTCGTACAGCCACTGCGCGGGCATCGGCACCCCGGCGAGCCGGCCGAGGACGGGGCGCAGGGCGCGGGCAGCCTGGCGCTCCGCGGGGAGCAGGCGGCGCAGGTAGCGGCGCAGCTGTTCGGGCAGGGCGAGGATCGCGACGGCGCGCGGGGCGGCGGGCAGATCGACGACGACCAGGTCGTGCGGTCCTTCGGCGCTGTCCCGCAGGGCCCGCAGCAGGGCCAGTTCGTCGCTGCCGGGCAGCGGCGTCAGCTCGTCGGCGTCGAGCCGGGCGGCGCCCATCAGGTCGAGCGCGGAGGCCGCGCGGTCCTGGAGGGCGAGCAGATCGTCCCGGAAGTCGTCGGCCGGGGCGAGCCGCCGCACGGTGACGCCGTCGGGGGCTTCGAGGGCGTCACCGGTGATGAGGAGGGTGCGCACCCCTTGCCGGGCGGCCTGGAGAGCGGTGGCTGAGGCGACGGACGTCTTACCGGAGCCACCGGGGCCGGTGACGAGAAGGGTGCGCATGAAGCCTGAGGCTACTTGGACTCGACCCGCTTCTTCAGACCGGCCAGTGCCCGGTCGATGATGACCTTCTCCGCCTTGCGCTTGATCATCCCGAGCATCGGGATCTTCACGTCCACGGTCAGCGAGTACGTGACCTCGGTGCCGGTGCCCGCGGGCTTCAGGACGTAGGAGCCGTCGAGGGAGCGCAGCATCTGGGACTTCACGAGCGTCCAGGACAGCTCGTTCTCGCCCGCCCAGGTGTACCGGAGGGTCTGGTCGTCCTTGATCGCGCCGGCGTCCATGACGAGGCGGACCTGCTCGGCGCGGCCGGCGTCGTCGGTCGCGAGGACCTCGGCCTCCTTCACCTCGCCGGTCCAGTCCGGATAACGGGCGAAGTCGGCGATCACTCCCATGACCTCCGCCGGTGCTGCCTCGATCGTGATGCTCGAGCTGGTGTGTTCCGCCATCGCCGTGGCTCCTCCAGATACCGGTCAGGGGTGCGCCGTGCCTACGTGTGTGTCGTGTGCAGGCTATCGCGCATGGGTGGCCCCGCCGTCACCACTCCAAAGCCCAGGGTCTGCCCGCGCTCGCGAAGTGGCCGACATTGACGCACTCGGTGGCTCCGATCCGCATCCGCCGGGCGAGGGGCTGGTGGACGTGGCCGAACAGCGCGTAGCGGGGCCGCGTCCTGCGGATGGCGTCGAGCAGCGCCCGGCTGCCCCGCTCGAAGCGCCGCGCCACGGTGTCGTAGACCAGCTCCGGCACCTCCGGCGGGATGTGGGTGCACAGGACATCCACCTCTCCGACGGCCTCGATCTTGGCGGCGTACTCCTCGTCGTCGATCTCGTACGGGGTCCGCATCGGGGTGCGCAGTCCGCCCCCGACGAAGCCGAAGACCCGCCCGCCGATCTCGACCCGCTCCCCGTCGAGCACGGTCGTGCCCGGTCCGGCGTACTCACGCCACAGGTGCGGCATGTCGACGTTGCCGTAGGTGGCGTACGTAGGAGTGGGGAACGCCGCGAACAGCTCCGCGTACTGCTTGCGCACCGCTTTTTCGATGGCGGGTCCGCGGTCGATGCCGGCCCAGAGCTGGGCTCCGAAGGCGCGCGCCTCCTCGAAACGGCGGGCCGTGCGCAGCGCGACGATGCGGTCCGCGTTCTCGACTCCGAACAAGTCCGGAAAAATGCCCCGCGAGTGGTCTGCATAGTCCAGGAAGAGGACCAGGTCACCGAGGCAGAGCAGAGCGTCGGCACCGTCACCGGCTCGTGCGAGGTCGGTGGAGTTTCCGTGCACATCGCTGACCACGTGAACGCGCATGCGGTCACCCTAGGACCATGGGTCCCAGGTGGGTAGAGGCCGCCGGACCTGCGGTTACTTCCGAGTCAGGAACGGCGTGGACTACTCTGCACCGAGCACCGCCGTGACGTGTGACGCAGGGAACATCTGGCCTGGACCCCCTACCGAAAGAGCAGTACTGGTGGGTAACGTCCGGGCAGTCCAGTCGTGCTCAGTTCAATTAATCCCAGCCCTGAGCACCTGCCCGATCTTGGACCGCACCGACGCAGCACACAAAGTCGTGGCGCCGGCGCCCTACGAGGAGCAGCAGTCTTGCGCGAGTTCAGCCTTCCGGCTTTGTACGAGGTCCCTGCGGACGGCAATCTGACCGATATCGTCCGCAGAAACGCCGCGCAGCATCCCGACGTCGCCGTCATCGGCCGCAAGATCGCCGGCACGTGGCAGGACGTCACGTCGACCACGTTCCTGGCCGAGGTGCTCGCCGCCGCCAAGGGCCTGATCGCCTCCGGCGTGCAGCCGGGCGACCGGGTCGGGCTCATGTCCCGCACGCGGTACGAGTGGACGCTGCTCGACTTCGCGATCTGGAGCGCCGGCGCGGTCACCGTCCCGGTCTACGAGACGAGCTCGGCCGAGCAGATCCAGTGGATCCTCGGCGACTCGGGTGCCGTCGCGATCGTCGTCGAGTCGGACGCGCACGTCGCGACCGTCGCCTCCGTGCGCGAAGCCCTGCCGCAGCTCAAGCACGTCTGGCAGATCGACGCGGGCGGTGTCGACGAGCTGAATCGCGCGGGCGCCGATGTCTCCGACGAGACGGTCGACGAGCGCAGCGCCTCGGCGAAGGCCGACGACCCGGCGACGATCGTCTACACCTCGGGCACCACGGGCCGCCCCAAGGGCTGTGTCCTGACCCACCGCAGCTTCTTCGCGGAGTGCGGCAACGTGGTGGAGCGCCTGAAACCGCTGTTCCGTACGGGCGAGTGCTCGGTGCTCCTCTTCCTCCCCGTCGCGCACGTCTTCGGCCGCCTGGTCGAGGTGGCGTCGCTGATGGCCCCGATCAAGCTGGGCCACGCCCCGGACATCAAGCACCTCACGGACGAACTGGCCGCGTTCAGGCCGACGCTGATCCTCGGTGTCCCGCGCGTCTTCGAGAAGGTCTACAACTCGGCGCGGGCCAAGGCGCAGGCCGACGGCAAGGGCAAGATCTTCGACAAGGCCGCCGACACGGCGATCGAGTACAGCCGCGCGCTCGACACCCCCAAGGGCCCCTCGCTCACCCTGAAGCTCAAGTACAAGACGTTCGACAAGCTCGTCTACAGCAAGCTGCGTGCCGTCCTCGGCGGCCGCGGCGAGTACGCGATCTCCGGTGGCGCCCCGCTCGGCGAGCGCCTCGGGCACTTCTTCCGCGGCATCGGCTTCACGGTCCTGGAGGGCTACGGCCTGACCGAGTCCTGCGCCGCGACCGCCTTCAACCCGTGGGACCGCCAGAAGATCGGCACGGTCGGCCAGCCGCTGCCGGGCTCGGTGGTCCGGATCGCCGACGACGGTGAGGTGCTGCTCCACGGCGAGCACCTGTTCTCCGGCTACTGGAACAACGAGGGCGCGACCGAGGAGGCGCTGGCCGACGGCTGGTTCCACACGGGCGACATCGGCACCCTCGACGAGGACGGCTACCTGCGCATCACGGGCCGCAAGAAGGAGATCATCGTGACGGCGGGCGGCAAGAACGTCGCCCCGGCCGTCATCGAGGACCGTATCCGCGCGCACGCCCTGGTCGCCGAGTGCATGGTCGTCGGCGACGGCCGCCCGTTCGTGGGCGCCCTCGTCACGGTCGACGAGGAGTTCCTCGGCAGGTGGGCCACGGACCACGGCAAGCCGGCGGACTCGACGGTGGCCTCCCTGCGGGACGACACGGACCTGCTGGCCGCCATCCAGTCGGCGGTGGACGACGGCAACGCGGCGGTGTCCAAGGCGGAGTCGGTCCGCAAGTTCCGCATCCTGGGGACCCAGTTCACGGAGGACTCGGGTCACCTGACGCCCTCGCTGAAGCTGAAGCGCAACGTCGTGGCGAAGGACTACGCGGACGAGATCGAGGCGCTGTACCAGGCCTGACCGCGTCTCGTCGCCGCGAGGCGCCTCTGGTGCGCGGCGGCGGGTTTCGCCGGGGTCGCTCGCGCGGTTCCCCACGCCCCTGAGACGCGCACGTCGTGCGCCCTCTCAGGGGCGCTCCATCTCGTCGAGGAAGCCGCGGGTCTTCAGGGGCGCGGGGAACCGCGCGGCCGGCCCCCACGCACCCGCAGCCGGACCGGCGTCTACAACAGCCCCCGCAACCTCTCGGCGAGCAGGTCCCAGCGCCACCGCTCCTCCACCCACGCGCGGCCCCGCTCCCCCATGCGCCGCCGCAGCTCAGGGTCCTGCAACAGCACGGTGATCCGGTCCGCCGACTCCTCCGCAGAGCCGCCCCGGACGACCCACCCGGTCTCCCCGTCGAGCACCGCGTCCGGCGCCCCGCCCGAGTCCCCCGCGACCACCGGAAGGCCGGTCGCGGAAGCCTCCAGGTAGACGATGCCGAGGCCCTCGACGTCCAGGCCGCCGCGCCGCGTACGGCACGGCATCGCGAAGACATCGCCCGCGCCGTAGTGCGCCGGAAGCTCCTCCCACGGCACCGCGCCCGTGAACCGCACCGACTCGGCGACCCCGGTCTCCGCCGCCAGCTTGCGGAGCTCCTTCTCGTACGGGCCGCCGCCGACGATCAACAGCACCGCGTCCGGCACCGACGCCAGGATCCGCGGCATGGCCAGGATCAGCGTGTCCTGCCCCTTGCGCGGGACCAGGCGCGAGACGCAGACGACGACCGGGCGCTCGGAGAGCCCGAGGCGGGCCCGCACCGCGGCGCCGCCCGAGTCCGGATGGAACGTCTTCTCGTCGACCCCCGGCGGGAGTTGGACCATCCGCCCGGCCGCCGCGGGCGTCAGCGCCGCCGCGATCCGCGAGCGCGTGTACTCGCCGAGGTAGGTGATCGTGTCCGTGGACTCGCCGATACGCCGCAACAGCTGCCGGGACGCGGGGAGTTGGGCCCACCCGGCCTCGTGCCCGTGCGTCGTCGCGACGAGGTTCGTGGCCCCCGCCCCGCGCAGCGCCGACCCCATCAGGCCGAGCGGCGCGGCCGCACCGAACCACACCGACGTACAGCCGTGCTCCCGCAACAGGCCCACGGCCCGCCGGGTCACGCGCGGGGTCGGCAGCAGCATCGTCGTACGGTCGCGTACGACGGTGAACGGCTGCTCGGCGTCGAAGGCGGCGGTCGCCTCGATGCCTTCCTGGCTCCGCTTCCACGTCGACGCGTAGACGACCAGCCGCTCGGGATCCAGCCGCAGCGCCATGTTGTGCAGAAACGCCTGGATGCCCCCCGGGCGGGGCGGGAAGTCGTTGGTCACGAGCAGGGTCTTCGGTGTCTGGTGCATCGCCGCAGACAGTACCGAACCCCCCGGAGAGAGCGCGCCACGCCGCCCGGTCCATGGCCACCACACTGGCCTGCCGGGCATGATGAGTCGAATGAAGACGCGAAATCCCGCAGCGCTCCTGATCACGTGGGTCCTGACCCGGACCCTGCTCCTGCTGTGCGTCTTCAAAGTCGTGGTGGTCCCCGGCCCGGATGTCACCAGCGACGTCTCCGTCATCTACCACGGCTGGTTCGACGTCCTGCGCACCGGAACGTTCCCGCTGGACGACGTGACGTGGCAGTACCCGCCGGCCGCCGCGGTCGCGATCCTCTCCCCCGCCGTACTGCCCTTCCTGTCGTACGCGTCCGCCTTCTTCCTCCTCGCCTTCCTCGCGGACGCCGCCGTCTTCCTGATGCTCCTGTACGTGGCCGACCGGCACGGCAAGTCGCGGCGCGGGGTGTGGGTCTGGGTCGCCGGCCTGCCGCTACTGGGACAGACCGTGTACGCGCGCTACGACGTGATGGTGACCGCCGTCGCCGTCGCGGCGCTGCTCGCGGCGGCCCGGCACCCGAGGGCCGCGGGCGTCATGGCGGCGATCGGCGCGCTGCTCAAGGTGTGGCCCGCGCTGCTGCTCCTCGGGACCCGGCGCGGCCGGGCGACGCGCGAGTCGTGGGGTGCTGCCGCGCTGACGGCCGGCGGGCTGCTGCTCGCTTTCACGATCGCGATGCCGGGCGCCCTGGCCTTCCTGACGTTCCAGAAGGACCGGGGCACGGAGGTCGAGTCGCTGGGCTCGCTCGTCTTCCACGTGGCGCGGCAGTTCGGCTGGTCGGGCACGGTGCAGCTGAACTACGGCTCGGTGGAGTTCCTCGGCCCGTACGTGGACGTGGTGAGCATGCTCGCGCAGCTGCTCACGGCGCTGGCGTTCGGCTGGCTGCTGCTGTGGCGGTTCAAGGCCCGCGCCTGGGAGTCGAGCACGCTCGCGGACGCCGCGCTGACGGCGGTCCTGCTGTTCACCACGACGAGCCGGGTCATCAGCCCGCAGTACATGCTGTGGCTGGTCGGGCTCGCCGCGGTCTGCCTGCTGTTCCCGGGCAGCCGGATGACGCTGCCGGTGTGGCTGGTGCTCGCGGCGACGTTCGTGACGTTCCTGGAGTTCCCCATCTGGTTCTCGCACGTGGTCGCCAGCGACTCGCTCGGCCTCTTCCTCCTTCTCGTGCGCAACGGGCTCCTCGTCACGGCCTCGCTCAGCGCCTGCCACCGGCTGTGGCGCGCGACGGTCACCGAGCCGCGCCGCGCCGAGCGCACCCCGCTGCCCACGCAGCCGGCCCGCGACCAGTCGGTGAGCGCCACCTCCTGAGAGCGCGGCCCGCTCAGTCCAGTTCGGCCCGGACGTACGCGCGCCAGCGCGCCACGAAGTCCCGCTCGTCGATCCCCAGGACGTTCTGGAGCGCGCCCTCCACGGCACCGGCGCGCTGCTTGTGCCCGCCGACCGACGTGTAGAACGCCTTGAGCTTGTCCTCGCCCCACTGGTCGGCGATCATCCGGCAGGCCATCCAGCCGCTCTCGTACGCCCGCGCGAGCTTCCCCGCGTCACCGCTGAACCCGAAGTCCTCGTCGGTCGGCAGTCCGACGGGCGCTGCGCCCTCCTGGACGGCCCGCTGGAGCTCGGGCGCGGCCTGCCCGACGCCGCGGCCCGTGCCCCGGTACCCGACCCAGTCCGCGTACCCCTCCGACAGCCACAGCGGCGTCGCGGCCGAGGTCACCGCGCGCGTCGCCACATGCGTGGTCTCGTGTGTGAGGACGACCTGCTTGCCGAACGAGCCGAGGACGCCGTACGCCTCCGGGTTGATGATCACCCGGTCCGCGGGCGCGCTGCCCGAGCCGCCCGTCTCACCGGTCGTGACCGCCGCGATCCCCCGGTAGTTCGACGCGGGCGCCGCCAGCAACTCCCCCATGCCCTGGAGGGACTCGGGCACGAGGACGACGATCCGGCGGGCCCAGTCCTTGCCCCAGGCGGCGTCCACGGAAGGCACCGCGTCGTCGGCGATCCCGGCGTACGCGCGCAGCACGGTCCGCTGCTGCCCGACGCCGAGGACGAGACTGCGCGCGCCCTTGACCGCGATCACCCGGCCCTGGTCCCACAGTTGCTTGCCGGACTTCTCGGCGGGCTCGTCGCTCGTCACCTGCCAGTGTCCGTCGGTGCGCCGCAGCGCCAGCGTCCGCCGGGCGACGACAGCCGCCGCGTCGTAGCCCTCGACGCGGTAGCGCAGCTCGACCGCGGCGGTGACGTGGGAGCCGGTGCCGTCGATGCGGGTGAGCTGGTACGCCCAGGAGTCGAGGGGCACGGCGGCCAGGTCGTGCAGCAGGTTCGGATCGGCGCCGCCGGTCTCCTCGTACGCGGCGTCGTCCCCGTGCAGGACCGCGTCCGCCCGAAGGTCGAGAACCCGCTGCACGGCGGCCGACCGGCTGTCGGGTGCCGCGTCCTGCCGGGCGCACCCGGCGCCCCCGACGAGCAGGGCGCCGAGTGTCACGAAGCACCCCGCCCTGCTCACCGCACGCCGTCGACCAGCCATCTTTCCGATCGTACGGCGTCTTCGAGGGAAGGCCTCAGACCCTGGTCACGGATGAGACGGGCATCATGCCCACCGGGTCGTAGCGCACCGGGGCGCCGGGATAGGGCGCGTGGATCACCTGGCCGTTGCCCGCGTAGATGCCGATGTGGTGGGCGTCCGACCCGTAGGCGACCAGGTCGCCGGGCTGCGCCGCGGACAGCGGGACCTGCTGCCCCGCGTACCGCTGGGCCTGCGAGGTGCGCGGCAGACCGACGCCGGCCTGACCGTACGACCACTGCATCAGGCCCGAACAGTCGAACCCCGACGGCCCGGTGGCACCCCACACGTACGGCTTGCCGAGCGCCGACTGGGCGGCGGCGAGGGCCGCGGCGGCGCGCGACGAGGACGCGGCGCCCGCGCCGGACAGGTCGGGCCGTCCGGTGCCGCGCGAGGCACGCTCGTACGCGTCGCGCTCGGCGCTCGGCATCGAGTTGAGCAGCCGCCGCGCCTTGGCGAGCTTCGTCTCGACGCTGCGCTTGTGCTGCTGCACGGCCTTGCGGCTCTTCTCCAGGTCGGCCAGCTTGCGCTGCGCCTCGGACCGCTTCTGCGCCAGATCCCGCTGGGCGCCCTGCAGTTCGCTGAGATCACCGGCGTGCCGGGCGCTGAGCCGGTCCAGGGTGCTGGCCCGGTCGAGGTAGCCGTCCGGGTCGGAGGAGAGCATCAGGGCGAGCGAGGGGTCCATCCCGCCGGAGCGGTACTGGGCGCCCGCGACCATGCCGAGCGCCTGGCGCATCTTGTTGATGCGCTCCTGCCCGCGGGCCACCTGGTCCTGGGTCGTGGCCAGTTCCTCGCGGAGCCTGTCGGCCCGCTCGTCGGCCTTGTTGTACGCCTCGGTGGCCTGCTCGGCCTGCTCGTAGAGGCGGTCCACCTCGGCCTTGGTGTCGGCCGGCTTGTCCTGCGGCGCGGCGCCCGCGGGAGCGGCACCGAGGGCGGCGGCCGCCGAGGCGGCGGCCACGGTCAGGACGGCGACGCGCGTGCTGCGATCAGCGCCCACGTGCCCGGACTGCGCGATACGGCGATGGGACCCCACGGCGATTGGAACTCCTTCCGTGTCGACGCGCCCCCACCCCCCGGAGGGCGGCAGGGCTGCGGAATGCGTGCCGACTCTGGACGCCCGCCCGGCACAGCTGCCGGGCCCCGGCCTGCCGCTCCGCTGCGCGAGGCGGCTTCCGGCGGGTTCCTGCTTCACGGGCCGCCGCGGGAACCGGAATTCCGGCCTCGCGGAGCCTCCACAGGCGTCACGTCCCGCCCGTCCGGCGGTAGGTCCGCGGACCGGTGCCCACGGACAGCGCGGAAGCTATCACGCAGCGCGACCGGTTCGGATTCTCCCCGGAAACCGCACGCCCCCGCATCGACGCAGGTCGATGCGGGGGCGCAAAGTCAGCGGGCCCTGCCGGAATTCGCCCGAACGGGCGCGTTTCCGACTGTCTGCGGTCCGTTGGTACGAGGATCGGACGCGAAGGTCGATCAGCCGATGACGCGGACGCCGAACTGGAACGATCCGACGGTGCTCATCGACTCGTAGCGGACGACGGCACCGGGGTGCGGGGCGTGCAGCACCTGGCCGTTGCCGGCGTACAGGCCCACGTGCGCGAGGTTGTTGAAGAAGACCAGGTCACCGGGCTTGAGTTGGCTCATGCCGATCTTGGTGCCGTCGTTCTGCTGGGTGTACGTGGTCCGGGTGATGGAGAGACCGGCCTGGTTGTACGCCCACTGCGTCAGACCCGAGCAGTCGTACGAGTTGGGACCCGTGCCGCCGGAGACGTAGGCCTTGCCTATCTGCGTGGCGGCGGCGCTCAGGGCGGCGGCACCGAACTTGGAGGCGGCCGCCTCGTTGCCGAGGTCGACGCGGCCCGCGGAGTCGCGGCTGGCGCGCGCGTCCGCGGCGGCCATCTTCTCGCGCTCGGCGGCGGTCAGGGTGTTGAGCAGCTTCTGGGCGGAGCCGAGCTTGCTCTGGACTTCCTTCTTCTTCTTGCCGAGTTCGGTGCGCGTGTCGGCGAGGTCCTTGAGCTTCTCGGAGGCCTCGGAACGCTCCTGGGCGAGCGTGCGCTGCTTCTCCTGGACCTTCTTGAGCGACTCGAGCTGCTGCGCGGAGAGCGAGTCGAGGGTGGACGCCTTGTCGAGGTAGTCGTCCGGGTCGGCGGAGAGGAAGAGCTGGACCGAGGGGTCGATGCCACCGGAGCGGTACTGCTGGCTGGCGAGCGAACCGAGGCCCGTACGGAGCTCGTTGAGGTCCTCCTGGCCGCGGGCGACCTTGTCCTGGAGCTCGCCGATCTCCTTCTCGAGCTTCTTCTGCTTCTCCTTGGCCCCGTTGTAGAGGTCGGTGGCCTTCTCCGCCTCTTCGTAGAGCTTGTCGACCTTGGCCTTGACCTCGCTCTTGTCGGGCTTCGGCGCGGCGTTGGCCGCCTGCGAAGTGAGGGCCACGGCAGCGGCGGCGGTCGCGGTGAGCACCGTCACACGGGTGCGGCTCGGCTGCTTGGGTCGACGGTGGGACGCCACGAAGGCGAGCTCCTTCTTCCTCCAGCCGCCTACCGAACGCCGGTCGGCGGTGCCCCTCCACCGTCACACACCTCTTGTGAGTGATCACCCGAGCGGAGGTTCGAGGCCCGACCCTAGTGACCTTCTTGTGATCAGTTCAAATCCTGACGAGAAAAATCTCGGCCACCGACTGCATTCTTTGCACACAACTCACGTGCAGTGATGTCCGTTTGACGCTACGTTGCGTGAAGGTTTCGCCAATTCGGGCAAGCGGAACGGATGTTGCACCACCGTACCGATCGGGACATCAGCCCCGCGACAGGCGCTTCAGGAGCATGACGGACGCAACCGGACGCGCACCCGCCTTGGCGACCCCGTCGGCGACCTCCCGGTCCGTCGAGACGACGATCACGGGCCGGCCCGGCGGCTCCGCGCGCACCAGTTGGCGAATCAATTCATCAGCCGTGACGCCCGCCTTGGAGAACAGCACCCGCACCCCGCGCGGCGGCGCGAGCAGCACCGGAGCGGCGAGCTCGGCCCCGTCGAAGACACAGGTGACCTCGGCGCCGGTCTGCGCCGCGAGCTGCGAGAGGGAGCCGAGCAGCCGCAGCCGCTGCTTCTCCAGCGGCATCGTCGGATAGCCGGTCTTCGTCACGTTGTACCCGTCGACGACCAGATGGGCCTGCGGCAGCGCGAGCAACTGGTCGAGGATCGCGGGGTCGTGCTCGTGCAGGGCGCGCGCCGCGATGTCCTTCGGGGTCATCCGGCCCGGCTCGACGGCGTCCACAGAGTCCGCGGGCCGCGCGGACACCGGCGGCAACGCCAGCTCCCTGCGCAGCCCCTGAGCGGCCTCCAGGACGGTGTCGAGCAGCAGCCGCACCCTCATGTCCTCGACGCTGCGCCCCTCGCGGGCCGCCCTGCGCGACGCCTCCAGGGTCGCCTCGACCTCTCCGAGCCGCGCCTTCAGCCGCCGCGCCTCGCTCTCGGCGGCGGACACCTGAGCCTGCCCCTCGGCCCGTACGGCGTCGCTCTCGGCCCGCGCCTTGCGCACGGCGGCCTCGCTGCGCTTCACGTCACTGAGGGCGGCCCGCAGCTTGCGGTGCACGGCGTCGGCCTCGCGCCTGGCGGCGTCCAGCTCCGTGCGCAGCCGCTCGGTCTCGGCCTTGGTGTGGGCCCGCGCCTCGGCCAACTGCTCGCGCAGCCGGTCGAGCTCGGCACGGGTCTCCTCGTCGGCGCGCTCGGCGTCCGCCCGCTGGGCCTCCTCGCCGGCGGCGTCGACCAGCTTCACCCAGCCGACGGGCCGCAGCACGTACGCGGCCGCGGCCACGTCGAGCGGATCGGCGGCGGGCGGCGGCGACCCGGCCTCCAGGGCACCCGCCAACTCGGGCTGCGCCTCACGGAAGCGCTCCCCGATCCGCTGCCGGAAGAGCGTGTCGCTCTCCACCGCCGCGGCCATGGCGTTCCCGGCGAACTTCACCCGTCGCGTCGGGGTGAACCGGGCGTACTGGCGCAAAGGGGGCGGAAGTTCGCCGACCGTCAGACCGCCGAAGCCGTCCGAGACGATCTGTACGACCCGCCGCCGCACACCTTCGGGCAACGGCCGGTCGAGCACCTCGGCGGCGGCGGCCTGCTCGGCGTTTCCGGCCTCCCCGCCCGTGCTCTCCACCATCCGTCACCCCAAGTCGCTGTGGGGCCGCTCCCTCAGGAGTCGGCGCCCGGCCTGTCCACCAGTTCCACCTGATCCACCGCGTTGCACCAGCGGCAGCGGACCGACTCGATGGTCTCACTGACCACGTTGCGTTCCTCGACGTTCGGCTCACCGGCCAGGTCGAGGTGGACGTACTCGACGACCTTCGAGGACCGTGTCACGTCGAACCGCGTGAGATTGCCGCAGAGCGTGCAGCGCCAGCGGGTGGTGGCGGTCGGCAGGGGAACCGTCATCGAATTGCGCCTCTTCTTTCGCTCGCTGTATTGCCCGTAACCCTACGGCCTGCCGTACGCCGCCCGCTCCCCGCCTTGCGTCATGCTCTGTTGCATGATCGGCAACGGACGCGACGCGATCGCGAAGGTGACCGCATTCCTCAGAGGGCACCCCGCCCCGGTCACGTACGGAATCATCGCCGTCTGCTGCGTGGTCTTCGTCATCTCGCCGGTGTCCGGCCTGAACCCGTCGTACGGCACCGGGGCCCGGCTGCTCACCGCGCAGACCGACTACTTCGAGCGCTGGGGCGTGGTCCCCACCGAACTCTTCACCGGATCGCCGCGGGCCGCGCTCACCCCGGCCACAGCCCTGTTCGTGCACGGCAGCTGGCTGCACCTGCTGGGCAACATGCTCTTCCTCTACGTCTTCGGGGCGATGGTCGAAGAACGCATGGGCCACGTCGCGTACGCGCTCTTCTACCTGATCAGCGGCTACCTGGCGCTCCTCGGCTACGCGATCGCGCACGCCGACTCCGACCAGACCCTGGTCGGCGCCTCGGGGGCCATCTCGGCGATCCTCGGCGCCTTCCTGTACCTGTTCCCCGAAGCGCGCGTGACGAGCCTGTTCCCGTTCCTGTTCTTCCTGCCGCTGCGCTTTCCGGCATGGGTGGTGCTGCCGTTCTGGGTGGCGCTCCAGTGGGCGGCGGCGGGACGGGACAGCCAGGGGCCCGGAGTGGCGTATCTGGCGCACCTGATCGGCTTCTCGCTGGGGTTCCTCTACGCGTGGGTGAGGTACAGGGGAATCGGGGGGCGCGAGGCGCTTCCTTGCGAGGGCGGTGGCAAAAGACGGGCGGGCTAGAGTGAGTACCGCCCCAGCCACGGCCACCGAGGGAGACAGCAAGCCGTGATCACCGCGATCGTGCTCATCAAGACCAGCGTGGACCGGATCCCCGAGATCGCCGAGTCGATCGCGGCCCTGGAGAGCGTCAGCGAGGTCTTCTCCGTCACCGGCACGTACGACCTGATCGCCATGGTCCGCGTGGCGCGGCACGACGATCTGGCGGACGTCATCCCCGGCCGGATCAGCAAGATCGCCGGTGTCGAGGCGACGGACACGCACGTCGCGTTCCGTACGTACTCCCAGCACGACCTGGAAGCCGCGTTCGCCATCGGCCTGGACGGCTGACCCCACCCCGCACACGCACAAGCCGCGGTCGCGGCCGCTCGTCCACCGAGCGGCCGCGACCGCGGCTTTCTGCGCTGCCTCAGGAGGCCGGGACGCAACGCCCGCCCTCGGTGCGGTACTTCCAGGCCGCACCGTCCCGTACGAGCTCCTTCACCGCGGCGACGAAACGCTCCACGTGCTCGTCGGGCGTGCCGGCGCCGAAGCTCACCCGGATGGCGTTCAGCGACTTCTCGCCCGGCGCCGCCTCGGGCGCGCCGCACTCGCCCTGCGTCTGCGGGTCGGAGCCGAGCAGCGTGCGCACGAGCGGGTGGGCGCAGAACAGGCCGTCGCGGACGCCGATGCCGTACTCGGCGGAGAGCGCGGCGGCGAAGTGCGAGGAGTTCCAGCCCTCGACGACGAACGAGATGACGCCGACGCGCGGGGCGTCGTCGCCGAACAGCGAGAGCACCCTCACCTCGGGCACCTCGGCGAGCCCGGCGCGCACCGTACGGATCAGGGACTGCTCCCGCTCGACGATGCTGTCGAAACCGGCCTCGGTGAGCGCCTTGCAGGCGGAGGCGATGGAGTACACGCCGATCACGTTCGGCGAACCGGCCTCGTGGCGGGCGGCGCTGTCGTGCCACTCGACGTCGACGCCCCCGTCCGCGCGACGGGCGACCTTCCTGGACGCACCGCCACCGGCGAGGTACGGCTCGGCCGCGCGCAGCCAGTCGGAGCGCCCGGCGAGCACGCCCGAGCCGAACGGCGCGTACAGCTTGTGCCCGGAGAAGGCGACCCAGTCGACGTCCAACTCCTGTACGGAGACGGGGTGGTGGGGCGCGAGCTGTGCGGCGTCGAGCACGATGCGGGCACCGTGCGCGTGAGCGGCCGCCGCCAGCTCGCGCACCGGCCAGAGCTCACCGGTGACGTTCGAGGCACCGGTGACGCAGACGAGGGCCGGGCCGTAGGGGTCGCGGTCGGCGAGCGCGCGCTCCAGGGTCGCGACAGCCTCGCCGGGGGTGCGCGGCGCGTTCAGGTACGTCACGCGGGCGTCGCGCCACGGCAGCAGCGAGGCGTGGTGCTCGGTCTCGAAGACGAAGACCTGGCAGTCGGCGGGGAGCGCGGCGGCCAGCAGGTTGAGCGAGTCGGTGGTCGACCTGGTGAAGACGACCTGGTCGTCGTCGCGGCAGTCGAGGAACTCGGCGACGGTGACGCGCGAGTTCTCGAAGAGATCGGTCGACAGCTGCGAGAGGTACCCGGCGCCCCGGTGGACGCTGCCGTAGTACGGCGCGTACGCGGCGACGTCGTCCCACACCCGCTGGAGGGCCGGCGCGCTGGCCGCGTAGTCGAGGGCCGCGTACGTCACTTCGCCCCCGGTGACGAGCGGCACGGTGACGTCCCGGCCGAGCACCGGCAGCGGGGCCCCACAGGCGGGATCGGCGGACTCGACGGCGGTGTCGGTGGTGACGGAGGCGGTGGCAGCGGAGGCGTGAGCAGACATGACGGTATCTCCCGGCAGGACAGGGCGAAGTGGCTGTGAAGGCCCGCACGGAAGCACTCAACCGGCTTACGGCGTACGGGTGTTGCCTCGACGCGCGATACACGGATGACCGCGTCGCACGGAGGGTGTGATGGAGAAGGGGCTGCTAGGCCCTAGCGCATTCGCTTGCTCACGAGACTGCTCCCTCGGACGACCCAGGACCCCTGAGGTTCACGAGGGGTCCGCGCTTGCCATACGCCTTGCTGCGTACGGCCTGGTCTTCACCCAGGGCACCCCGCCACGGACGGAGGGTTGCCGGACAGCGGGCTGGGGCCTCGATCGCTGTCACTCATGACCTTGCAGAGAATCCTGCCACACGTCCGGGATACGGCAAGGGCGCAGTCCACGATCTGGACTGCGCCCTGCGTCACACTCAGCGGTTGGTGGCGGCGATCCACCGTTCCAGCACGGCCTTCGCCGCACCGGAGTCGATCGACTCGGCGGCCCGGTCCATCCCGGCCCTGATCTGCTCGGCGAGCGTCCCGCTGCCGGGCCGTACGGCGACGAGCGCCGCCGCCGCGTTGAGCAGGACCGCGTCGCGCACGGGCCCCCGCTCCCCGTCGAGGAGCCGCAGCGCGACCTCCGCGTTGAAGGACGGGTCGCCGCCGCGCAGTGCCTCGATCGGCACGGTCTCGATCCCCACGTCGCGCGGGTCGAAGGACTCCTCGCGCACCGCGCCGTCCCGCACGACCCACACCCAGGAGGTGCCGGTGATGGTCAGCTCGTCGAGCCCGTCGTCGCCGCGGAAGACCAGCGAGGAGTTGCCGCGCTCGGCGAAGACCCCGGCGATGATGGGCGCGAGTCGCGGGTCGGCGACACCGACCGCCTGCGCCTTCACGCGGGCCGGGTTGGTGAGCGGGCCGAGCGCGTTGAAGACCGTCCGGATGCCGATCTGGCCGCGCGCGGCGCCCGCGTAGCGCAGCGCCGGGTGGAACTTGATGGCGAAGCAGAAGGTGATGCCCGCCTCCTCGGCCACCTCGGCGACGCGGCGCGGCGCGATGTCGAGGTTCACGCCGAGCTTCTCCAGGACGTCCGAGGAGCCCGAGGCGCTGGAGGCGGCGCGGTTGCCGTGCTTGACGACCTTCGTGCCGGCCCCGGCGATGACGATCGCCGCCATGGTGGAGATGTTGACGGTCTTGGCGCCGTCCCCACCGGTGCCGACGATGTCCACGGCCTCGCCGGGCACCTCGATGGTGTTGGCGTGCTCGTACATCGCGCGCACGACGCCGGAGATCTCCTCCACCGTCTCGCCCTTGGCCCGCAGCGCGACCACGAAGGCGGCGATCTGCGCGTCGGTCGCCTCGCCCCGCATGATCCGGTCCATCGCCCACGCGGTGTCGTCGGCGCTCTGGTCGCGGCCGTCGAGCAGGCCGTTGAGCACGCTGGGCCAGGAACGGCCCGCCGCGGTATTGCCTCCTGCGGGGGTCAAAGCGCTCATGGCCGCTCCTGTGTGGTGTTCGTAAGGATGAAGCGTCCCCCACCTTATCGAGGGTCGGGGACGGCAAAGAGCCCCCGTCCAGGCACTGGACGAGGGCTCCTGCCGTGGCGAACAGATCAGAGATCAGTGGTGGCCGTGGCCGCTGGTGATCTCCTTGTACTCCTCGGCGGTGGGCTTGGGGATCTGGTTGTGCTCCCCGTAGTAGCCCTTCGAGAGCTTGGCGCGCAGCTTCTGCAGACGGCCGAGCTTGCGCTCCACACCGTTCTCGTCGACCGCGGGGCCGATCTCGAGCGGCTTGTACTGCTCGTGCGCCGTGAGGGTGTGCAGGGCCTCCTGGTCGAGCGGCTCGTGCACCTCGACGAACTCACCGTGCGGCAGGCGCTTGATGATGCCGGACTCGCGTCCGTGCAGCACCTTGTCCTTGTCGCGGCGCTGGAGGCCGAGGCAGATCCGCTTGGTGGCGATGAACACGAGGACCGGCACGACGAAGAATCCGACGCGGACGAACCAGGTGATCGCGTTGATCGACAGGTGGAAGTGCGTGGCCCAGAGGTCGTTGCCACCACCGACGAGCAGGACGAAGTACCAGGAGATCCACGCGGCGCCGAAGGCGGTACGCGTCGGGACGTTGCGCGGGCGGTCCAGGATGTGGTGCTCGCGCTTGTCGCCGGTGACCCAGGACTCGATGAACGGGTAGACCGCGATCGCGACCAGGACCAGCGGGAAGATCACCAGCGGGACGAACACACCCAGGACGAGCGTGTGACCCCAGAGGTTGATCTCCCAGCCCGGCATCGTACGGATCAGGCCTTCGGAGAAGCCCATGTACCAGTCGGGCTGCGCACCCGTGGACACCTGGTCGATCCGGTACGGGCCGATGGCCCAGATCGGGTTGATCGACGCGATCGCGGCGACGACCGCGATGACACCGAAGACCAGGAAGAAGAAGCCACCCGCCTTGGCCATGTAGACCGGCAGGAGCGGCATGCCCACGACGTTCTTGTTCGTCTTTCCGGGGCCCGCGAACTGCGTGTGCTTGTGGTAGAAGACCAGGATCAGGTGAGCGACCACGAGCCCGAGCATGATGCCCGGCAGCAGCAGGATGTGGACCGAGTAGAACCGCGCGACGAAGTCGCCGCCCGGGAACTCGCCGCCGAAGAGGAAGAACGACAGGTACGTGCCCACGATCGGCACGGACAGGACCGCGCCCTCCATGAAGCGGACACCGGTGCCGGAGAGCAGGTCGTCCGGGAGCGAGTAACCGGTGAAGCCGGTGAACATGCCCAGGACGAACAGCAGGAAGCCGAACAGCCAGTTGACCTCACGCGGCTTGCGGAACGCACCCGTGAAGAACACGCGCATCATGTGCACGAACATGCCGGCGAGGAAGATCAGCGCGGCCCAGTGGTGGATCTGACGGATCAGCAGGCCACCGCGCACATCGAAGGAGATGTGCATGGTCGAGTTGAACGCCTCGGACATCAGCTGACCCTGCAGCGGGATGTAGCTGCCGTGGTACTCCACCTCGTTCATCGAGGGGTGGAAGAACAACGTCAGGTACACACCCGTGAGGATGATGATGATGAAGCTGTAGAGGCAGATCTCACCGAGCATGAAGGACCAGTGGTCCGGGAAGATCTTGCGCATGTTGGCCTTGGCCAGGGAGTAGATCCCCAGCCGACCGTCGGCCCAGTCGGCGACGCGCTCGCCGGCCGGCGCCTTCTCACGAGAAGGCGCGTCGTTGGTGGTCGTAGTACTCATCCGCGCTCCCAGAAGGCAGGACCGACGGGCTCCGCGAAGTCGCTCTGCGCGACGAGGAAGCCCTCGTCATCTACGCCGATGTGCAGCTGCGGCAGCGCGTGACCGGCGGGACCGAAGATCACCCGGGCACCGTCGGAGAGGTCGAAGGTGGACTGGTGACAGGGGCACAGCACGTGGTGCGTCTGCTGCTCGTACAGGGAGATCGGGCAACCGACGTGGGTGCAGATCTTCGAGTACGCGACGACGCCCTCGTGGGACCACTCGAGCTCTTGCTTGTCCTTGATGTTCTGCGGCTGGATCCGCACGAGCATCAGGGCGGCCTTGCCCATGACCTGCTGGAAGTCCTCGTCGTGCTCCTCCACGCCCTCGGGCTTGGCGAAGGTGAGCGAACCGACCGCGATGTCCGAAGCACGCAGCGGCTCGTTCGTGTTCATGTTGACGAGCTTCTTGCCCTTCTTCCACGCCGTGTGGCGCAGCTTCGTCTCGGGCAGCGGCCCGAGGTCACGAAGAAGGACGACGCCGGAGAGCGGCACCAGGGCCAGCGCGCCGAACAGCGTGTTGCGGATCAGCTTGCGACGGCCGAACTGCGACTCGCGCGCACCGTCGGCGAAGTCCGCGAGGACCTTCGCCTTGACCTCGGGCTCGGCCTCGATCGGGTGACGCTCGGAGGCGACCTCGACGTCGGACATCAGAGTGCGGGCCCAGTGGACCGCGCCCGCGCCGATGCAGAACAGGGCCACGCCCAGGGTCAGGCCCAGCGCGAAGTTCAGCGCGTTGATGTGCCCGATCGGGAAGACGTAGATGCTCTTGTCGACGTCGATGGCGACGTACGAGGCGATGAAGGCGATGGTCGCCAGCATCGACACCGTGAACAGCATGGCCACGACGCGCTCGGACCGTCGCGCGGCCCGCTCGTCGATGTCCTGGATCCGGTGCTCGTGCGGCGGCAGACCCGGGTCGGCGAAGGGCTCGTCCTTCACCGCGACCGAGCCGTGCTCCGCTGCGTCGTCGGTGGACTGCCCAGCGGGCAGGTTCTCTTCTGGAATGTCTTGGCTACTCATGACTTCTTGGCCTTTGCGGTCCGAGCGGCGACCCAGATGGCGACGGCGACGAGGGCGCCGAGACCGAAGATCCAGGCGAACAGACCCTCACTGACCGGGCCGAGCCCGCCCAGCTTGAGACCACCAGGGCTCTCCGTCTTGTCACCGTTGACCGCGTCGAGGTACGCGATGATGTCCTTCTTGTTCTGCTTGGTCATCGTCGTGTCCGGGAAGGACGGCATGTTCTGCGGGCCGGTCTGCATGGCCTCGTAGATGTGCTTGGGAGCGACACCCTCGAGGCTCGGCGCGAACTTGCCGTGCGTCAGAGCGCCACCTTCACCGGTGAAGTTGTGGCACTGGGCACAGTTGGTACGGAACAGCTCGCCACCCTTGGCGATGTCCGCACCTTCCGGGCTGTAGTCCTCGGAGGTCGGCGCGACCGGACCGGCACCCAGCGAGGCGATGTACGCCGCGAGCTGGTCGATCTCGGCCTGCGAGTAGATGACCTTCTTCTTCGGGACCTGAGCGCCCGGCTGCTGGGCCGGCATCCGGCCCGTACCGACCTGGAAGTCGACGGCCGCGGAGCCGACACCCACCAGACTCGGTCCGTCGGTGGTGCCCTGACCGCCGGTTCCGTGGCAGCTGGCGCAGCCGACGGAGTAGAGCTTCTTGCCCTCGTCGATGGCGAGGGACTGGGCGGTTTCATCGGCCTGCGCCTTGTCCGCGGGCGCGAACGCGGCGTACAGCCCCCCGGTGGCCGCCAGCGCGAGGAGTAGGACGACGACCGCCGCCAGCGGATGGCGTCGTCGTGCGGAGAGCTTTTTCACGGATTACCCCGGTGTCAGGATCTTCTGCGTCGGTGCTGCGGGAATGTGTCGGGTACTACGCCCGATGCTGTGATCGTCGAACTACTTGATCAGGTAGATCGTGGCGAAGAGACCGATCCAGACGACGTCGACGAAGTGCCAGTAGTAGGACACGACGATTGCGGCGGTCGCCTGATGGTGGGTGAACCTCCGGGCGGCGTACGTCCTGCCGAGGACGAACAGGAAGGCGATGAGGCCACCTGTCACGTGCATGCCGTGGAAGCCGGTGGTCAGGTAGAACACCGAGCCGTACGGGTCGGACGAGAGCGAAAGCCCGTCCTTCTTGACCAGCTCGGTGTACTCGAAGACCTGACCGCCGATGAAGATCGCACCCATGATGAAGGTGACGATGAACCACATCCTGAGCTTCTTCACGTCACCGCGCTCAGCGGCGAACACGCCGAGCTGACACGTGAGTGAGGAGAGCACCAGGATCGTGGTGTTCGTCGCGGAGAACGGAAGGTTCAGCGCGGACGCCATTTCCTTCCAGTGATCCGGTCCGGTCACCGATCGCAGGGTGAAGTACATCGCGAAGAGGGCCGCGAAGAACATCAGCTCGGAACTCAGCCAGATGATGGTTCCGACGCTGGTGAGGTTCGGTCGATTGACCGACGGGTGCGCGTGCCCGGTTTCTACTGTCGTTGCTGTCGCCACGACCGACATTATGTCGGTCGCTTATCTCGCCCTCACTCCGGGGGGTGCCGTTCGGAGTGTCTGGGGGGTGTGTCCAGCCCATATGGCCCATCGGAGGCCTGTGCGAACCGGTGTTGACGGGGTGTCGGGAGGAGTAGGCTCCGCGCCAACGACGCCCCACGGCCCCCAGACTTACGACGCCTCGGAGGAACGATGCAGTCGACCGCGACGGTTCTGGTCTACAGCGACGACGCCAACACGCGCGAGCAGGTGCGCCTCGCCACCGGCCGCAGGCCCGCGTCCGACGTTCCCGAGGTGCAGTTCATCGAGTGCGCGACACTCCCGGCGGTCCTCAAGGAGCTGGACCGGGGCGGGATCGACGTCTGCGTCCTGGACGGCGAGGCGGTGCCCGCCGGCGGGATGGGCGTGTGCCGGCAGATCAAGGACGAGGTGTTCCGCTGCCCGCCGGTGCTGCTCCTGATCGGCCGCCCGCAGGACGCCTGGCTGGCCACGTGGAGCCGCGCGGAGGCCGCGGTGACGCTTCCGGTCG
Organism: Streptomyces sp. Q6; assembly: GCF_036967205.1. Taxonomy (NCBI): domain Bacteria; kingdom Bacillati; phylum Actinomycetota; class Actinomycetes; order Kitasatosporales; family Streptomycetaceae; genus Streptomyces; species Streptomyces citrinus. Next base: position 2,369,468 of record NZ_CP146022.1, read on the forward strand.
ATCCGGTCGAGTTCGCAGACGCGCTGGCCTCGCTGCTGCGCTCCCGGCTCGCCGTGGGCGCCTGAGCCCACCCGGCGCCCCGGGCCGGCACCGGCTGGAAATGCGCCGACTCCCGTACACCGATGGCGTACGGGAGTCGGAAGTCTCACATCCGGGCGGGTCAGACCTCGGGGCTGAGCCGGGCCTTCTGCACCGGGTCGGGCGTGTGGGAGTCCGTGAGGGCGCTGCCCTCGCGCCACTCCTTCCAGTCGACGTTCCAGTCGCCGAAGCCGTTGCCGAACGGGTCCATGTCCTCGCCGTAGCTGTTGACGACCTTGACGAGGTCGCCGCGGCGGAACGTGTCGAAGAACCAGGCGGCGTTGCTCGTGCTCATGCCGGTGCAGCCGTGGCTGGTGTTCGCGTAGCCCTGTGAGCCCTCGGACCAGGGGGCCGCGTGCACGTACTCGCCGCTCCAGGTGACGCGGGTCGCGTAGTACACCTCCTTGTCGTAGAAGTCCGAGGAACCGATGCTCGCGCTGGTCATGCGTACGGAGTACTCCTGGCCCAGCACGACCTTGACGCCGTTGCGGGTCTCGTAGCCCGGCTTGCCGGTGGTGACCGGGATGGAGTTGATCTCCTCGCCGTTGCGGTAGACCGTCATCCAGTGCGATCCGGCGTCGGTGACCGCCACGAGCTTGTCGCCCGTGGTGATGGTCAGCGGCTTGGAGCGGCCGCCCCAGAGCCGGTCGGCGACCTTGATGCCCTCCAGGTTGCTGCGGGCCGTGATGGTCGCGTGGGCGGGCCAGTACTCCTTCGGGCGGTAGTGCAGTTCCTTGCTGTCGACCCAGTGCCAGGAGCCGCCGTCCGCCGCGGGCTGCGAGTCGACCTTCAGGGCGCGCTCCACGATGGCGCGGGCCTTCTTGTCCTTGACGGGCTTGTTGAGCTGGGCCGTGATGGGCTGTCCGACGCCGTACTTGCCGCCCTCGGGGCCGAACGTGACCTTGAGCGCCTTCTCCTTGCCGGCCTTGCCGGTGTCGAAGGTGAGGACCTTGCGGCCGGGCGCGCCGTCCTCGTCCTCGGTGCTGACGTGGACCGTGTAGTGGGCGTCTGCGGCCAGCGGGGCGGTGCTGTGCCATCTCCGGCCGTCGGCGGCGAGTTCGCCCGCGACGTAGCGCCCCATGGCGTCCGTGGCGGTGACGTCGGTGATGCGCCCTTCGTCGCCCTGCGCGGTGACTTCCAGGGGCTTGTCCGGATCCGCCTTCTTGGCTCCCACGGGCCCGCTGAAGGTGATCTGGCTCGCCGCGTCGTACGGCTTGGCGGAGAGCGGGTGGCCCGAGCTGCCGCAGGCCGTGACGCCCGCACCGAGTGCGGCCACCAGCAGCGTGCAGCCGAGAACCGTACGGATGCGCGGTGAGTGGTTCATGAACACACCGTATGAAGGTTCGTCACGTCCAGCGCGGCGAGTGAGCCGCACGGGGCATGTCGCGGGGCACGCCGAAGGGCCCGGACGCTCCTCACGGAGTGTCCGGGCCCTTCGGGGACGGGAGTTCGGGAACCAGGTGGTGCTACTGGTTCTGGTTCTCGCCGCGGTAGTACTCGAAGACCCAGCCCCACAGGCCGAACAGGATCACGGGGGCCGAGAAGTACAGCAGCCACCAGCCGAAGACGACGCCCATGAAGGCGAGCGCGCCACCGACGGCCAGGGAGAGCGGCTGCCAGGAGTGCGGGCTGAAGAACCCGATCTCGCCGGCGTCGTCCGCGACGTCGGCCTCCTTGTTGTCCTGCGCACCGGTGTCGACACGCCGGGCCGTGAAGGCCAGGTAGTAGCCGATCATGATGCAGAGACCGAACGCCAGGAAGAGCGCCGTCGTACCGGCCGGCTCCTTCGACCACACGCCGTAGACACCGGCCATGATCAGGACGAAGAGGCTCAGCCAGATGAACATCTTGCCTTGGACCTTCACTTGCCGGCCTCCTTGCCGCCAGCGAGCGCCTTGGAGCCGTGGCCGGAGTTCTCCAGCTGGTCCAGGGCCGCGATCTCAGGGTGATGCAGATCGAACGCCGGCGATTCGGAGCGAATGCGCGGCAGGGTGAGGAAGTTGTGCCGCGGCGGCGGGCAGGACGTCGCCCACTCGAGCGAACGGCCGTAGCCCCACGGGTCGTCGACCTCGATCTTCTTGCCGTACTTGGCGGTCTTCCAGACGTTGTAGAAGAACGGCAGGATCGACAGACCGAGCAGGAAGGACGAGATCGTCGAGATCGTGTTCAGCGCGGTGAAGCCGTCGGCCGCGAGGTAGTCCGCGTAACGACGCGGCATGCCCTCGACGCCCAGCCAGTGCTGCACCAGGAACGTGCCGTGGAAGCCCACGAACAGCGTCCAGAACGTGATCTTGCCGAGGCGCTCGTCGAGCATCTTGCCGGTGAACTTCGGCCACCAGAAGTGGAATCCGGAGAACATCGCGAAGACGACCGTACCGAAGATCACGTAGTGGAAGTGCGCCACCACGAAGTACGAGTCCGACACGTGGAAGTCCAGCGGCGGGGCCGCCAGGATGACGCCGGTCAGACCACCGAAGGTGAAGGTGATCAGGAAGCCGACCGCCCAGAGCATCGGTGTCTCGAAGGACAACGAGCCCTTCCACATCGTTCCGATCCAGTTGAAGAACTTCACGCCTGTTGGCACGGCGATCAGGAACGTCATGAAGGAGAAGAACGGCAGGAGCACGCCACCGGTCACGTACATGTGGTGCGCCCACACGGTCACGGAGAGACCGGCGATGGCGATCGTCGCCCCGATGAGGCCCGAGTAGCCGAACATCGGCTTTCTCGAGAACACCGGGATCACTTCGGAAATGATTCCGAAGAACGGCAGGGCGATGATGTACACCTCTGGGTGTCCGAAGAACCAGAAGAGGTGTTGCCACAGCAACGCGCCGCCGTTGGCGGCGTCGAACACGTGGGCACCGAACTTGCGGTCCGCCTCCAGGGCGAACAGCGCGGCCGCGAGGACCGGGAAGGCCAGCAGGACCAGCACACCGGTCAGCAGCACGTTCCACACGAAGATCGGCATGCGGAACATCGTCATGCCGGGAGCGCGCATGCAGATGATGGTGGTGATGAAGTTGACCGAGCCGAGGATCGTGCCGAAGCCGGAGAAGGCCAGACCCATGATCCACATGTCGGCGCCGATGCCCGGCGAGCGGACGGCGTCCGACAGCGGGCTGTAGGCGAACCAACCGAAGTCGGCGGCGCCCTGCGGGGTGAGGAAGCCACCCACCGCGATCAGCGAGCCGAACAGGTACAGCCAGTAGGCGAACATGTTCAGTCGCGGGAACGCGACGTCGGGGGCGCCGATCTGCAGCGGCATGATCCAGTTCGCGAAGCCCGCGAACAGCGGCGTCGCGAACATCAGCAGCATGATCGTGCCGTGCATCGTGAACGCCTGGTTGAACTGCTCGTTCGACATGATCTGCGTGCCGGGACGGGCCAGTTCGGCGCGCATGAAGAGCGCCATGACGCCGCCGATGCAGAAGAACGCGAACGACGTGACCAGGTACAGCGTGCCGATCGTCTTGTGGTCAGTGGTGGTCAGCCACTTGATCACCGTCGCGCCGGGGCTCTTGGGCCGGACCGGCAGCTCGTTCTCGTACGAGTCGTCAGCCGCGGCGGCACCCTGGGGTTCGTTGAGGATGCTCACAGGTTCTTCGTCTCCCGGTCCTTCTCGTGGTCCGTCTGGGCGATGCCAGCCGGGACGTAACCGGTCTGCCCCTTCTTGGCGAGGTCCTTGAGGTGCTGCTCGTACTTCTCCGGAGAGACGACCTTCACGTTGAACAGCATCCGGGAGTGGTCGACGCCGCAGAGCTCGGCGCACTTGCCCAGGAAGGTCCCCTCCTTGTTGGGGGTCACCTCGAAGGAGTTGGTGTGGCCCGGAATGACGTCCTGCTTCATGAGGAACGGCACCACCCAGAAGGAGTGGATGACGTCACGCGAAGTGAGGACGAAGCGGACCTTCTCGCCCTTGGGGAGCCAGAGGGTCGGGCCGGGGTTGTTGGTCTGCGGGTTCCGCTCGCCAGGGGTACCGACCTCGTAGACACCACCGGCGTTCGCCGGGAAGTCTTCCTTGAAGCGCTTCGGAATCGCCGAGAGCTCCTTGGAGGTCTTGGCGTCACCGTCGACACCCGGCACGTTCTCGACGTAGTTGAAGCCCCAGCTCCACTGGTAGCCGACCACGTTGATGGTGTGCGCGGGCTTGTCGTCGAGCTTCAGAAGCTTCGACTCGTCGCGCGCGGTGAAGTAGAAGAGGACCGACACGATGATGAGAGGCACCACCGTGTACAGCGCCTCGAGCGGCATGTTGTACCGCGTCTGCGTCGGAACCTCGATCTTGGTGCGGCTACGCCGGTGGAAGATGACGCTCCACAGGATCAGGCCCCAGACAAGGACGCCCGTGGCGAGCGCTGCCGCCCACGAGCCCTGCCAGAGGGAGAGGATCCGTGGGGCCTCTTCCGTCACCGGGGTGGGCATACCAAGACGAGGGAAGTCCTTGTATGTGCAACCGGTAGCGGTAACCAGGATCAGGCCCGCAGTCAGCACCTGCGGCAGCTTCCGCCGCATCGGGCGCCGCGACGAGCGGTCGGAGCCGTTGGGACTCACGTAGCGCCTTCCCGAGAGTCTCGCCCGCGCTGGTTGGCTACGGCCGTCTCGCTGGTCGCTCGCCGCCCTGGCACACGGGCAGGGGTTTGGATGTTTATGCGGACCAAACCCTACTGGACGCTATTTGGGGTCGCGCGGGGAGGGTGCCTAACGCGCCGCGGGTCACTCCGAAGGGTGGGATCGGCCTGCGTTTGCGGCTTTCTGACGGGGGGTCGGAGCACTTCGGGGCGGGCGCTTTGTCCCGTTGGGCGGGTACGGGCCTTTCGGGGCCGCTCGCGCCGTTCGCCACGACCCTGGCGGGGCTCCCGGCGACCGGGGTTCTAGCGTGGGGCCGTGGCCTATTTCGACGCGGCATCGTCCGCTCCGCTCCATCCCGTCGCCCGGCAGGCTCTCCAGGCCTCCCTTGATGAAGGCTGGGCCGATCCCTCCCGGCTCTACCGCGAGGGGCGGCGGGCCCGGCTGCTCCTGGACGCCGCCCGGGAGGCGGCCGCGGAGGCCGTGGGGTGCCGCGCGGACGAGCTCGTGTTCACCTCCTCGGGGACGCGCGCGCTCCACGACGGCATGGCCGGCGCGCTCGCGGGACGTCGGCGTGTCGGACGGCACGTGGTGGTGTCCGCGGTGGAGCACTCGGCAGTGCTCCATTCGGCGGCGGCCCACGAGAGCGACGGCGGTTCGGTGACCGAGGTGGGCGTCGGGCGGGAGGGCCGCGTGGCGGTCGCCGCGTACGCCGACGCGCTGCGGTCCGACACCGCGCTGGCCTGTCTGCAGTCCGCCAACCACGAGGTCGGCACGGTGCAGCCGGTCGCCGAAGTCGCTCACCTGTGCCGGGAGGCGGGTGTGCCGCTCCTGGTTGACGCGGCACAGTCGCTGGCCTGGGGTCCGGTCGAGGGCGACTGGTCGCTGCTCACCGGGAGCGCCCATAAATGGGGCGGCCCCGCGGGGGTCGGCATCCTCGTCGTACGGAAGGGTGTGCGCTTCGCGGCTCAAGGGCCCGCCGACGAGCGGGAGTCGGGGCGGGCCGCCGGGTTCGAGAACATTCCGGGGATCGTGGCCGCCGCCGCGTCGTTGCGGGCCGTGCGCGCCGAGGCCGCCGGGGAGGCGGCGCGGCTGCGGGAGTTGACGGAGCGGATCCGGGTCCGGGTGCCGGAGCTCGTGCCGGACGTGGAGGTCGTCGGAGATCCGGAGCGACGGCTGCCGCACCTGGTGACGTTCTCGTGCCTGTACGTCGACGGGGAGAGCGTGCTGCACGGACTGGATCGTTCTGGTTTTTCCGTTTCGTCCGGATCGTCATGCACCAGCAGCACACTGACGCCCAGCCATGTGCTGCGCGCGATGGGGGTCGTGAGCGAGGGGAACGTACGGGTCTCGCTGCCGCCGGGGACCGAGGCCGGGGAGGTCGAGCGGTTCCTGGACGTGCTGCCCGGGGTCGTGCGGGAGGTGCGGGAGAAGCTGGGGGCGCCGGTCACGTCCGCCGCGGGGGCGGCCGAGTCGGTGACCGTCGACGCGCTGGGGCTGAGCTGCCCGCTGCCCGTCATCGAGCTCGCCAAGGCGATCGGGCGGGTGCGGGTGGGCGGCACGGTCAGCGTCGTCGCCGATGACGAGGTCGCCGCCGTGGACATCCCGGCGTGGTGCTTCACACAGGGCCAGGAGTACGTGGGCGCCGAGCCGCGCCCTCGGGGCGGCGCCTCCTATGTGGTGCGCCGGCTCGTGTAGCGCGTACGGAAGGCCGGGGCGTTCGCAGGCGTCGTACGGAAGAGACCGCGGTCGCGGCCGCCCGGTCGAGGGGCGGCCGCGACCGCGGTCTTGCGCGAGTGGTTCGCGCGGCGCTTACGCGGCGAGGTGGGCCTCGACCTCGACCGAGGCCTCGTCGCCGTACGCCTTGCGGAAGCGGTCCATGAACGACGCGCGGCGCAGCTCGTACTCCTGGGTGCCCAGGGTCTCGATGACCAGCGTGGCGAGCATGCAGCCGACCTGCGCCGCGCGCTCCAGGGAGACACCCCAGGACAGGCCGGACAGGAAGCCCGCGCGGAACGCGTCGCCGACGCCGGTCGGGTCGACCTTGGCCTTCTCCTCCGGGCAGCCGACCTCGACCGGGTCGTCGCCGACGCGCTCGATGCGGACGCCGCGCGAGCCGAGCGTGGTGACGCGGTGGCCGACCTTGGCCAGGATCTCGGCGTCGGACCAGCCGGTCTTCGACTCGATGAGGCCCTTCTCGTACTCGTTCGAGAAGAGGTACGTGGCGCCGTCGAGGAGCGTGCGGATCTCTTCGCCGTCCATGCGCGCGATCTGCTGCGAGAAGTCGGCGGCGAACGGGATGGAGCGGCTGCGGCACTCCTCCGTGTGGCGGAGCATCCCCTCGGGGTCGTCCGCGCCGATGAGGACCAGGTCGAGACCGCCCACGCGGTCGGCGACGGTCTTCAGCTCGATGAGCCGGGCCTCGCTCATCGCGCCCGTGTAGAAGGAGCCGATCTGGTTGTGGTCGGCGTCCGTCGTGCACACGAAGCGGGCGGTGTGCAGCGTCTCGGAGATACGGACGGACTCCGTGTCCACGCCGTGGCGGTCCAGCCAGGCGCGGTACTCGTCGAAGTCGAAGCCGGCGGAGCCGACGAGGATCGGGCCCGTGCCGAGCTGGCCCATGCCGAAGGCGATGTTGGCGCCGACGCCTCCCCGGCGCACGTCGAGGTTGTCGACGAGGAAGGAGAGGGAGACCGTGTGCAGCTGGTCGGCGACGAGCTGGTCGGCGAAACGGCCGGGGAAGGTCATCAGATGGTCGGTGGCGATGGAGCCGGTGACTGCGATTCGCACGGCGTGAGCACGCTTCCTGCGAGAGACGGAAGGGCGCGCGAAGCGCCCATGACAAGGGCGGGGTGGAGACGGGAGGGATTGACGCTTCACGCTACCCGGTCAGGGCGTCTGGCCTGAAGTGCGGAAACTACCCGATAGTAGGGCTTTTTTCGTACCGGATCTCGTGCCTACGGTGCCGTCATGACCTACGACGTGTCCTTCATGACCCAGGACGGGCTGGCCGCACTGCGCGGCGACTGCGCACGGATGGTGCCGCACTGGGTGACCCCCCGGGCGCCCTGGGAGCTGGAGCGGGTGGTTCCGGTGCCCGCTGGGCCGCTCTCCGCGCGGATCCACGGGGTCGTCGTGCCGGCCTCCTCCGCCCGCCTCATCGACGCGATGGCCGACTTCGGCGACTGAGCGGCCCACCGCGGAGGGCGTTCGCGCCGCGTGGGCGCCCTCCGCGAGAACTCCCGGCGCCCGGGAGGGAACCGTGCGCTCCCCTGCCACGTCCCATCGCTGTCCCCTTCAGTTGTCCTTCATCAAGGGGATGCGGGATACGACGCGGCAGGCGAAGGAGCGATGCAGTGAGCACCGAACAGCGGACGCGGGATCGGCACGGGCGACGGCGCACGCCGGCGATCGCTTTGGTCGCCGCGGCTGTCCTTCTCGCCGGTGGCGGCGGCGCGTACCTGGCGACGACCGCGTCCGGCGGAGGAGCGGGCCGGGCGAGCGGCCCCGGCGACGGCGGCACTCCCCACCGCTGGCCCTGGACGGGTACGGCGAGGGCGGCGGCCCCGGCACGACGAACGGCATCGCGCCCGGCGAGCCCGACCCCAACGGCACGCGCTACAGGGCGGGTGGCGACCTGCCCGACGGCCCGGACGAGGCGCCCGTCTACCGGCCCGAGGGCCAGGTCGGCGCGGCCGAGGTCAGCGCGCTCGCCGAGGCGCTCGGGGTCGAGGGCACGCCCCGGCTGCGGGACGGGGCCTGGCGGTTGGACCCGGCGCAGGACGGCTCGGGCCCTTCGTTGCAGGTGAACCGGAAGGCGCCGGGGACCTGGACGTACTCCCGTCTCGCACCGTCGTCCGGCGACAAGTGCACCGGTGTGGCGAAGTGTCCGGACGCGCCGGTGGGCAGCGGGAGCGAGGACGACGCGGTGAGCGCGGCCGTCGCGAAGAAGGCGGCGGCGCCGATCCTCAAGGCTCTCGGGCAGGACGACGCGAAGCTCGACACGGACCAGCTCATGGGTGCCACCCGGGTGGTGAACGCCGACCCGAAGGTGGGCGGCCTGCCGACGTACGGCTGGTCCACGGGCATCCAGGTCGGCCCCGACGGTCAAGTGACCGGTGGCAGTGGGCAGTTGAAGGCCCCGGTCAAGAGTGACGTCTATCCGGTGGTCGGGGCGAAGGAGACGATCGGGCAGCTGAACAGCGCGGCGAGCGGTGACCGCGGCGTCTCCGCCGGCGACTGCGCGAGTGCGGTGCCGCTGGACGGGGAGCGGACCCAGGGCAACGGCTGCACCCCGTCGTCACCGCGGCCGCCGGCGTCCTCCACGGTGACCGTGGACAAGGCCACGTTCGGGCTCGCCGCGTACTACACGCAGGGGCGGCAGGCGCTCGTACCGGCGTGGCTGTTCGAGGTGAAGCCGACCGGGGCGGACTCCGTGTTCACGGTGACGCATCCGGCGGTCGACCCGAAGTACCTGGTGGCGCCGTCGAGTGCGGCGCCGGGTGACGAGCCGCCGACGCAGCCGAGCCCGCGGCCGAGCACGTCGGCCGGCGACCCGGGGACGCGGACGCGCGAGGTGCGGGTGGAGGGGTACAGCGGCAGCGGCAGGACGCTGACCCTGCACTTCACCGGGGGCGTGTGCGCGACGTACGCGGCGCGGGCGGACGAGTCCGGGGGCCGGGTGACGGTGACGGTGACGTCGACCGAGAAGAAGGGGACCGTCTGCATCGAGCTGGCGAAGTTCTACACGCTGCCGGTCACCCTGGACGCGCCGCTGGGTGAGCGGAAGGTCGTGGACGCGGACGGGCACGAGGTGCCCGCGGCGCAGAAGAACCGGCCGGGCGGGGTGGAGACGGCGCCGCGGGGCTGAGCCCCCGCCGCGGAACAAGCGGAAGCCCGTGCGGGCCGCCCCTGAGGGGCGGCCCGCACGGGCTTCCGTGGTGTCTAGCTGAACGAGTCGCCGCAGGCGCAGGAACCCGTCGCGTTCGGGTTGTCGATCGTGAAGCCCTGCTTCTCGATGGTGTCGACGAAGTCGACGGAGGCGCCGCCCAGGTACGGGGCGGACATACGGTCGGTGACGACCTTGACGCCGCCGAAGTCCTTGACGACATCGCCGTCGAGCGAGCGCTCGTCGAAGAAGAGCTGGTAGCGCAGGCCGGAGCAGCCACCCGGCTGAACAGCCACACGCAGGGCCAGGTCGTCACGGCCTTCCTGGTCGAGCAGAGCCTTGACCTTGGCCGCGGCGGCGTCGCTCAGGATGATGCCGTCGCTGACGGTGGTGGTCTCGTCCGATACGGACATCTACATCTCTCCCGGGTTGTACGGAGACTGCTTGCCGACCATTGCAACCGGCAAAGGCCCGGATCCATTCCGGATCCGCCAAGGGTTTCGCACTTCTTCCTTTCATGCTCGCACACCCCCGGCGGACGGGGCACGGGGCCCGGAGGGAGAAGGTGAGGCGGATTGCGTCACATCGACGACATGAGTGTCGTCAAACTGACGTGAACCACGTATGATAGATAGTGTCATTTCGACGAGAAGTCGTTCTGTTGATCAGAAAGGGTGCGTGACGTGACCACGGCCCAGACCCCCCAGGCCCCCGTTGACCTGGATGTTTCGCCTACGCCGCTGGCGCTGCTCCTGCTCGGCCGCGAGGCCGACGCGACGAGCGAGCGCGGCGTGGACTGCCCCGGCGACCTGCCGTCGCCCTCCGACCCCGACCTCGTGGAGCGGGCCCGCGCGGCCAAGGAGAAGCTCGGCGACAAGGTGTTCGTGCTCGGGCACCACTACCAGCGCGACGAGGTCATCCAGTTCGCCGACGTCACCGGCGACTCCTTCAAGCTCGCGCGCGACGCGGCCGCCAGGCCCGAGGCCGAGTACATCGTCTTCTGCGGCGTGCACTTCATGGCGGAGTCCGCGGACATCCTCACCGGTGACGAGCAGAAGGTCGTGCTGCCCGACCTCGCCGCCGGCTGCTCGATGGCCGACATGGCGACCGCCGAGCAGGTCGCAGAGTGCTGGGACGTGCTGACCGAGGCCGGCATCGCCGAGTCCGTCGTGCCCGTCTCGTACATGAACTCCTCCGCCGACATCAAGGCCTTCACCGGCAAGCACGGCGGCACGATCTGTACGTCGTCGAACGCCGAGCGGGCCCTGAACTGGGCGTTCGAGCAGGGCGAGCCCGGTGCGACCAAGGTGCTCTTCCTGCCGGACCAGCACCTCGGGCGCAACACCGCGGTGCGTGATCTCGGCATGTCGCTCGACGACTGCGTCGTCTACAACCCGCACAAGCCGAACGGCGGCCTGACCGTCGAGCAGCTGCGGGCCGCGAAGATGATCCTGTGGCGCGGGCACTGCTCCGTGCACGGGCGCTTCTCGCTGGAGTCGGTGGAGGACGTACGGGCGCGCATCCCCGGCGTCAACGTCCTCGTCCACCCCGAGTGCAAGCACGAGGTCGTCGCCGCGGCGGACTACGTCGGGTCGACGGAGTACATCATCAAGGCCCTGGAGGCCGCGCCCGCCGGGTCGAAGTGGGCCATCGGGACCGAGCTGAACCTGGTGCGCCGGCTGGCCAACCGCTTCGCTCCCGAGGGCAAGGAGATCGTCTTCCTCGACAAGACGGTCTGCTTCTGCTCGACCATGAACCGGATCGACCTGCCGCACCTGGTGTGGACCCTGGAGTCCCTGGCGGACGGGCAGCTCGTGAACCGGATCGAGGTCGACCGCGAGACCGAGCAGTTCGCGAAGCTGGCGCTCGAGCGGATGCTGGCGCTTCCGTAGCCCGGTGACGGGCGGCGGCCCGCGACGTGCGTCGGCCCGGCAGCGATCGCTGCCGGGCCGACGCACGTCGTGGCGGGCGCCTCGTGCAGCGCCGGGTGTCAGACCTTCGCGGGCTCCGACTCCGGGGAGTCGGCGGGCGACGGCACGCCCGCCTTCTTCTCCCGCTTGGCCGCCCGCTTCGTCGCCCGCTTCTCCTTGCGGAGCTCCAGCATCGCGTAGAGCGTCGGGACGAGGAGCAGGGTCAGCAGCGTCGACGTGATCAGGCCGCCGATCACGACCACCGCGAGCGGCTGCGCGATGAAGCCGCCCTCGCCGGTGACGCCGAGCGCCATCGGGAGCAGGGCGAAGATCGTCGCGAGCGCCGTCATCAGGATCGGGCGCAGCCGGTGGCGGCCGCCCTCGACGACCGCCTCGACCACGCCGAGGCCCTGGGACCGGTACTGGTTGATCAGGTCGATCAGGACGATCGCGTTCGTGACCACGATGCCGATGAGCATCAGCATGCCGATCATCGCCGGGACGCCCATCGGGGTGCCCGTCGCGATCAGCAGGCCGATCGCGCCGGTCGCCGCGAACGGGATGGACACCAGCAGGATCAGCGGCTGGGCCAGCGAGCGGAACGTCGCGACCAGGAGCAGGAAGACGATCGCGATCGCCGCGAGCATCGCCAGGCCCAGGTTCTTGAAGGCGTCGTCCTGGTCGGAGGTGACACCACCGATGGTCGCCGTGGCGCCCTTCGGCAGATCCAGCTTGTCGATCTTCGACTGGAGGTCGGCGCTGACCGCGCCCGTGTTGTCACCGGTCGGCTTCGCCGTGATCGTCGCCGCGCGGGCGCCGTCGATCCGGGTCATCGAGACGGGCCCGTCGGCCAGCTTCACCGTGGCGATGTCGCCGAGCGTGAGGCCGCGCGGCCCCATCGGCAGCTTCTTCAGCTCGTCCATCGTCGTGGCGGGCTTCGCCGACTTCACGACGACGTCGCGCTCGGTGTCGTCGAGGATCGCCTTGCCGCTGGTCGTGCCGCGCACCGCCTGCGCGACGGCGGCGCCGAGCGTCGTGTCGTCGAAACCGGCCGCCGCGGCCTTGGAGTTGGCCTTCACCGAGATCCGCGGGACCGACGTCGACAGGTCGCTGGTGACGTCCGTGACGTCGTCGAGCCCGGCCACCGCGTCGCGGACCTGCTCGGCCGCCCGGTCGAGGACGCTGCCGTCGGCGGCCTTCACGACCACGCTCAGGTCCTGGCTGCCGAAGCCGTCACCGGCCGCGATCGTCGTCGTACCGAGTCCGGAGAGCTTGCCCAGCTCGCGCTCGATGCGCTTCTGCGTGTCCTCGTACGACGCCTTGTCCTTCAGCGTCACCTGGTACGAGGCCTGGTTGGTGTCCGTGCCGCCGCCGAAGGCCGCCATGAAGCCGGAGCTGCCGATGGTGACCTGGTAGTCCTTGACCTCGTCGATGCCCTGGAGCACCTTCTCGATCTTCCGCGCGGAGGCGTCGGTCGCGGCCAGGCTGGTGCCGGGCTTCAACTCCTGCTTGATGGACAGGACTTCCTGCTCGCCCTGGTCGAAGAAGTTCGTCTTCAGCATCGGCGCCATGCCGAACGTGCCGACCAGGACCACGATCGCGATGAGCACGCTGGTGAGGCGGCGGCGGGTCGCGAAGCGGAGCACGGGGACGTAGATCCGTTGCAGCCAGGAGCGGGCCTCCTTCTCCTCGGCCGCGCGGCGGGCCTCCTCCGGGTCGACGCCGCGGGCCGCCTTCGGCGGGCGCAGGAACCAGTAGGACAGGACCGGTACGACCGTGAGCGAGACGAGCAGGGACGCGAGGAGCGCCGCCGTCACCGTGAGGCTGAACGAGCCGAACAGCTCGCCCACCATGCCGCCGACCAGGCCGATGGGCAGGAAGACCGCGACCGTCGTGAGGGTCGAGGAGGTGACCGCGCCCGCGACCTCGCGGACCGCCTTGAGGATCGCCTCCTGACGCTCCTCGCCGTAGCCCAGGTGCCGCTTGATGTTCTCCAGGACGACGATGGAGTCGTCGACGACACGGCCGATCGCGATGGTCAGCGCGCCGAGGGTGAGCATGTTCAGGGAGAGGTCGCGGGTCCACAGGACGATCAGCGCGAGGACCACCGACAGCGGGATCGAGACCGCCGTGACGAGGGTCGAGCGGATCGACGCGAGGAAGACCAGGATCACGATGACCGCGAAGAGGAGGCCGAGAGCGCCCTCCGTGGTCAGGCCCGAGATGGACTTCGAGACGGCCGGGCCCTGGTCGCTGACGACCGTCAGTTCGGCGCCGGAGCCGAGGTCCTGGCGCAGGCCGGGCAGCTTGTCCTCGACCGCGTTCGAGATGGCGACCGCCGAGCCGTCCTGGTCCATGGTGACCATGACGGCGAGGCTGGGCCTGCCGTCGGTGCGGGTGAGCGAGTCGGCGGTGGCCGGCCGCTGCTTCACCGTGGCGAGGTCACCGAGGCGTACGGGCTTCTTGACGCCCTCCCCCGTGATCATCAGGTCCTCGATCTGGGCGAGGGACGTGAAGCCGCCGCCGACCTGGACGGTGCGGTTGTGGCCGTCCTCGTCGAAGGAGCCCGCGGGCAGTGTGGCGCCGCCCGCCTGGAGGGACCGGCTCAGCGTCTGGACGTTGACACCGGCCGCGGCCATCTTCTTGTCGCTGGGCGTGACGTCGACCTGGAGGTCACGGACGCCGTCCACCGTCACCTGGGAGACGCCGTCGATGTCCTTGAGGGCCGGCACGACGGACGTGTCGAGCTGGTCGGCGAGGGCCTGCTGGTCCTTGTCGGAGGTGACGGCGAGCACGACGGTCGGGATGTCGTCGGTCGAACCGGCCACGACCTGCGGATCGACGTCGTCGGGCAGCTGGGCCCGTGCCCGGTTGACCGCCTGCTGGACGTCGGCGACGAGCTGCTTCGTGCCGTTGCCGTAGTCGAACCGGGCCATCACCAGGGCGTTGCCCTCGCTGGCCGTGGAGGTGACGCCGGTGATTCCGTCGACCGCGTCGAGGGAGTTCTCCAGCGGCTCGACGACCTGCTTCTCCACCACGTCCGGGGACGCGCCCTGGTAGGGGGCGATGACGGAGACCATGGGCAGTTCGATGGAGGGGAGCAGCTGCTGCTTGAGCTGCGGGATCGCGATGGCGCCGAAGACGATCGCGATGATGGACATCAGCCCGATCAGGGCGCGTTGGGCGAGACTGAATCTCGACAGCCAGGACATGGGGAGGGTCTCCGGAGGGACGTGAGCGGGGAACGTGCGAGCGGCCCCTGGCGTGTACACGCATGCAGGGGGTCCAGGCTCCACCCTCGGTCACCGGAGCGCCCTGACACGTCGCTCCCAGGTCCCGTTCTTCTCCCGCGTGTACTGCGCCCGTAGTACGTACGGGCCCGCGGTCACTCCACCCTCGGGCGTACCAGGCCCGATTCGTACGCAATGACGACGAGTTGGGCGCGGTCGCGGGCGCCGAGTTTGGCCATGGCGCGGTTCACGTGGGTCTTCACGGTGAGCGGGCTGACCTCGAGGCGTTCGGCGATCTCGTCGTTCGAGTGGCCGCCGGCGACCTGGACCAGGACCTCGCGCTCGCGGACGGTGAGCGCCGCGAGCCGTTCGCCGTGCCGCCCGCCGGGTCGCTCGCCGTCCGGCAGCTCCTCGTAACCGTCGCCCTGCGCGAGGAACTTGGCGATCAGGCCGCGGGTCGCGGCCGGTGAGAGCAGGGCGTCGCCCGCGGCGGCGATGCGCACGGCGGCGAGGAGTTCCTCGGGCTCGGCGCCCTTGCCGAGGAAGCCGGAGGCGCCGGCCCGCAGCGACTGCACGACGTACTCGTCGACCTCGAACGTCGTCAGCATCACGACGCGTACGTGGGCGAGTTGGGGGTCCGCGCTGATCTCGCGGGTCGCGGCGAGGCCGTCGGTGCCGGGCATCCGGATGTCCATCAGGACGACGTCGGGCCGCTCGGTGCGGGTGAGGCGGACCGCCTCCGCGCCGTCGGAGGCCTCCCCCACCACTTCCATGTCGGACTCGGAGTCGACGAGCACGCGGAAGGCGCTGCGCAGCAGGGCCTGGTCGTCGGCCAGCAGTACCCGAATCGTCATGTGGTGGCGTCCCCCGATGTGGTGGTGCGGGCGTTGACCGGAAGGATCGCATGGACGCGGAAGCCGCCGCCGTACCGCGGTCCCGCGGTGAGGGTGCCGCCGAGCGCGGTGACGCGTTCGCGCATGCCGAGCAGGCCGTGGCCGCCGTGCTCGTCGGCGGTGGTCGCCGAGGTGGTGCCGGGGCCGTCGTCGAGGATGGACACCTCGACGTTGGGGCCGACCCGCACGACGCTGACCTCGGCCCTGCTGTCGGGGCCCGCGTGTTTCTGTACGTTCGTCAGGGCTTCCTGCACGACCCGGAAGGCGGCGAGGTCGACGGCGGCGGGCAGCGCGGGAGCGTCCTCGGCGCGGGCCACCTCGACGGGCAGGCCGGCGTGCCGGAACGTGTCGACGAGGTCGTCGAGCCGGTCGAGTCCGGGCGCGGGTTCCGTCGGGGCCTCCGGGTCGCCGGTCTGCCGCAACAGACCGACGGTGGCGCGGAGTTCGTTGAGCGCGGAGCGGCTGGCCTCGCGGACGTGCGACAGGGCTTCCTTCGCCTGGTCGGGGCGCTTGTCCATGACGTGGGCGGCGACCCCGGCCTGGACGTTCACGAGGGCGATGTGGTGCGCGACGACATCGTGCAGATCGCGGGCGATGCGCAGCCGTTCCTCGGCGACGCGGCGCCGGGCCTCCTCCTCGCGGGTGCGTTCGGCGCGCTCGGCGCGCTCCCTGATGGCGGCGACGAAGGCGCGGCGGGAGCGGACCGCGTCGCCGGCGGCGGCGGCCATGCCGGTCCAGGCGAAGATGCCGAGGTTCTCCTGGGCGTACCAGGGCAGCGGTCCGACGAACATGGCGACGCAGGTCAGCACGGCCATCGTGGCGAGGCCGACGCGCCAGGTGGTGGGGCGGTCCGTGGTGGCGGCGACGGTGAACAGGGCGACGACCGCGGACATCACGACGGGGGCGCGGGGTTCGCCGGTGACCAGTTCCACGAGGGAGACGGTGGAGGTCGCCGCGAGGACGTACATGGGGGCGATGCGGCGGAAGACCAGGGCGGCGGCGCCGAGCACCATGAGGAAGAGGCTGAGGGCGTCCGGGGTGCGGGCACCCCAGCCGTAGGTGCCGTCGGCGCCGTGCGGGTCGACGAAGGAGCCGGCGACCATGCAGATGAGGACACCGGCGGCCACGAGGGCGTCCAGAGCCAGGGGGTGCGTCCTGGCCCACCGTACGAGGGGGGTCACCGGGGTCACGGTAGCCGCCCCCTTCCGGTGTACGTCACCGGGCCACCGCGGCGGAGCGGGCCTGCCCGGAGCTGGTCCGCGGGGTTCGTCCTAGCCCGGGATCAGACCGTCGTCCGAGAGCATCGCGCGGACCTCTTCCAGCGTCGCGTCCGGCGCCGGAAGGATCAGCTCCGAGGGCTCCAGCGCGTCGTCGGGGAGCGGTTCGCCGAGTCGGCGGACAGCGTCGAGGAGTTGGTCGAGGGTGCGGCGGAAACCCGGGCCGTCCCCGTTCTCCATCTCCTCGAGAAGTTCGTCGTCGAGCTTGTTGAGTTCGGCGAAGCGGTCGTCCGACAGCTTCACCTGGCCCTCCCCCATGATCCGTACGATCATGACGCCCTCCTCGGCGTAAGGACTACTGCTTGTCGAAGCGCGGGGTGTCCTGGGTCTGCGGGGCCTGCTGGCCCTGCCCGGTGCCGCCCTCGAGGGCCTGCTGGGACGAGGAGGAGCCCCCGGCCAGCTCGGCCTTCATGCGCTGGAGCTCCAGCTCTACATCAGTTCCGCCGGAGAGGCGATCCAGCTCGGACTGGATGTCGTCCTTCGCGAGGCCGGACGAGTCGTCGAGGGCGCCGGACGCGAGGAGCTCGTCGATGGCGCCGGCCCGCGCCTGGAGCTGGGCCGTCTTGTCCTCGGCGCGCTGGATCGCCATGCCGACGTCGCCCATCTCCTCGGAGATGCCGGAGAACGCCTCGCCGATCCGGGTCTGCGCCTGCGCCGCGGTGTAGGTGGCCTTGATGGTCTCCTTCTTCGTACGGAAGGCGTCGACCTTGGCCTGCAACCGCTGGGCCGCCAGGGTGAGCTTCTCCTCCTCGCCCTGGAGCGTCTGGTGCTGCGTCTCCAGGTCGGTGACCTGCTGCTGCAACGCGGCGCGCCGGGACAGCGCCTCGCGGGCCAGGTCCTCACGGCCGAGCGCGAGCGCCTTGCGGCCCTGGTCCTCCAGCTTGGAGGACTGGCCCTGCAACTGGTTGAGCTGCAGCTCCAGGCGCTTGCGGCTGGTCGCCACGTCGGCGACGCCGCGGCGCACCTTCTGCAGCAGCTCCAGCTGCTTCTGGTACGAGTAATCGAGGGTTTCGCGCGGGTCCTCGGCCCGGTCAAGGGCCTTGTTCGCCTTCGCGCGGAAGATCATCCCCATACGCTTCATGACACCGCTCATGGGCTTCGCGCGCCCCCTTCTGACAGATCCGACCGGCCGTTCCAGCTCCAGCACTGCGACAGAATCCACAGTACGGGTCCTGCATCTATTACCGCACTGTTCAGGTGCGGATGCGCTCATCCCCAAGGACGACTGCGTCCCGCTCCGCTCCGGCGTAGGGAGTAGGTGAGCCCCGAGGTCCTGTGCACAGGGACGCAGGGTGTTGCCGGATCGTTCCCCCCGACCCTCTGGTCCATGCGCGCCCACCACGTACCCTTGGTTTTTGTGTTCCGTAGCCGATCCAAGGACGACAAGGCACCGGCCGCCAAGGCCCCGGTGACCCCCTCGTCGACGCAGACCCGAGACCCGCAGGCGCCCAAGGGCCGCCCCACGCCGAAGCGCAGCGAGGCCCAGACGCAGCGCCGCAGCGTGGCCAACACCAAGATGTCGCCGAAGGAGGCCCGCTCCCGGCAGCGCGACGAGCGCCGCACCGCCATGGAGCGCCAGCGCGCCGCGCTGGCCAGCGGTGACGAGCGCTACCTGCCGGCCCGCGACAAGGGGCCGGTGCGCAAGTACGCGCGCGACTTCGTCGACTCGCGGTTCTGCATCGCCGAGTACTTCCTGCCGATGGCGGTGATCATCCTCGTCCTGAGCATGGTCCGCGTCGGCTCCCTCCAGAACATCGCGCTGCTGCTGTGGCTGTTCGTGATCGTCGCGATCGTGATCGACTCCGCCATCACGGGCTTCCGTCTGAAGAAGCTGCTCGCGGAGAAGTTCCCGAACGAGCGCCGCAAGGGCGCCGTCGCGTACGCGCTGATGCGCACGCTCCAGATGAAGCGTCTGCGCCTGCCGAAGCCGCAGGTCAAGCGTGGGGAGCGGCCCTGAGCGCCGATCCTTTCGCCGGTGACGCGGTGCACTCCTGGCTGGGCAAGCTGGGCGGTCTGCGCAACGTCGTACGGCAGGAACTGGTGGCCCGGCAGCTCGACGAGCAGATAGCCGGGCGCTTCCCCGTCGGGCAGCGGCTGCGGGTGCTCGACGTGGGCATGGGCCAGGGCACCCAGGCGCTGCGCCTGGCCCGGGCCGGACACAAGGTGACCGGCGTCGAGCAGGACCCCGAGATGGTGCGGGCCGCCCAGCTCGCGCTCGCCGACGAGCCCGCCGGGGTCCGCGAGCGGGTGCGGATCGTGCAGGGCAGCGGCATGGAGACCGGCGTCCACTTCCTGCCGGGCAGCTTCGACATCGTGCTCTGCCACGGCGTGCTGATGTACGTCGAGGACCCGGACGCGCTGCTCGCGGGCCTGGCGCGGATGCTCGCGCCGGGCGGCCTGCTGTCGCTCCTGGTACGGAACGCGGACGCGCTGGCCATGCGCCCGGGGCTCGCCGGTGACTGGGTCACCACGCTCGGCGCCTTCGACTCGACGTCGTACACCAACCGCCTCGGACTCGACGTGCGGGCGGACCGGCTCGCCGCGCTGACCGAGACGCTCGCCGGGATCGGCGCGCCGCTGCACGCCTGGTACGGGGTGCGGGTCTTCACCGACCAGGCCTCGGACGACGTGACGCCGCCGGAGCACGGGGAGCTCCAGACGCTCCTCGCCGCGGAGGAGCGGGCCGGGCGTACGGAGCCGTACCGGCGGGTCGCGGCGCTGCTCCACCTGTGCGGGGTGCGGGGCTGACACCGGCGTCCGCCGGTGCGGTCCCGCCCCCTGTTCGGCCGCTCAGCGGGGGCGACGCGCCCGGACGAACATGACAATCCGGGCATGAATGTCTCTCGTACCGGTTCTCGTGGCGGGGCCCGCTCCCGCTCCCGCCCTCCTCTGCCGTCGCTGGCCGCCGTCGTGTGCGCGGCGGCGCTCGTCTCCGGGTGCTCGGGCTCCGGGTCCTCCGGCTCGTCCGACGCCACCACGCAGGCGGCAGCGCCCGCCGCGGCCAACAGCCTTCAGGAGGACTACCAGCGGGTGATCAAGGACGTCCTGCCGTCGGTCGTCCAGATCCAGGCGTCCTCCGACCTCGGCTCCGGTGTCGTGTACGACGACCAGGGGCACATCGTGACGAACGCGCACGTGGTCGGCGACGAGAAGACGTTCGAGGTCACGACGGCCAACAGCACCGACCGGCTGACGGCGAGGCTCGTGTACGCGTATCCCGAGCAGGACCTCGCCGTCATCAAGCTGGAGAAGGTGCCGGACACGCTGAAGGCGGCGTCGTTCGGGGACTCGTCGAAGGTCGAGGTCGGGCAGATCACGCTCGCGATGGGATCGCCCCTCGGTCTGTCGTCCAGCGTCACCCAGGGCATCGTCTCGGCGACCGGGCGGACCGTGAGCGAGAGCCGGGCGGGCGGCGGGACCGGGGCGACCATCGCGAACATGGTGCAGACGTCCGCGGCGATCAACCCGGGCAACAGCGGCGGCGCGCTCGTCGATCTGAACGGCGACGTCATCGGCATCCCGACGCTCGCGGCGACCGACCCCGACATGGGCGACAGCGCGGCGCCGGGCATCGGCTTCGCGATCCCCGCGTCGATGGTCACGACGGTCGCGGACCAGGTCATCAAGGACGGCGAGGTGACGGACTCGGGGCGGGCCGCGCTCGGCATCACCGGCCGCACCGTGGTGGACGACGGCTACCGGGCCGCCGGGGTCGGCGTGGTCTCCGTGACGGACGGCGGGGCCGCCGAGAAGGCCGGGATCGAGGCCGGGGACGTCATCACCCGGTTCGGCGACACCGACGTGACGACGATGCAGTCGCTCTCCGAGGCGCTGGCCGCGGAGAAGCCCGGGGACAAGGTCCGGGTCGCCTACACGCGGGACGGCGCGCAGAAGTCGGCCGAGGTGACCCTCGGCGAGATGTAGCGCGCGGTGCCCCGGAGAAAGGCCGCGGTCGCATCCGCTCGGCGACGAGCACACGCGACCGCGGCCTTTCTTGGGCGCGCGCCCAGTGGGCGCTCGCCCGGTCCCCCGCGTCCTCCGGGGGCTGATCGCGAGCCCCGCCCTAGGCGGACGCGTCCTCCGCGTGCAGGTTCATCGGGCCGTAGATCTTGGTCGAGTCCTCGAAGAGGGAGACCTGGTCGGCGCCGCCCTCCACGAGCTGCTTCCAGTACTCGCCGACCCAGGACTCGGCGTCCCCCTGCGTCGTGAACTCCTCCGGCTGCACCGCCGGGGGCACCTCCGTCCCGTCGGACTTCTCGAACCGCCACGTCCATGCCGCCATGTCAGCCTCCCGGTACCGCATGTCCGATGTCCCTGGAAGCCTATCCGGGCGCGCGGCGCCGGAGACCGCGCGGGAGGATCTTCCTGTGGAACTGACTCTGCTCGGCACCGGCGCCCCTGAGGGACTGCCCCGCCCCGACTGCCCCTGCGCGGCGTGCGCGACCGCGCTCGGCCCGTCCGCGCGCGCCGCGACGGCGCTCCTGATCGACGGGACGCTGCTGCTCGACCTGACGCCGGGCGCCGCGCTGGCCGCGGCCCGCTCGGGGCACAGCCTCGCCGGCGTACGGCAGGTGCTGCTCTCGCATCCGCACGACGGGCCCGCGGTCGAGGTGCCGGCCGGGCTGCCGCAGCCGGGCCGGGTGCCGGACGGGCGGGAGCTGGCGCTGCTGACCGGGCACCGGGTGCGCGCGCTCGCCCTGGACGCGCCGGGCACCGGGTACGAGGTGGCCGGTCCTGACGGGGAACGGCTGCTCTATCTGCCGCCCGGGGCCGCGCCCGCCGGTCTCGAAGAGGTGCGGGCCCCGTACGAGATGGTCGTCGCCGACGTGATCGGGCGGCCCGACGCGCTGGCCCGGCTGCGGTCCGTCGGCGCCGTCGGGCCGACCACGGACGTCGTCGCCGTCCACCTCGACCACGACGTGCCGCCGGGCCCCGAACTCGCCCGGCGCCTCGCGGCCGCGGGTGCGCGGGCCGTGCCCGACGGGACGACGCTGGACGTCGGGGCGTACGAGGACGTGCCCGACGTGCCGCGCAGGACGCTGGTGCTCGGCGGCGCCCGGTCCGGGAAGTCCGTCGAGGCCGAACGGCGTCTGGAGGCCTTCCCCGACGTGCTGTACGTCGCCACCGGCGGGACCCGGGGCGGGGACGGGGAGTGGGCGCAGCGGGTCGCGCTGCACCGGGAGCGCAGGCCGGGGTCGTGGCGCACCGCGGAGACCTGCGATCTGGTGCCGCTCCTCGACGACGCGCGGGACCGTGCGCCGCTCCTGATCGACTGCCTGTCGCTGTGGCTGACGTACGCGATGGACGAGGTCGGGGCGTGGGACGACGCCGAGTGGGCGGGCGGCGGCGAGAAGGCGCTGCGCGCGAAGGTGGCGGAGCTGGTCGACGCGGTGCGGCGGACCCGGCGGACGGTCGTGGCCGTCTCGAACGAGGTGGGGTCGGGGATCGTGCCCGCGACGGCGTCCGGGCGGCGCTACCGCGATGAACTCGGCCGCCTGAACGCCGCGTTCGCCGGCGAGTGCGAGCAGGTGCTGCTCGTCGTCGCCGGCACCGCGCTCGCGCTGCGCGGCTGAGCTCCCGCTACCGCGGGTCGCGGCGGGCGATGACGCGGTACGCGTTGGAGAAGCGGGTGCGGCTGACCAGCGGGGCGAGGAGCCGGTCGGCGCCGTGGGCCGCGACGGACGCGGGCGTGCCGGCGTACAGCAGCGCCTGGCGCAGCCCGCGCTGGAAGCCGGTGGGGATCTTGGTGCGCCAGGGGTCGTCGGCGTCGGGCAGCCAGTGGCCGAGGAAGAGGGCGCAGGCGGCCGTGAGATCGAGCGGGACGTGGGGTTCGCGGCGGTCGACGTCGACGACGGTGTAGCCGAGGGCGCGCAGTTCGGCGCGGAGGTTGGCGAGCGGGATGAAGTGCAGGTGCTGCGGCTGGAAGTACGACACCCACCACTTGCCGAGGAGTCGCGCGTAGCGGCTCTCGGGGTCGGGGAGCTCGATCATCAGGTGGCCGCCGGGGCGCAGTACGCGGTGGGCCGCCTTGAGTTCCTCGCGCGGGTCGAGGGCGTGCTCCAGGTAGTGGAACATGCTCATCGCGTCGTAGCGGCCCGCGAGCCGGGGGGCGAGGTCGGTGAGGCGGCCGCGGTGGGCCTCCTCGACGCGGCCCTCGCGGCGGGCCTGTTCGACGCCGTCGCCGATGTCGAGGCCGTCGAACGCCGTGTAGGGCAGGACCTCCTTGGCGACGGCCGGGAAGTGGCCGTCGCCGGTGCCGACGTCGAGCCAGCTCTCCGGTTCCAGGAAGCGGGCCAGGGCGCGGGTGCCGGCCGCGGAGCGCTTGGCGGAGGTCCGCGCGCCGAAGATCTTCCCGGCCCGGTCCGCGTGCAGGCCCTCGTAGAAGTCGCGGTAGTAGAAGGTCAGACCCTCGGGGGTCAGGCGCGGGTTCTGGAAGGAGTGGGCGCAGGAGCGGCACTGGTCGATGGTGAACGTGCCGGGCTTGTGCTGGAGGAGGTCCGTGGTGCGCAGCCGGGTGCGCAGCTTGGTGGAGCCGCACCAGGGGCAGTCGGGGCGGCGCGGCTCGTGGAAGCGTTCGGTGCCCTGGGCGAGTTCGGTGAGGTAGGCGGGGCGGCGCTCGGCCACGGCCTGTGCTGTGGGGGACATCGGTCTTCAACTCCTGGAGCGGGGTGGGGAGTGACGAGGGCTCCTGTCGCGCACGGACGAACACTGCGGTACGACAATCCGACTCGAACCAGAACGTAAGGGATCACCGGACGCCGCACAATGACGTGGCGGAGTCGACGCACCACATGGCGTAACCGGCCGTCGGGTGCGCGCAGCACGATGCCCCTGTGACGGAGGGGACGTCAGGGACCCAGCGGGTCGACGGCCGGTACTGTTCGGCGAATGAGCTCGCTGAATCTCGACGACTTCACCGACCTGATCGAGCGCCCCGATGGCGGGACCCGCCGCGACGCCGAGGAGCGCAGGGCGCGCTTCGCCGTGCCGCCCGGCGCCCTGGGCCGCCTCGACGAGCTGGGCGAGTGGCTCTCCGCCGCCCAGGGCACGGTGCCGGTACGGCCGGTCGCGCAGCCGCGCGTCATCCTCTTCGCCGGTGACCACGGCGTCGCCGAGCTGGACGTGTCGAAACGGGCCGCGGGCAGCGCCGCCGGCCTGGTCCGCGAGGTCGTCGAGGGCGCGAGCACGGGCGCGGTGCTCGCGCGCCGGCTCGGCGTGCAGATCCGGGTCGTCGACGTCTCCCTGGACTGCGAGCCCGACGAGCTGCCCGAGGCCGTGGTGAGCCATCGGGTGCGGCGCGGCTCCGGGCGCATCGACGTCGAGGACGCGCTCACCCTGGAGGAGGCGGAGGCGGCGTTCCGCGCGGGCATGGCGGTCGCCGACGAAGAGGCCGACTCCGGTACGGATCTGGTGGTCCTCGGCGATATCAGCGTCGGCGGCACGACGGCCGCCTCGACGCTCATCGCGGCGCTGTGCGGCACGGACGCCTCGGTGGTCACGGGCCGCGGCGGCGACCCCATCGACGACCTCGCGTGGATGCGCAAGTGCGCGGCGGTGCGGGACGCGCTGCGCCGGGCGCGGCCGGTCCTCGGCGACCAGCTCCACCTGCTCGCGACGGTGGGCGGCGCGGATCTCGCGGCCGCGACCGGCTTCCTCCTCCAGTGCGCGGTGCGCCGTACGCCGGTGATCCTGGACGGCGTCGTCTCGGCGGCCTGCGCGCTCGTCGGGCAGCGGGTGGCGTTCCGCGCGCCGGACTGGTGGCTCGCGGCGCACACGAGCGGCGAGCCCGCGCAGACCAAGGCCCTCGACCGGATGGCGATGGAGCCGCTGCTCGACCAGGGCGTCACGGTGGGCGGCGCGGCGGGCGCGCTGCTGGCCCTGCCGCTGGTCCAGGCCGCCGCCGCCCTGGCCGCGGAGCTGCCCGAGACGGCCTAGGCCACGCACGGCCACGCACGGGCCCCGGTCGCGTCCGCTCGCTGCCCGAGCGGACGCGACCGCGGTTTTTCACGGCGACGCCGCACCCCTGAATCGGCCTAAAAGCCCCATAAGCTCCCCGTCATGGGAGATGCACAGACACGTGGCGTACCGACCTCTACCCCGGCGTCCCGGCGGGCGGCCGCCGTCACCGTCTGGTACCTCCGGATCGTCACGTTCCTCAATCTGCTGGGCGCCGTCTGGGTCTCCTTCGGGCAGGACCTGCGCCGCCACAACGAGGAGAACTACTTCACGCCGTACCTGCTCACGGCGGGCTTCTCGTCCGCCGTCGTCGCCTGGTTCCTGGCGATCACGATGCGCCGCCGCAAGCGAGCGGCCTGGATCCTCAACCTCGTCCTGTGCGGTCTCTTCTTCCTGCTCTTCGCCGTCGTGATGCTCTTCCCCGAAATCCGCGCGCACGCCCAGAACTGGGTCTCGCTCGCGCTGACCGCCGGGTTCCTCGCCGCTCTGTGCGCCGGCCGCCGCGAGTTCTACGCGAAGGGCGACCGCTCGAACGTGAAGCTCGCGGCGATCGTCGCGGTCGGCGGGCTCCTCGTCGCCTCGCTCTTCGCGACGTTCCTGGTCACGGTCACCAACCACGCGCACGACCCGCACCGTTCGACGTTCCTGGAGCGCTGGCGCTACGGCACCCTGCGCCTGATCTCCGTCGCCTCGAACGACTCCCACTACCCCGGCATCTCCACGCCGAACTGGGTCAACGTCGTCATCAACATCCTCTCCACGCTCCTGCTCATCGCCGTCGTCTACGCCGCGTTCCGCTCCCGCAGGGCCGTCGACCCGCTCACCCCCGACGACGAGGCGAAGCTGCACGCGCTGCTCGACAAGGAGGGCGAGCGCGACTCGCTCGGGTACTTCGCGCTGCGCCGCGAGAAGAGCGTGGTGTGGTCGCCGACGGGCAAGGCGGCGGTGACGTACCGGGTGGTGGGCGGTGTCTCGCTCGCCTCCGGTGATCCGATCGGCGACCCCGAGGCGTGGCCCGGCGCGATCGAGCCCTGGCTCGCCGAAGCACGGGTGCACGGCTGGATCCCGGCGGTGATGGGCGCCAGTGAGGAGGCCGGCACGATCTACGCGCGGCACGGCCTCGACGCCCTCGAACTCGGCGACGAAGCCATCGTCGAGACGGCGGCCCGGGGCGGAGCCCCTGATCAGCACTTCACGCTGGAGGGGCGGGCGATGCGCAGCGTCCGCCAGGCCTACAACCGCGTCAAGCGCGCCGGCTACACCGTCCGCGTCCGCCGCCACGAGGACATCCCGGACGACGAGATGGCGTACCTCCTGGAGCGCGCCGACGACTGGCGCGACGGCGCCACCGAGCGCGGCTTCTCGATGGCGCTCGGCCGGCTCGGCGACCCGGCCGACGGCCGCTGCGTGATGCTCGAATGCACCGACGCCGAGGGCGAGTTGAAGGCGCTGCTCTCCTTCGTGCCGTGGGGGCCGAACGGCCTCTCGCTCGATCTGATGCGCCGTGACCGGGACTCCGAGAACGGCCTGATGGAGTTCATGGTCATCGAACTCCTCCAGTACGCGCCGGAGATGGGGATCACGCAGGTGTCGCTGAACTTCGCGATGTTCCGCTCCGTCTTCGAACGTGGCTCGCGGCTCGGCGCGGGTCCGGTGCTGCGCCTGTGGCGCTCGCTGCTCAGCTTCTTCTCACGGTGGTGGCAGATCGAATCGCTGTACCGGGCCAACGCCAAGTACCGGCCCATCTGGGAACCCCGCTTCCTGCTCTTCGAGAAGAGCGCGGACCTGCCGCGCATCGGCATCGCGTCGGCGCGCGCCGAAGGCTTCCTCGAAGTGCCCGGACTGCCCAAGTGGCTGCGCCGCAGCCGCCTGGAGCACCGCTGACCATGCCGATGACGTGGCCGCGGCGGGAGTGGGGCCCGCTGCTGAGCGCCGTGCGGGACGGGTTCGTCGCGCGGCGGTGGCGGGCGATCACGATGACGCTGACCGCGGTGTGCCTGACGGCGGCCCTCCAGTACGCGCAGAACCAGACCTGGGGCTACCGGGTCGTGCAGGACCTGGGCGCGGTGCGGGCCGCCGACCCGCTGTGGCTCGCGCTGCTGCGCACGCCACTGTCCCTGTTCGTCCCGGCGCTCGACCTGCCGGTGTGGGGCGCCCTCGCCCAGATCCTGCTGGTGTTCGGGGTCGCGGAGATCTGTCTGGGCCGGTGGCGCACGCTGGTCATCGCCTACGTGGCGACGCTCGCCGGAACCCTGTACGCGCGGGTCGCGATCGCCGCCGGATGGCTGCCGGGGTCGGACGCGCAGGTCGTGGACACCGGCCCGTCGGCGGCGGTCGTCGGGCTCGCCGTGTACGTGTGCTGGCGCTACCGGGCGTGGTGGACCGGCGCGCTCGTCGTCGTGGTGATGGCCGTCGAGTGCGTCGTCAAACCGAACCTCGCGGGCAAGGAGCACCTGGCCGCGATCGCCGCGGTGCTCATCGTGTGCGCCGCGGAGCCGGCGGTTCGCGGAAGCCGCCGATCAGGTCCTGGAAGCGCCGGCTGACCCGGTGCCAGCGGCGGTCGTGCCGGTAGGCCCGCAGGGCGGCGCGGGCACGGGCGCGCGGGCGGCGCCGGTAGCAGCGCCGGGCCCAGGAGGAGCCGGGGCGGGCGAGCCGGACCGCGCCCCACCACGCCGCGAACGGCACCAGGACGCCGACGATCGCCAGCCGCGGCTTGCCCTTGAGCAGCGTCAGGACGACGAGGGAGAAGTTCAGGACCAGCGTCGCGATGAGCACGCCCCGGTCGTGCTGCTCGTCCTGCGTCATGTCGTTCACGCCGAGCGGCGAGAAGCCGCACACCACCAGGGAGCCCAGGGCCGCAGCCAGCACCACGACCTCGACGCTCTGCCGGCCCTGCTCGCTCCAGTACACGTCGTCGAGGTGCAGGACCAGCGCGAACTCGTCGAGCACCAGGCCCGCCCCGACCCCGAAGAGGACCGCGCACACGCACGCGGTGATCCCGTGCCGTCCGCTGCCGACCGACCCGAACCCGCCGACGACCATCAGGACGATGCCGGGCACGACGTGATGGATGTGCATGCCGCCGGGCGCGATGTTCCGGAACGGGCCGCGGCCCGCGCGGATCAGCCGGGTGACGGTGCGGGTCAGCAGGAACGTGGCGATGAACGAGAGCAGCGCCAGGAGCACGGGCAGCTTCCCGGGTTCCGTGATGTTCCGGTACCACCAGTCGCCCATGGCCCCATCCTGCGGCCGGGGCAGCGGCTCCGCGCGTCCAGGTAGCCTCCCCCGGTGCCCGCTACGAACTCCCCCGCCTCCCTGCCCGACGGCATACGTTTCGCCTTCGGCACCCTCACCGTCCTGCCCGTCACCGTCACCCGCTGGGACCGGGACGCCGCCCGGGTCGGGATGCTGGCCGCGCCGCTGGCCGGCCTGGTCGTCGGCCTCTGCGCGGCGGCGCTCGGCGGGGGCTGACGCTGCTCGGCGCGGGCCCGCCGCTCGCGGCCGTCGCCTCGGTCGCCGTACCGGCCGCGCTCACCCGGGGCCTGCACCTGGACGGCCTCGCGGACGTCGCGGACGGGCTCGGCAGCGGCAAGCCCGCCGAGGACGCGCTGCGCATCATGAAGCAGTCCGACATCGGCCCCTTCGGCGTCGTCGTCCTGGTCCTCTCGCTGCTCGCGCAGGTCGCGGTCCTGGCGCAGCTGTACGCCGAGTCGTGGCACCGGGGCGCCCTCGCGGCGGCCGTGTCCGCGGTGACGGCCCGCCTCGCCCTGACCTTCGCGTCCCGCACCGGCGTCCCCGCGGCCCGCCCGGAGGGCCTCGGCGCGGCCGTCGCCGGGACGGTGTCGGTGCGGGCTGCGGTGATCGCGGGCCTGGTGGTGGTCGCGGTGACCGCGGCGTTCTCGCTGCCGGGCGCGCTCGCCGTCGTCCTGGGGTGCGGCGCGGCCGAGGTGCTGCTGCGGCGCTGCGTGGCCCGGTTCGGCGGGGTGACGGGGGACGTGTTCGGCGCGGTCGCGGAGGTCGCGGCCACCGCTTCGCTGGTGGCTCTGGCCTTCTAGGGCCGCCTCCCGGGGCACCGGAGGAGACAGCGGCGTAGGCTCGCCCACGGCGGGCCGCCCACCCCACGGCCCAGGCAACGAAGCCAGCCCCACCGATGAAAGAGGGACCTCACCACCGTGACTGCTCTGACTCTCAGCACCGCCGCAGCGTCCGGCCTCCGCGCCGACGCCATCGTCGTCGGTGTCGCCAACGGCGCCAAGGGCCCGGTCGTCGCCCCCGGCGCCGAGGCCGTGGACAAGGCGTACGACGGAAAGCTCGCCTCCGTCCTGGAGACCCTCGGCGCCAGTGGCGGCGAGGGCGAGGTGACCAAGCTTCCCGCGCCCTCCGGCTTCAAGGCGCCGCTGGTGCTGGCGGTCGGCCTCGGTGCGGAGCCCGAGGACGACGAGGTGTTCGGCACCGAGGCGCTGCGCCGCGCCGCCGGTGTCGCCGCCCGCGCGCTCGCCGGGTCGAAGAAGGCCGCGTTCGCGCTGCCGATCACCGACGCCGAGGACGCCGGCGCCGTCGCGGAGGGCGCGCTGCTCGGCGCGTACTCCTTCGACGCGTACAAGGAGATGGCGGCCAAGGACGCCGACGCCAAGAAGGGCAAGGCCCCGCTCGCCGAGGTCGCCCTGCTCGGCGGCAAGCCCCGCGACAAGGCGTACAAGGCCGAGATCGCGCGTGCCGTCGCGGTGGCCGAGGAGCTCAACCGCGCCCGTGACCTGGTCAACACCCCGCCGAACGACCTGAACCCCGAGGCCTTCGCCGCCGTCGCCACGGCCGCGGCCAAGGAGCACGGCATCAAGGTGCAGGTCCTCGACGAGAAGGCCCTGACCAAGGGCGGCTACGGCGGCATCCTCGGCGTCGGCGCCGGTTCGGACGCCCCGCCGCGCCTGGTCAAGCTCTCGTACACGAGCTCCAAGGCCAAGAAGCACCTCGCCTTCGTCGGCAAGGGCATCACGTACGACTCGGGCGGCATCTCGCTGAAGCCGGCCGGTCACAACGAGACGATGAAGTGCGACATGGCGGGCGCCGCCGCGGTGTTCGCCGCCGTCGTCGCCGCCGCGCGTCTGGGCCTGGAGGTGAACGTCACCGGCTGGCTGGCGCTCGCCGAGAACATGCCGTCGGGCTCCGCCACGCGCCCCGGCGACGTGCTGCGCATGTACAGCGGCAAGACCGTCGAGGTCCTGAACACGGACGCCGAGGGCCGTCTGGTCCTGGCCGACGCGATCGCCAAGGCCTCGGAGGACAACCCGGACGCGATCGTCGACGTCGCCACGCTGACCGGCGCGATGATGCTGGCGCTCGGCAACCGCACGTTCGGTGTCATGGCCAACGACGACGCGTTCCGCACGTCGGTCCACGAGGCCGCCGAAGAGGTCGGCGAGCCGGCGTGGCCGATGCCGCTCCCGGCCGACCTGCGCAAGGGCATGGACTCGGCCACCGCCGACATCGCCAACATGGGTGAGCGGATGGGCGGCGGCCTGGTCGCCGGTCTGTTCCTGAAGGAGTTCGTCGGCGAGGGCATCACGTGGGCCCACCTCGACATCGCCGGACCGGCCTTCAACGAGGGCGCCCCGTTCGGCTACACGCCCAAGGGCGGCACCGGTACCGCCGTGCGCACCCTGCTCCGTCTCGCGGAGCTGACGGCGGCGGGCGACCTCGGCTGACGCCTGCCCGCGCCGCGAAAGCGCTGAACAGCCCCGGGTGCACGGCACCCGGGGCTGTTCGCTTTCGACGAAATTCGTAGGTTCCACCACTTCTGTCACGGGTGTTTCCGGTGTAACCGCCGTCTCACCCCAGAGCCCGACGTCCCGCATGCCTTCGACAAGTGCGAGGATGGGGGGCGGCAGGACAGGGCCCCACCCGAGGGCCGAAGAACGAGCGGCCGATACACCAGCCGCCGCCCGGTCACTGGTGACCGGCGTACGGCGCACATGCATGGAGGACGTGACGTGGCGAACGACGCCAGCACCGTTTTCGACCTAGTGATCCTCGGCGGTGGCAGTGGCGGTTACGCCGCGGCCCTGCGTGCCTCGCAGCTGGGTCTCGACGTCGCCCTGATCGAGAAGGGCAAGGTCGGCGGTACCTGCCTGCACAACGGATGCATTCCGACGAAGGCCCTGCTGCACGCGGGCGAGATCGCCGACCAGGCGCGCGAGAGCGAGCAGTTCGGTGTCAAGGCCACCTTCGAGGGCATCGACATCGCGGCCGTCCACAAGTACAAGGACGACGTCATCTCCGGCCTGTACAAGGGCCTCCAGGGGCTGATCGCCTCCCGCAAGGTGACGTACATCGAGGGTGAGGGCCGGCTGTCCTCCCCGACGTCCGTCGACGTGAACGGCCAGCGCGTCCAGGGCCGCCACGTGCTCCTCGCGACCGGCTCCGTGCCGAAGTCGCTGCCGGGCCTGGAGATCGACGGCAACCGCATCATCTCCTCGGACCACGCGCTGAAGCTGGACCGCGTCCCGCAGTCCGCGATCATCCTGGGCGGCGGCGTCATCGGCGTCGAGTTCGCCTCGGCGTGGAAGTCCTTCGGCACCGACGTCACGGTCATCGAGGGCCTCAAGCACCTCGTCCCGGTCGAGGACGAGAACAGCTCCAAGCTTCTTGAGCGCGCGTTCCGCAAGCGCGGCATCAAGTTCAACCTCGGCACGTTCTTCGAGAAGGCCGAGTACACGCAGGACGGCGTCCGTGTGACGCTGGCCGACGGCAAGACGTTCGACGCCGAGGTCCTCCTCGTCGCGATCGGCCGCGGCCCCGTCTCGGCCGGTCTCGGCTACGAGGAGCAGGGCGTCGCGATGGACCGCGGCTACGTCCTCGTCGACGAGTACATGCAGACCAACGTGCCGACGATCTCGGCCGTCGGTGACCTGGTCCCGACGCTCCAGCTCGCGCACGTCGGCTTCGCCGAGGGCATCCTGGTGGCGGAGCGTCTGGCCGGTCTCAAGACCGTCCCGATCGACTACGACGGCGTGCCGAAGGTGACGTACTGCCACCCCGAGGTCGCCTCCGTGGGCATCACCGAGGCCAAGGCCAAGGAGATCTACGGTGCGGACAAGGTCGTCGCTCTGAAGTACAACCTGGCGGGCAACGGCAAGTCCAAGATCCTGAAGACCGCGGGCGAGATCAAGCTCGTCCAGGTCAAGGACGGTGCCGTGGTCGGCGTCCACATGGTCGGCGATCGCATGGGTGAGCAGGTCGGCGAGGCCCAGCTGATCTACAACTGGGAAGCGCTGCCGGCCGAGGTGGCCCAGCTCATCCACGCCCACCCGACGCAGAACGAGGCCATGGGCGAGGCCCACCTGGCCCTCGCGGGCAAGCCGCTGCACTCGCACGACTGAGCCCCGTGTCCGTCGCGCGTGGACGCGACGACCGACCGACCACAGACTTCCGCACTGCGGCACCCGTAGTTGCGCATCGCTAAGGAGCAACAGAAACCATGGCGGTTTCCGTATCCCTTCCGGCGCTCGGTGAGAGCGTCACCGAGGGCACTGTCACCCGCTGGCTGAAGGCCGAGGGAGAGCGCGTCGAGGTCGACGAGCCGCTGCTCGAGGTCTCGACCGACAAGGTCGACACCGAGATCCCCTCGCCCGCCGCCGGCATCCTGGCCTCCATCAAGGTCGCCGAGGACGAGACCGTCGAGGTCGGCGCCGAACTGGCCGTCATCGACGACGGTTCCGGTGCCCCGGCGCCCGCCCCGGCGCCCGCCGCCGCCGAGGCTCCGGCCCCGGCCGCCCCGGCCGCCGAGGCCGCTCCGGCCCCGGCCCCCGAGGCCCCCGCCGCCCCCGCCGCCCCGGCCGGTGGCGCCTCCGGTACCGATGTCGTGCTGCCCGCGCTGGGCGAGTCGGTCACCGAGGGCACCGTCACCCGCTGGCTGAAGGAGGTCGGCGAGGAGGTCGCGGAGGACGAGCCGCTGCTCGAGGTCTCCACGGACAAGGTCGACACCGAGATCCCGTCGCCCGTCGCCGGTGTTCTCCTGGAGATCACCGTCGCCGAGGACGAGACCGCCGAGGTCGGCGCCAAGCTCGCCGTCATCGGTGCTCCCGGTGCCGCTCCGGCCGCCCCCGCGCCCGCCGCCCCGGCCGCTCCGGCCGCCCCCGCCGCTCCGGCTCCGGCTCCGGCCGCCCCCGCTGCCCCGGCCGCCGCTCCGGCCGCCCCGGCCGCGCCCGCCGCTCCGGCCCCGGCTCCGGCTCCGGCCCCCGCGCCGGTCACCCCGGCTCCGGCCGCGCCCGCCCCGGCCGCCACCCCGGCGGACGACGGCGCCTACGTGACCCCGCTGGTGCGCAAGCTCGCCGCCGAGCAGGGCGTGAGCCTGTCCACCGTGAAGGGCACCGGCGTCGGCGGTCGTATCCGCAAGCAGGACGTCATCGCCGCCGCCGAGGCCGCCAAGGCGCAGGCTCCGGCCGCCGCCGCTCCGGCCGCCGCGAAGGCCGCCCCGACCCTGGAGGCCTCTCCCCTCCGCGGTCAGACGGTCAAGCTGCCGCGCATCCGCAAGGCCATCGCGGACAACATGCACAAGGCGCTCCAGGAGCAGGCCCAGCTGTCCTCGGTCATCGAGGTCGACATCACCAAGCTGATGAAGCTGCGCGCCAAGGCCAAGGACGGCTTCGCCGCCCGCGAGGGCGTCAAGCTCTCCCCGATGCCGTTCTTCGTCAAGGCCGCCGTCCAGGCGCTGAAGGCCCACCCGGTCATCAACGCCCGCCTGAACTACGACGAGGGCACGATCACCTACTTCGACTCCGAGAACGTCGGCATCGCCGTCGACTCGGAGAAGGGCCTGATGACCCCGGTCATCAAGGGCGCGGGTGACCTGAACATCGCGGGCATCTCCAAGAAGACCGCGGAGCTGGCCAACAAGGTCCGCACGAACAAGATCGCCCCGGACGACCTGTCGGGCGCCACCTTCACGATCTCCAACACGGGGTCGCGCGGCGCGCTCTTCGACACGGTCATCGTCCCGCCGAACCAGGTCGCCATCCTGGGCATCGGCGCCACGGTCAAGCGCCCGGTCGTCGTCTCCGACCCGGAGCTCGGTGACACGATCGCCATCCGTGACATGACGTACGTGACGCTCTCCTACGACCACCGTCTGGTGGACGGCGCGGACGCCGCCCGCTACCTGACGACGGTCAAGCAGATCCTCGAGGCCGGCGAGTTCGCCGCCGAGCTCGGTCTGTAGCGGTCGCAGCACCTACGACGACGCCCCGCCCGGAGCTTTCCGGGCGGGGCGTCGTCGTAGGTGCCGGTCCACGGGAACGCGGCCGCCGGAATGACGGCGCGCTCGGGCGGGCACAGCTCTGTAACGGGCATCACCCGTGGCGGGCGCGGCCGTGCCCCTTCTGTCCTGGGCCACGGCCTTATTGTCTAAGGGTCCCGCCGACCCGCCGGGTCCGCACCTGCCGAGGAGCCTCCATGACCGCGCCCGTCATCCACTCGCTGCGCGAACAGATCCGCGAGCACATCGTGGAGGGCATCGTCAGCGGCCGCTGGAAGCCGGGCGAGCGGATCGTGGAGCGCCGGATCGCCACCGAGCTCGAGGTGTCGCAGACGCCCGTACGGGAGGCGCTGCGGGAGCTGGAGTCGCTGCGGCTCATCGAGTCCGCGCCGAACAAGGGCGTGCGCGTACGGAACCTGTCGGCGGCGGACCTGGAGGAGAGCTATCCGGTGCGCGCCGGCCTGGAGGCCATCGCCGCCGAGCTGGCCGCCGAGCGGCTCGCCGGGGACTGCTCCGCCCTGGAGCCGCACGTCGCCGCGCTGTACGTGGCGGACCGGGAGGCCGACGGGACCGCGCAGGTGCGGCACACCGTGGGCTTCCACCGGGAGATGGTGCGGGCGGCCGGGAACTCGGTGCTGCTGCACACCTGGGAGGGGCTCGGCATCGAGGTCTTCACCGCGCTGTCCATCCGGTGGCTGGGGACCGTGCAGCAGTCGTACGCGGAGGAGCACGCGGACCTCGTCGCGGCTTTTCAGCGCCGGGATCCTGATATCGCGGCGCTGGTGAAGGCGCACGTCCTGGGGTGTGCCCCCCGCGCGTGATCTGCGTCTCGTCCACCGTGTGACCGTACGTCGCAGGGTGTGGACCGTGCGTGGCACTCGCGCCCCGCGGCGGTGCCGCATATCAGACACGGCCCCGCGCCCCCGGAGGGGCACTCCGTGCCCCTATCGGTGGCACCTTGTGCCGACTTTCTCGATCTGAAGAGTTTTTGGGGCTCAACCCTTTGATCGATCATCGATCAGGGAGTTACAGTCGCCGACGGGTCCCTACCGGGACCACGCCCTGTCCTGCCAAAGACCAAGGGCACCCCCAACCCCACCCCCTTCGACTCAGGAAGGCGTGCGGCGACTATGACCGACCCCATGCGCATCCAGCCGAGCGAGCTCGACCAGCTCCCGGACCGCGACCCCGAGGAGACCGCCGAATGGCAGGCCTCCCTGGACGCCGTTACCCAGGCGGCCGGGCCGCACCGTGCCGCGCAGCTGATGCGGCGCACGCTGGAGCGCGGCGAGGCCGGCGGCCTGCCGCTGCCCAAGCTCCTGTCGACCGAGTACGTCAACTCCATCCCCACCTCCGCGGAGCCGGACTTCCCCGGTGACGAGGAGATGGAAGCCAAGATCACCGCGTACAACCGGTGGAACGCGGCCGCGATGGTGACCCGCGGCAGCAAGTACGGCGTCGGCGGCCACATCGCCACCTTCGCCTCCGCCGCCTGGCTGTACGAGACCGGCTTCAACCACTTCTTCCGCGGGAAGGAGGGCGACGGCTCCGGCGACCAGCTGTACATCCAGGGCCACGCATCGCCCGGCATCTACGCCCGCGCCTTCCTCGACGGCCGCCTCTCCGAGGCGCAGCTGGACAACTTCCGCCGCGAGGCCGGGGGCAACGGTCTGCCGTCGTACCCGCACCCGCGCCGCCTTCCCTGGCTGTGGGAGTTCCCGACCGTGTCCATGGGCCTCGGCCCGCTGTCCGCGATCTACCAGGCGCGGTTCAACCGCTACCTGACCGCGCGGAACATCAAGGACACCTCCAACTCCCACGTCTGGGCCTTCCTCGGCGACGGCGAGATGGACGAGCCCGAGTCGACCTCGGCGCTCACCCTCGCGGCCCGCGAGGGTCTCGACAACCTGACCTTCGTCATCAACTGCAACCTGCAGCGCCTGGACGGTCCGGTCCGTCCGAACTTCCGCGTCGTGCAGGAGCTGGAAGCGCAGTTCCGCGGCTCCGGCTGGAACGTCATCAAGTCGATGTGGGGCAACGCGTGGGACGAGCTGTTCCAGCTCGACACCACCGGTGCGCTCCTGGAGCGGCTCCGTGAGGTCCCGGACGCCCAGTTCCAGACGTACCAGACGCGCGACGTCGCCTACATCCGCGAGAACTTCTTCGGGACGAGCCCGGCGCTGATCGAGCTCGCGAAGGTGCTGTCCGACGACAAGATCTCCGAGTGCTTCCACGTCTCGCGCGGCGGCCACGAGCCCCGCAAGGTGTACGCGGCGTACAAGGCGGCCGTCGAGCACAAGGGCGCGCCGACGGTCATCCTCACGCAGACCGTCAAGGGCTTCACGCTGGGCAAGGGCTTCGAGTCCAAGAACGCCAACCACCAGATGAAGAAGCTGACGATCGACGAGTTCAAGGACATGCGTGACCTCCTTGACCTGCCGATCGCGGACAGCCGCTTCGAGGACGGTGTCGTGCCGTACGCGCGTCCCGCCGAGGGCTCCCCGGAGCTGCGCTACCTGGCCGAGCGTCGTGCCGCCCTCGGCGGTCCGGCCCCGGCCCGTCGCACGCAGCCGCTCGCGCCGCTGCCCGCGCCCGCCGACAAGGCGTTCGCCTCGTTCGACAAGGGCTCCGGCTCCCAGTCCGTCGCCTCGACGATGGCGCTCGTACGGCTTCTGAAGGACCTCGTACGGGACAAGACGTCCGGCAAGCGCTGGGTGCCGATCATCCCCGACGAGGCGCGCACCTTCGGCATGGAGTCGCTGTTCCCGTCGCTCGGCCTGTACTCGCCCAAGGGGCAGACGTACGACCCGGTCGACCGTGACCAGCTCATGTACTACAAGGAGTCGCAGTCCGGCCAGATCCTCAACGAGGGGATCAACGAGGCCGGCGCGCTCGCCGACTTCATCGCCGCCGCCACGTCGTACTCGACGCACGGCGAGCAGATGATCCCGCTGTACATCTTCTACTCGATGTTCGGCTGGCAGCGCACGGGCGACCAGTTCTGGCAGCTCGCCGACCAGATGGGCCGCGGCTTCGTCATCGGC
The DNA here is from genome assembly GCF_036967205.1 of Streptomyces sp. Q6. Lineage (NCBI taxonomy): Bacteria > Bacillati > Actinomycetota > Actinomycetes > Kitasatosporales > Streptomycetaceae > Streptomyces > Streptomyces citrinus. Next base: position 2,406,563 of record NZ_CP146022.1, read on the forward strand.
GCCACCGCCGGTCGTACGACGCTGACGGGTGAGGGCCTCCAGCACGCGGACGGTCACTCGCCGATGATCGCGGCGACCAACCCGGCGGCGCTGACCTACGACCCTGCCTTCGCCTACGAGATCGCCACGATCATGAAGGAAGGTCTGCGCCGCATGTACGGCGAGGCCAAGCCGGGCGAGGACCAGGACGTCTTCTACTACCTGACGGTCTACAACGAGCCGATGCCGCAGCCGGCCAAGCCGGGCGTCGAGGGTATCGACGAGGCCATCATCAAGGGCCTCTACCGCTTCAACACGGCGGAGACCGCGGGTGTGAACGTGGCGGCCGCGAACGCCCCGCGCATCAACCTCATCGGTTCCGGTACGGCCATCCACTGGACCCTCAAGGCGCAGCGGCTGCTCGCCGAGGAGTGGGGCGTCGCCGCCGACGTCTGGTCGGCGACCTCCTGGACCGAGCTGCGCCGTGACGCCCTGGAGGCCGACGAGGCGCTGCTGAAGGGCGAGGAGCGGACCCCGTACGTCCGTCAGGCGCTCGCCGGAGCGCAGGGCCCGGTGCTGGCCGTCTCCGACTACATGCGCCAGGTCCCGGACCAGATCGCGCAGTGGGTCGAGCAGGACTACACCTCGCTCGGCGCGGACGGCTTCGGTCTCTCCGACACCCGTGAGGACGCCCGTCGTCACTTCGGCGTCGACGCCGAGTCGATCGTCGTCGCGGCCCTCGCCCAGCTCGCCCGGCGCGGCGAGGTCAAGGCGACGGCCGTGAAGGAGGCGCGCGAGCGCTACGGCCTGTAGCACCCGACGCCGACGCGTCCGGCGTCAGTGCGTCTGACGCCGGACGCATCTGACGTAGATGTGCCCCGTCCCGATTGCCGGGGCGGGGCACGCGTGCATGAATGGACGGGTTCGCTGCGGGAGCACTGTCGTCGTGCCGGAAGGCGTACGTCCATGAAGATCTCCAAGACTCCCTCCGCCCCCTGCTGGGCCGAACTGTCGACGACCGACCCGGACGCGGCCCGGCGCTTCTACGGGGCGCTGTTCGGCTGGCGTGCGCGGCAGATCGACGATCCGGCGGCCGGCGGGTACGCCATGTTCACGCTCGACGTGGCGGACGGTCCGCAGGTCGCCGGGGTCGGACCGGCGATGAGCCCGCACCAGCCCCCGGCGTGGCTGCCCTACTTCCAGTCCAGCGGGGTCGACGCGGTCACCGCGCGCGTGCACGGGAACGACGGACGGGTCGTCACCGGCCCGATGCCGGTCATGGAGCAGGGCAGGATGGCGCTCTGCCAGGATCCGGCGGGCGCCGCGTTCGGGCTGTGGGAGCCGCTGAAGCACTCCGGGTTCGAGGCCGTGGACGTGCCGGGCAGCTTCTGCTGGTTCGAGCTGCTCACCCGGGACGGCCCCGGTGCGGTCGACTTCTACCAGTCGGTCCTCGGCTGGGGCACGAACCGGCGGCCCTTCGGCGAGGGCGGTACGTACACGGAGTGGACCGTGGCCGACGAGCCGTTCGGCGGGATGATCGACATGTCGACCGGTGACTTCCCGCCCGAGGTCCCCTCGTACTGGAACCTCTACATCGCCGTCGACGACCCCGACGCCACGGCCGCGCGCTGCCGGGAGCTCGGCGGGCAGGTCCTCGTCGAGCCATCGTCGATCGAGGCGGGCCGGTTCTCGATCCTCACCGATCCGCAGGGCGCGGCGTTCTCGGTCATGCGCTTCACGGGCTGAGTGGCCCGCCGCTGTTGTCGGTGGGGCGGTTCATGATGGCCGTATGCGTGCTGCCCGCCTGATCAAGATGGTGCTCCTGCTCCAGAACCGGCCGTCGATGACCGCCGCGGAGCTGGCGCGCGAGCTGGAGGTGTCCGAGCGCACGGTGACGCGGGACGCGCAGGCCCTGTCCGAGGCGGGCGTGCCGGTCTACGCGGACCGGGGGCGGGCCGGCGGGTACCGGCTGATCGGCGGCTACCGGACCCGCCTGACGGGGCTGGCGCGCGGTGAGGCGGAGGCGCTGTTCCTGTCGGGGGTGCCGGGGGCGCTGCGCGAGATGGGCCTGGAGGACGCGGCGTCGGCGGCCCGGCTGAAGGTGTCGGCGGCGCTGCTGCCGTCGCTGCGGGACGCGTCGCGGACGGCGGCGCAGCGGTTCCATCTGGACGCGCCCGGCTGGTTCCAGGAGCCGCAGACGCCCGAGTTGCTGCCCGCGCTCGCGGAGGCGGTGTGGGACGACCGGGTGGTCCGGGTCGCCTACCGCCGTCAGGACACGGAGGTGGAGCGGGAGCTGGAGCCGTACGGGCTCGTGCTGAAGGCCGGGGTCTGGTACTTGGCGGCCCGGGTACGCGAGGACGCCCCCGACTCCCCTGACCCCTCGGACTCCACCGGCCCCGCAGGTCCCACCGGCTCCTCCGGCGGCTTCCGGGTGTACCGGATCGAGCGGTTCGTGTCGGTCGCGGTCGGGGACGAGCGCTTCGTGCGGGACGAGGAGTTCGACCTGCCCGGGTTCTGGGAGGAGCGGGCGGAGGAGTTCGCGCGGGCGATCCTGCGGGCCGACGTCGTCGTACGGCTGACGGCGGCGGGCCTACGACAGCTGCCGTACGTCGCCGATCCCGCGTCCGCGCGGGAGGCCGTGGCGGCGGCGGGGGCGGCGGACGCCGAGGGGCGGGTGACCGTGACGCTGCCGGTCGAGTCGTACGACGTCGCGTACACCCAGCTCATGGGGCTGGGCCCGGAGGCGGAGGTGGTGGAACCCGCGGAGCTGCGGGAGCGGTTCGCGCGGGCGGCCCACCGGATGAGCGGGTGGTACGGGTGAGCACGGGGCGCGGGCGCGTGCCGGAGGAGGGGTGCCCTGGGCATGTGCATGCGTAACGAAGTGGGACAGCTCGAACGCTCGGCGTGCGCCCCCTGGGTCCAGGGCCGATGCTTGTCCCGTGATGGACGAGACCGAGTTCTGGGAGATCGTGGACACCACTCGCGAGGGCGCCGACGGCGACCCCGAGGACCACGCCGAGCTGCTCGTCGACAGACTGCTCCAGGCGGATCCCGACGCGGTGCTCGACTTCGCCCGGCACTTCGAGTCCCGCTACAACCGGGCGTACCGGTGGGATCTGTGGGGCGCGGCGTGGGTGCTGCTCGGCGGGGCCAGCGACGACGCCTTCGACTTCTTCCGGTGCTGGCTGATCGGACAGGGGCGGGAGGTGTTCGAGGGGGCGCTGCACGATCCGGACTCGCTGGCGGAGCTGCTCGACGACTTCGACGACGAGGTCGACGGGGACGGTGAGGAGCTCGGGTACGCGGCGGACGAGGCGTACGAGGAGCTGACCGGGGCGGTCGCGGCCGACCTGGGCATCCCCCCGGCCTCGGCGGAGCCGGAGGGTACGCCGATCGACTTCGAGAACGCCGAGGTCCTGGCCCGCCTGTACCCCCGTCTGACGGAACGGTTCGGCGGCTGACCTCCGCGCCTCCCGGCCCCGGCGCGCTCGGATCAGGCCGCGCCGATCGCCTGCTCGACCGCGGGGAACGCGAACTCGAAGCCCGACTCCAGGAGACGGGTCGGCAGGGCGCGGGTGGAGCCGAGGACGTCGCCCGCCATCTCGCCGAGCACCACGCGGAGCGCCGGCGCGGGCACGGTGAACAGGGTGGGGCGGTGCAGGACGCGCCCCATCGCCGCCGTGACCTCGCGGTTCGTCGCCGGGTGCGGGGCCGTCAGGTTGACCGGTCCGGACAGGGTCTCGGTCTCCAGGAGGTGCCGCAGCGCCGCGATGTGGTCGTGCAGCGCGATGTACGACCAGTACTGGCGGCCGTCGCCCATGCGCCCGCCGAGGCCCGCCTTGAAGAGCGGGAAGAGCTTGCCCCAGGCCCCGCCGCCCCGGGCCACCACGAGGCCGGTGCGGGCGAACACCGTACGGATACCGGCCTGGTGGGCGGGGGCCGTGGCCGCCTCCCACTCGACGCAGAGGGAGGGCAGGAAGCCGTCGCCCGCGGGGGCGGACTCGTCGACGGCGCGGCTGCCGGTGTCGCCGTAGTAGCCGACGGCGCTGCCGTTGAGGAGGACGCGGGGCGGGGTGTCGAGGGCGGCTGCCGCCTCCGCGAGGGTCGTCGTGCCGAGGACGCGGCTGTCGCGGATCTCCTGCTTGTACGTCTCGGTCCAGCGGCGGTCGCCGACGCCCGCGCCCGCGAGGTTGACGACGGCCTCGCAACCGCTGAGCCGGGACGTGTCGACGAGCCCGGCCTTGGGGTCCCAGCGGATCTCGTCCGCGGCCCGCGCCGGGCGCCGCACCAGCCGCAGCACCTCGTGTCCGTCGGCTGTCAGGGAACGGACGAGCGCCGAACCGATGAGCCCGGAAGCACCCGCCACCGCAATACGTGTCATGGCCCCATCCTGCCGGTCGTACAGTGACCCGCATGTCAGACGCGCAGCCTCACATACGTTTCGCCGTGGCGGACGACGACGAAGCCCTCGCCCGCCTGGACCGGGACACCTGGTCGCACCTGCACGCGGTCAAGGGCCCGGAGCAGCCCCCTTACCCCGGCTTCTTCACCGAGCGATTCGGACCGCGCGACCATCTCGTCGCCGAGCTGGACGGCCGGATCGTGGGCTACGTACGGATCGGTTACCCCACCTCGCTGGTGGCGAACGCGCACGTCCGCCAGATTCAGGGTCTCGCCGTCGCCGACGCGGCGCGCGGCAGGGGTGTCGGCCGCCTCCTGGTGCGGGCGGCGATCGGCCGGGCGCGCAGCGTGGGCGCGCGCCGGATCACCCTGCGGGTCCTCGGACACAACACCCCGGCCCGCAAGCTGTACGAGGCCGAGGGCTTCGTCGTCGAGGGTGTGCTGCCCGAGGAGTTCCTGCTGGACGGGGCGTACGTGGACGACGTCCTGATGGGGCGGACGCTGTAGCGGCGCGGTCACCGCGTGCGGGTCCGGGCGACTCGTAGCAGGGTGAAGGACATGACCTGGCCCGTGGCGCGCCGCCGTGACGGGGACGAGCGTGCCTGGCTGCGCGGGGCGCCGCCGCCGCGCTGGGTGCGCGCGCTGCCGATCGTGCTGCTCGTCGGCATCAGCGCGCTCCAGGTCGCCACCGCGGACCGGATCGATCTGGGGTTCCTGCTCGCCGCGATCCCGCCGCTCGCCGCCCTCACCTACGGCCCGGCTGCCACCGCGCTGCTCGGCGGCGTCGTGGTGCTGCTGCTCGCGCTGCCGGCGGGGTTCGGGCGGCCGGGCAACAGCGATGTCCTGACGGTGGCGTTCGTGGCGGTGCTCAGCATCCTGATCGCCTGGGTGCGCAGCCGGCGCGACGAACAGCTGGTCTCGGTGCGTACGGTCGCGGAGGCCGCCCAGTTCGCGGTGCTTCCGCCGCTGCCGGAGCGGGTGGGGACGGTGCGCTGCGCGGGTCTGTACCGGGCGGCGCAGCGCGGGACGCTGGTCGGCGGTGACTTCTTCGACGTGCGGCGCGGGCCGCACGGGGTGCGCGCCGTCGTCGGTGACGTACAGGGGCACGGTCTGTCGGCGGTGGGCACGGTGGCGGGGCTGCTCGGCGCGTTCCGGGAGGCGGTCCTCGACCAGGCGGACCTGGAGGGCGTCGCGGAGCGGCTCGACCGGCGGCTCGTGGTGGACGCGGCGCAGGACGAGCACGCGGAGCTGTTCGCGACGGCGCTGTTCCTGGAGTTCCCCGACGACCGCCCCGTCGTACGGGCCCTGTCGTGCGGCCATCCGCATCCGCTGCTGCTGCGCGGTGACGCGGTGCGCGAGCTGTCCGTACCGGCGGGCGCGCCGCTCGGTCTCGGTATCGCGGGGCTCGCTCCGCGCGAGCCGATGACGCTGTCGCTGCGCCCCGGCGACCGGATCCTCGCCCTGACGGACGGGGTGACGGAGGCGCGGGACGGAGCGGGGGCGTTCTACCCGCTGGCGGAGCGGCTGCCGGGCTTCGACTGCGCCGATCCGGCGGCGCTCACGGACGCGGTGTGGCGCGATGTGGTGCGGTTCGCCGGGACGGTTCGGGACGATCTGACCCTGCTCGTGTTCGCTCCGGACGCCCCGGACGTGCCGCCCGGATCGTGAAGTGTGAACGTAGAGCCCATGAAACACCTGGGACCCCCGCGCCGCCCGGGGCAGCGCCGTGCCACCTACACCGCTTCCGCCCTGCTGCTGCCGCTCACGCTGACCGCGCTGTCGGCCTGTTCCGACGACGACGGGTCCGCGACGCCGCCGCCGGTGGCGTCACCGGCCGCGACGGCGAGCGGCGCGCGGTGCGTGACGGACGGGCCCGTCCCCGACGACGGCGCGGACGCGGCGCCCGCGGTGGCGGGGGCGACCACCGTGGACGACGACGAGGTGGCGGCGCCGCGCGGTACGTCCTTCAAAGCGTCGACGATGGACGAGTCGGCGGCCCTCGTCACCGGCACCGGGAAGCTGTCGACGCACGACTCGAAGGTCACCAAGAGCGGCGCCACGTCGTCCGTCGACGCGTCGGGCGGCCACGGCCTCAACGCGGCGCTCCTGGCCCGCGACGGCGGCCGGCTCGTGCTGTCAGGCGGCAAGTTCCACACCAAGGGCAAGGGCGCGACGGCGGTCTTCGCGTCGGGCCAAGGCAGCCGGGCCGAGCTGAGCGCGAACGAGATCCAGGCCAAGGGCGCGTCCGCGCACGGCGTGATGGCGACGTACGGGGGTGAACTCGCCCTGCGCTACGTGCAGATCGACACGGCCGGCGCGCAGGCGGCGCCCGTCGCCGTCGGGCCCGGCGGCGGCCGGGTGACGGTGTCCGGCGGCACGATGACGTCGGCGGGCTGCGGCTCGCCCGGCGTGCAGACGGCCGGCCAGGTGTCCCTGACCCAGACGCTCTTCGACCTGGCGAACTCGGAGGCGTTCACCGTGGAACCCGGCGGCGCGCTGTCCCTCACGGACGTACGGGCGTCGGCGGCGGCCGGGGGCGTGGTGCTGCGCGGCGACGGCGAGACGTCGTTCACGATGAAGGACGGGTCGATCCAGGCGGCCGACGGCGACGTCTTCTCGGTCCAGGAGTCCGTCGCCGACGTGAAGCTGTCGGGCGGCGCGGAGGTCAGGACGAAGGACGGGGCGCTGCTGCGGGTCCGCGACCGCGGGGTCGTCACGTTCGCGGCGCACAACGAGAAGCTGACCGGTGACGTGATCGTCTCCGACGGTTCCGCGGCGCTGGACCTGACGGGGTCGACGAAGCTCGACGGCCGCGTCTCGGGGGCGTCCCTGTCCCTGGGCGCGGGGACGACGTGGTCGGTGGCCGGGGACTCGACGGTGGCGGGGCTCGACCTCGGGTCGGGGGCGGACGTCGCCTCGGCGATCGTGGGGAACGGGCATGCGGTGACGTACGACGCGGGGGCGAGCCCGGGGCTCCACGGGAAGTCGTACCGGTTGACCGGGGGCGGCACGCTGAAGCCGGCGTCGTGAACGCGCTCCCGCCGTGCGGCGGGCTTCGTGGATCGCGGGTGCGGGGATCGCGGGTGCGTGGAGCGCGGGTGCGTGGAGCGCGGGTGTGGGAATCGCGGGTGCGGGAATCGCGGGTGCGGGTGTGTGGAGCGCGTATGCCGCTTCGGTGGGGGTTGAGCGCGCAGTTCCCGGGCCCCTGAGATGCGCAGCACTACGAGCGTCATCCCGGGAGCGCTAGAGACGCCCTTGTAGGCGCGCCGCCCGGTCCCGGATCCCCGGGAGTTCCGCCATCAGCGCCAACCCGGGGCAGAACGTCTCGTACCCGTCCCGATGCCCCGAGACCGCCAGGAACTCCGCCGACGTCCCGGCGGGGAACCGGCTCAGGTTGTTGCTGGAGACGAGCCGCACCGTGGCCCGCGGATCCGTGTCCGACAGCCCCAGCTTCCACGCGGCGACGGCGGCGATCGCGTCGGTCATGGCCCGCGGCACGGGCGTGCCCTCCGTGAACGTGCCGATCGCGGCGATCCCGGCCGTGTTCTGGTTGAACCCCTGCGTGTGCGCGCCGACGACGGCCCGGTCGACGCCGCCCGCGCGGCCCTCGTACACGGTCCCGCAGCGGTCGACGAGGAAGTTGTAGCCGATGTCGTCCCAGGCCTTGCCGCCCGCCTGTCCCGCGTAGAGGTAGCGGATGATGCGCGGCACGTCGGCGCAGTCGTAGCCGTTGGGCGAGTCGGTGTGGTGGATGAAGACGGCGTCGACGTGGTCGGCGTACCGGATCGGGTCGCGGTGGTAGGTGTCCGCGTCCTCCAGCCACGCCGTCCGCGGCACGATGCGCGGCACGGCGGCGGAGTGCGCCCCCGCGGCGGCCGCGCGCCGGACCGGCAGGGCTGCGGCGGGCATGACAGCGGACCGGTCCGCCCGGTTCTGGCCGGGCGGCGGCCGGTGGTCGATGGTCACCGCGCACAGCGTCAGGAGCCCGAGGGCCAGGGCCCCGGGAACGCAGCACAGCACGGCTCGTACGACACGCACGTCCTCCACTCTCGGGCCGCCGCGCGCTGTGCGGTCGACCACATGTCGGCCACCTGGCGGAACCAGCGCCGGGTTCGTGGTCGTTTGTTACCGATATGGAGCTCCACATACTCGACGTGCTGCTGCTCGTACTGGCGCTCGTCTACGCGGTGAGCGGCTATCGGCGCGGGCTGCTCGCGGGCTGCGTCTCGCTGGCCGGTTTCGTCGGCGGCGCGGTCATCGGCGTATGGCTGCTGCCGTATCTGATGGACGCGGTCACGCCCGGGACGTCGACGGCCACGGTCGTCGCCGTGCTCACGGTGCTGCTGCCCGCCGTCGCCGGGCACGCGCTGGCCGGGCGGCTCGCGGCGCGGGTGCGGTTCGGGATGGACCGGGCGCCGGGGCCGCTGCGGGTGGCCGACGGCGTCGGCGGCGCGGCGGCGAGCACGGTGGCGGTGCTCGTCGTGGCGTGGGTCGCGGGCAGCGTCCTCGCGGCGTCGTCCTCGGCCTCGCTGAACCAGGCGATCCGGAACTCGACGGTGCTGGGCGCGGTGCAGGACACGATGCCGTCGACGACGCCCGCCTGGTTCTCGCGGGCCACCGGGGCGCTCACGTCGGCCGGGTTCCCGCAGGTCTTCGACCCGTTCGCGAGCGAGCCGTCGGCCGAGGTGGCGAAGCCGTCCGGGGACAGCGTGACGGGGGCGGCGCGGCGGGCGGCGCTGCGCAGCACGGTCAAGGTGGAGGGCGCGTCGGGCACGCAGGGCCGCGAGGGCAGCGGCTTCGTGTACGCGTCGCAGCACGTGATGACGAACGCGCACGTGGTGGCGGGCATCGACGACCCGACGGTCCGGGTGGGCGGGGTCGGCCGCGCGTACCCGGCCAAGGTGGTCCTGTTCGACCCGGACAAGGACGTGGCGGTGCTCGACGTGCCGGGGCTCGACGCCCCGGCACTCCGGCTCGACGACAGCGCCTCGCGCGGGGACGCCGCGGTCGTCGCGGGCTATCCGCAGGACGGCGGTCTCGACCTCCAGGCGGCGACGGTCGCCGACACGATCCGCGCGGGCGGACAGAACATCTACGGCTCGCGGAACGTGACGCGGGAGATCTACTCGATCCGTTCGACGGTGCTGCCCGGCAACTCGGGCGGCCCGCTGCTGACCACGTCCGGCGAGGTGTACGGGGTGGTGTTCGCGCGGTCCACGACGGACGCGGGGACGGGGTACGTGCTGACGGCGGACGAGGTCGCCGGGGACGCGGCGCGGGCCGCGTCGGCGACGACGCCGGTCGACACGGGCTCGCTGATCTCGTCCTAGGCGCCCTCGCCCCGCTCCCCCCGTCGACGCCGCGCGTCACATGTGGCTGCCGCCGTCGATCCGGACCTCCGTGCCGGTGATGAAGTAGCCGTCGTGCGAGGCCAGCATCGCCACGACCGCCGCCACGGCGTCCGGGCCCGCGAAGTTGAAGTCGCCCGTACCGGCCTGGAGCATCGGCGCCGTCTTCTGGAACAGCGACATGTCCGCGTCGGCGGGCAGGCCGGGGCCGACCGACTGCTTCGCCCGGCCGGATCCGTCGGTCATGCCGGAGGAGATCGACCCGGGCTGTACGGCGGTGAACCGCAGGCCGCGCTTGCTGAACTCCATCGCGAGGGCGTGCGTCATGGACTGGATGCCGCCCTTGGACGCCGCGTAGGCCGCCATGTAGGGGTGGGCGAAGTTCTGCGCGGTGGAGGAGAAGTTGACGACCGCGGGCTCGTGCCCGTCGAGCAGCGCCGGTATCGCCTCGCGGATCATCAGGAACGTGCCGGTCAGGTTGATCCGGATGACCTGCTCGAAGTCGTCGAGGCTGACCTGCTCGGTGTGGCCGGAGCGCAGGATGCCGGCGGCGTTGACGAGGACGTCCAGACCGCCGAGCGTCGACACGGCGGAGGCGACGGCCTCGCGTACGGACGTCTCGTCGGCGACGTTCACGACGACGGTGCTCAGGCGGTCCGCGTCGGCGCCCGCCCGGGCGAGCGTGTCCTGGAGGCCGGCCTCGCTGATGTCGGCGGCGACGACCCGGCCGCCCTCCGCGAGGAGGCGCAGCACGGTGGCCTGGCCGATGCCGGATCCGCCGCCGGTGATGAGCGCGCGGCGGCCTTCGTAACGATTCATGTCGACTCCTGTGCAGCGGTGAGGGTGCGGGACGCGTGCACACCGTACGCTCAGGTGGCACGTTTTGCCACAACGGCTTATCGTGCCACTTTGTTCCGCCGCGATTACGCTTCCGTACGTGACCGAGCCCACCGCGCCCACGCCGCCCCCCGCACCGACCCTGACCGAGCGCCGCAAGGCCGCGACGCAGCTCGACATCGCGCGCGCGGCGGCGGAGCTCTTCGCCGACAAGGGGCCCGACGGCACGACGGCCGAGGAGATCGCGAGCCGGGCCGGCGTCGCGCTGCGCACCTTCTACCGGTACTTCCGCAACAAGCAGGACGCGGTCGGCCCGCTGCTCGCGTCCGGCGCCGACCGCTGGCGCGCACTGCTCGACGGGACGCCCCCGGGCACGCCGCTGCGGGAGGCGCTGGAGATCGCGGCCGTGGCCTCCTGTCGGAGCCGGGCGAGGAGGCGCAGGAGGGCCTGCGCCGGACCCGCGGGCTGCTGCGCGCCGCACGGCACGATCCGGCACTGCGGGCCGTCTGGTACCGGGTCAACCAGGAGTCCGAGGAGAAGCTGCTGCCGGTGGTGATCCGGCTCGCCGGGCCCGGCGCGGACGAGCTGGAGGCCCGGCTGGCCGCGGCCGCCGCGACGGACGCGATCCGGGTGGCACTTGAGGTGTGGGCGCCGACGGACACGGGCACCTCGGGCCCCGGCTCCCCGCGGACCTGACCGTCCGCTGCCTGCGCTCGCTCACCGCCGGTCTCTGACCCGGCCCGGAGAACGGGGCGCGCCGAGCACCGGGGCGCACCGGACCGGCACCGCGTGCCTCCGTGCCGCCCGTACGCGCGACTCCCCCGCACCGCCCGCGGACCTACGCTCGACCCCCCGAACTCAGGTATTCCGGGGGCGCGTTGGGGGCATGAGCCCTCAGCCGTCAGCCACCCAACCGCCGGAGGCACACGTGTACGCGGACGTCGTCATCGTGGGGGCCGGAGTCGCGGGACTCGCGGCCGCCCGGCACCTGACCAGGGCGGGCCTGAGGCCCGTGGTCCTGGAAGCCGCCGGAGGGATCGGCGGCCGCATGTCCACCGAGAAGGTCGACGGGTTCCGGCTCGACCGGATCGGGCAGCTGCTCTGCACCTCGTACCCCGAGCTGCGGCACACCCCGGGCCTCGACGGCCTGGTGCTGCGCCCGTTCGCCCCCGGGGTGCTGGTGCACAGCGAGGGCCGCCGTCATCGCGCCGGGGAGCCGACGACCTCCCGGCGCGCGAGGGGCGCACTCAGTGCCGCACGCGCCCTGGCGAGCGCCCCCGTCCGGCCCGCGGCGTCCGGCCCCCGCTCGGCGGCCCCTGGACCACGCGCGGCTCGGCGCCGCGCTCGCCCGGCTCGCCGCGACACCGCCCGCCCGGCTCCTCACCCGGCCCGAACTCCCCATCGGCCAGGCCCTGTCGGCCCGCGGCATGCCGTCCAGGACGCTCTACGGTTTCGTCCGTCCGCTCCTGTCGGCGCTGCTCTGCGACCCGGACCTGACGACGTCCAGCCGGTGCGCCGATCTCGCCCTGCACGCGTACGCGGGGGCCGCCTCGCCGTGCCCGAGGGCGGCGCGGACGCCCTGCCCGAGCTGCTCGCGGCGGGCCTGCCGGCCGCCTCCGTACGCACCGGGGTCCGGGTGACCGCCGTCGCCGCGAACTCCGTCACCACCGCCGAGCACGGCCGGCTGACCTGCCGCAGCGTGCTGTTGGCCACCGACGCGGTCGCCGCCGCCGAACTGCTTCCCGGGCTGCGGGTGCCGGACTTCCACCCGGTCACCGTCGTGCACCACGCGGTGCCCGAGCCGCCGCTCACCGAACCGGCGCTGCTGCTCGACGCCGACCGGGCCGGGCCCGTGGCGCACACCTCCGTCATCAGCCAGGTCGACCCCACGCGCGCCCCCGCCGGACGCGCGCTGGTCTCGTCGACGGTGCTCGGGCCGCCGCCCGGCGAGCACGAGCTGCGGGCCCAACTCGCCGCGCTGTACGGCACGTCGACGGCCGCCTGGGAGACCCTCGCCGTCCACCACGACGCCCGCGCCGTGCCCACGATGCCCGCGCCGCACGACCCGCGCCGCCCCGTGCGACTGCTCGACGGCCTGTACGTCTGCGGCGACCACCGGGACACGAGCACGGTGCAGGGCGCGCTGCACTCGGGGCGGCGCGCGGCCCGTGCCGTCCTCGCGGACCTCGGGCTGCCGCTGGTCGCCCCCGCGCCCACCGCCGCCGGGGCGCCGGCCAGCGAGGCCGCCTGAGGGCACCCCGGGCCCACGCGCCCGCCCCCGAACGCGCCCGTCTCCGTGGAACGAACCGGGGGCGGGCGCACCAACTCCCCTATAGCGCAAGCCGGTTGTCGCGATGGTCACACCCCACGGCCCGCGCCCCCGGTCTCACCCGAGCGCGGCGACCTTCTCCCGGTAGCCCCGCACGGGCCCGGCGTCCCGGTAGGGCTCCAGGCGCCGCTCGAACTCCCTGACGTACTCGTGCGCCCGCACCGACCGCATGTCCGCCGCGGCGGCCGCCGCCTCCGCCCCGAGCGCGCAGGCCGCGTCGAGCTCCCCGAGCCCGAGCCGCGCCGAGGCCAGCACCACCCGGCAGAACAGCCGACTGCGCGCGAAGCCCGGCGCCCGCAGCTGGAGCGAGCGCTCCGCGTGCTGCGCCGCCGCCCGGTACTGCTGAAGATCGCGGTGGCAGTGCCCGAACTCGTCGGCGAGCTGAGCCTCGTCGAAGAACCGGGCCCAGGGCGGCACGTCGTCGCCGGCCCGCGCCGCCTCCAGCGCGCGCTCGGCGCGTACGAGGGACGACGTGCAGGCGCGGATCTCGCCGAGCACGCCGTGCCCGCGCGCCTCCACGGCGTGCAGCAGCGCCTGCACCACGGGCGGCGCCGAGGCCCCGATCCCCTGCTGCGCGACCCGCGCGAGCTGCACCGCCTCCCGGCCGTGCCCGAGGTAGACGGCCTGCCGGCTCATGGTGACCAGCACGTACGAGCCGTACATCCGGTCACCGGCCGCCTGCGAGAGCCGCAGCGCCTGCACGAAGTAGCGCTGCGCGAGCCCGTGCGCCGCGATGTCGTACGAGGTCCAGCCCGCGAGCCGGGTCAGATCGGCGACGGCCCCGAAGAGCCTGCGCCCTGTCTGCTCCCCGTACGCCCCGCGCAGCATCGGCTCGGCCTCGTGCTCCAGGTAGCGCACCAGGGCCTGGCGCGCGTGCCCGCCGCCGTAGGCGTGGTCGAGCGCGCGGAACAGTTCGCTCACCGAGCGCAGGGCCGCGATGTCGCCGGTCGTCACCTTCTGGCCGGGGCCGCGCTCGGTCTGGGTGCGCTGGCGGGGCACGAGGGGCGGCCCTGCACGGGGATGCGGGCGCGAGGTCGCCGCGGGCGACCCGGTCGTCGGCGCGGCCGATCAGCCAGTCGCGGCTGGGCACGACGAGCCCGGCCGGGGTGAACGCGATCTTGCGGAGCTCTGCGTGGCTGCCGGAGTCCTTGCGCCACAGGCCGCTGACGATGTCGACGGCCTCCTCGGGCGACGCCGCGAACTCCAGGCCCGCGTAGACGGGCGCGCAGGCGTCGAGCCCGAGGTCCTGGGCGGAGAGCCGGCGCCCGAGGCGGCGTGTGAACACCTCGGCGATCAGCGCGGGGGTCGTGCCGCGCGGCTGCTGCCCGCGCAGCCACCTGGTCACGGATGTCTTGTCGTAACGGAGGTCAAGACCGTGTTCGAGCCCTAGCTGGTCGACGCGGCGCGCGAGCCCCGCGTTGGAGAAACCCGCCTCCGCGATGAGCGCGGCGAGCTGGCGGTTCGGTGTGCGCTGCGGAGGTCGTTCCGTCATCAGCTGTGCGGTCTCCTGCCTTCCGGGCCGGGGTGCAGCCCTCATGGAACGGCGTGAATGTAGCGGCGATACCAGCCCGTGCAGGGGTCTTCGCGAGCCCTTCATCCGATCGTGTGACGATGGGACGGAGTCGCTGACATCGCGGGCCCGCGATCCGGGCGCCGTACAGTGACTCGGCGCGCGATATGTGCACGGTGAAGGTTCTAGGGAGGCGCTTGCCGTGAGTGAGTTCCGGTTCGTCCGCATGGGGTTCGGTGCGGACATGGTCGAGTACCAGGTCGCCTGGGACGAGCAGCGCCGCGTGCACGCAGCCCGCTTCGCCGACGAGATCCCCGACACCTGCCTGCTCCTCGAACACCCGCCGGTGTACACCGCGGGCCGCCGCACCGCCCCCGAGGAGCGGCCGCTGGACGGCACCCCGGTCATCGACGTGGACCGCGGCGGCAAGATCACCTGGCACGGCCCCGGCCAGCTCGTGGGCTACCCGATCCAGAAGCTGCCGCGTCCCGTGGACGTGGTCGCGCATCTGCGCCGCCTGGAGGACGCGATGATCGCGGTCTGCGCGGACTTCGGCATCGAGGCGGCGCGGGTCGAGGGCCGCGCGGGCGTCTGGGTCCTCGGCGACCCGATCGAGACCCGCGCAGGGCTCGGCGGCCTGTCCCTCGACTTCGACCCGCGGCTCAGCAGCGAGGACGAGGAGTTCGACCACCGCCTGGTCGGCCCCGAGTACGCGCCGTCGAACGCGGGCCAGCGTCACGAGGACCGCAAGATCTGCGCCATGGGCATCCGCGTCGCCAAGGGCGTCACGATGCACGGCTTCGCGCTGAACGTGAACCCGGACACGTCGAACTTCGACAAGATCATCCCGTGCGGCATCCGCGACGCGGGCGTGACCTCGCTCTCGTACGAGCTCGGTCGCGAGGTCACGATGGACGAGGTGCTGCCGGTGGCGGAGAAGCACGTGCGGGCCGTGCTCGGGAACGCGGACCTCAAGCCCCGCGAGATCGAGAAGGCGACCGCCTAGCCCTACGGACCGTCTGAGACCACGGACGGGGAATGCTGGGAATGCTCCCCACAGGCCAGAGGTTGGCCATCCGTGAGGGCCATGAACATCACGGGCGTACCCTGAGGTACGCCGAGGAATCAAAGCTTTAGGGAGCCGGTCGTGTCCGCAGTCGCACCCGACGGACGCAAGATGCTGCGCCTGGAGGTCCGCAACAGCCAGACCCCCATCGAGCGCAAGCCCGAGTGGATCAAGACCCGGGCGAAAATGGGCCCCGAGTACACGAAGATGCAGAACCTCGTGAAGTCCGAGGGCCTGCACACCGTCTGCCAGGAGGCGGGCTGTCCCAACATCTACGAGTGCTGGGAGGACCGCGAGGCGACGTTCCTCATCGGCGGTGACCAGTGCACGCGGCGCTGCGACTTCTGCCAGATCGACACCGGCAAGCCCGAGGCCCTCGACCGCGACGAGCCGCGCCGCGTCGGCGAGTCCGTCGTCACGATGGACCTGAACTACGCCACGATCACCGGCGTCGCCCGCGACGACCTGGAGGACGGCGGCGCCTGGCTGTACGCGGAGACGGTCCGCCAGATCCACGCGCAGACCGCCGAGCGCGCCGAGGGCCGCACGAAGGTCGAGCTCCTGGCCCCCGACTTCAACGCGGTGCCGGAGCAGCTGGCCGAGGTCTTCTCGTCCCGCCCCGAGGTCTTCGCGCACAACGTCGAGACGGTCCCGCGCATCTTCAAGCGGATCCGCCCCGGCTTCCGCTACGACCGCTCGCTGAAGGTCATCACCGAGGCCCGCGAGTACGGCCTGGTGACCAAGTCGAACCTGATCCTCGGCATGGGCGAGACCCGCGAAGAGGTCTCCGAGGCGCTGCGCCAGCTGCACGAAGCGGGCTGCGAGCTGATCACCATCACGCAGTACCTGCGCCCGTCGGTGCGCCACCACCCGGTGGAGCGCTGGGTCAAGCCGAACGAGTTCGTGGAACTGAAGGACGAGGCCGAGCAGATCGGTTTCTCCGGCGTCATGTCGGGCCCGCTGGTCCGTTCCTCGTACCGCGCAGGTCGGCTCTACCAGATGGCCATCGAGAAGCGTGGCGCGTACGTCGCCTCGCAGGCTGTGTGAATTCACGCACAAGTGGCTACTGATCAGTAGTGGCTCGTACGACGCGGTCCTGACCGTCCTCGCAGATGAGGGCGAACGTCAGGGCCGCGTCAGTGTGTGAGGCGCGCGCATCAAGGCTTCATTGGTGTTTGACCGTCCGGTCACGCCCTGGTAACACCAATCAGTGACTGTGAAATCACCGCTCGCGCACACCCAGCCCAAGCCGTGATCCGCTCCCGAGGGGGGACCTCCACCATGCAGGCCGCGCCCGTACGCGCCACCGCCATTCCGACCTTCACCGACGCCCTGCGCGTCGTCGAGTCGCTGCTCATGAGCAGCGGCCAGCGCACCGCACGCCGCAACGCCTGGACCTCCGTCCTGGAGGACCGCCGCCGCGCCAAGGACCGGGTCGAGGCACAGCGTGTCCTGGAGTCCGTCGCCCGGAGCTGATGCTGCTGTTCAAGTGGCGTCTCCGGCCACGTAGACTTCAGGCATGGCGAGGAAGGAAACCGCAGCGGACGCTGCGAACCCCGGGCGACTCAAGCAGATCGCTCTGACCTACAAGATGACCCGCAAGGCCGATTCGAAGATCGGTCTTGTACTCGCGGCTGTGGGAATCGTCACCTTCGGTGTCTTCCTCGCGATCGGTTTCTTGATCGGTCACCCCATCTATCTCGGAATTCTCGGCTTCCTGCTCGCCTTCCTCGCGATGGCGATCGTCTTCGGACGCCGTGCCGAGCGGGCGGCCTTCGGGCAGATGGAGGGGCAGCCCGGCGCAGCGGCGGCCGTGCTCGACAACATCGGACGTGGCTGGACGACGACCCCCGCGGTCGCGATGAACCGCAGCCAGGACGTGGTGCACCGCGCCGTCGGCAAGGCCGGCATCGTGCTGGTGGCCGAGGGCAACCCGAACCGGGTGAAGGGCCTGCTGGCCGCCGAGAAGAAGAAGATGGCACGCATCGTGGCGGACGTCCCGGTGCACGACATCCTCGTGGGCAACGGCGAGGGCCAGGTCCCGCTCAAGAAGCTCCGCACCACCATGCTGAAGCTGTCCCGCGTGCTGACCGGCCCGCAGGTGACCGCGACCAACGACCGGCTGCGGGCGATGGGCGACCTGATGTCCAACATGCCGCTGCCGAAGGGGCCGATGCCGAAGGGCATGCGGATGCCGAAGGGTGGCGGCGGCCGCGCGAGGTGACCTCGCGACATCGCTGAACGTGAGAAGGCGCCCGGGACTCGTGTCCCGGGCGCCTTTCGTCTGTCGTGCCGCTCGTCCGCCGTCGCCCGCGCGGGTGCGGGTCGGAGCGGGTGCGGATCAGCCGCGTACCTCGACCGACTTGGCCAGCCGGTCGTGCAGGCCGCGGCCGTCCCGGTCCCAGATCAGCGCCGGGATCGCCACGCACAGCAGCAGCGTGCGGACGACGACGCGGCCGATGCCGAGGCGGCCGCCCGTCTCGGAGACGACCCGCAGTCCGAAGAGGCGCTTGCCGGGGGTGCAGCCGATGGTGCCGACCGTGAGCACGCCCAGGACCAGGAAGATGAGCAGCGCCCAGTTGCCGGTCGACTGGTCGTAGCCGTGCGTGACCAGGCCGTATGCGATCAGCATGCACAGCGCCCAGTCGACGACCAGGGCCCCGATACGCCGCCCCGGACGGGCGATCGACCCTGGCCCGGTCTCCGGGAGGCCGAGCTGTTCACCGCGGTACCCGAAGTCCGCGCCCGCGTTTTCCAGGGCCTCGCGAGGCCCTGACAGCCACGATCCCATTGCTTCCCTGTTGTCCACGCATCAACGGTACTGCGCCGCGTTCCTGAGGCCGTCCCGGCCCCTGGTCCGGTTAACTTGGGCGAAACAAATGGGTCATGCTTGAGAAATCACGTCTGCTTATGGTCGGGTCCCAGCGTGTGCCACCGCACTGGCCGCACTGTCGAGCTGTACCGAGCTGCAACCCCGCCCCTCCCCGGGTGGGAGTA
Organism: Streptomyces sp. Q6; assembly: GCF_036967205.1. Lineage (NCBI taxonomy): Bacteria > Bacillati > Actinomycetota > Actinomycetes > Kitasatosporales > Streptomycetaceae > Streptomyces > Streptomyces citrinus. The sequence goes on from NZ_CP146022.1 coordinate 2,425,030, forward strand.
GGAGGAGTTGGATGTTCCAGAACGCCGATGACGCCAAGAAGTTCATCGCGGATGAGGACGTCAAGTTCGTCGACGTCCGCTTCTGCGACCTGCCGGGTGTGATGCAGCACTTCACGGTGCCGGCTGCGGCGTTCGACCCGGCCGAGGAGCTCGCCTTCGACGGCTCCTCGATCCGCGGCTTCCAGGCCATCCACGAGTCCGACATGGCGCTCCGCGCGGACCTGTCCACCGCCCGTGTGGACCCCTTCCGCCGCGACAAGACGCTGAACGTCAACTTCTTCATCCACGACCCGATCACGGGCGAGCAGTACTCCCGCGACCCGCGCAACGTGGCCAAGAAGGCCGAGGCGTACCTGGCCTCCACCGGCATCGCCGACACCGCGTACTTCGGCCCCGAGGCCGAGTTCTACGTCTTCGACTCGGTGCGCTTCGAGACCTCGGCCAACCGCTCGCTGTACGAGATCGACTCCGAGGCCGGCGCGTGGAACACGGGCGCGGTCGAGAACAACCGCGGCTACAAGGTCCGCTACAAGGGCGGCTACTTCCCGGCCCCGCCGGTCGACCACTTCGCCGACCTGCGTGCCGAGATCTCCCTGGAGCTGGACAAGAACGGCCTCCAGGTCGAGCGCCAGCACCACGAGGTCGGCACCGCCGGCCAGGCCGAGATCAACTACAAGTTCAACACGCTGCTCGCCGCGGCCGACGACCTGATGCTCTTCAAGTACATCGTGAAGAACGTCGCCTGGCGCAACGGCAAGACCGCGACCTTCATGCCGAAGCCGATCTTCGGTGACAACGGCTCGGGCATGCACGTCCACCAGTCCCTGTGGGCCGGTGGCGAGCCGCTCTTCTACGACGAGCAGGGCTACGCGGGCCTCTCGGACACCGCCCGCTACTACATCGGCGGCATCCTCAAGCACGCCCCGTCGCTCCTCGCCTTCACGAACCCGACCGTGAACTCGTACCACCGCCTGGTCCCGGGCTTCGAGGCGCCGGTCAACATGGTGTACTCGCAGCGCAACCGCTCCGCGGCCATGCGTATCCCGATCACGGGCTCGAACCCGAAGGCCAAGCGCGTCGAGTTCCGCGCGCCGGACCCGTCGTCGAACCCGTACCTCGCGTTCTCGGCGCTGCTCATGGCGGGCCTCGACGGCGTGAAGAACAAGATCGAGCCGGCCGAGCCGATCGACAAGGACCTGTACGAGCTGGCTCCCGAGGAGCACGCGAACGTCCAGCAGGTCCCGACCTCGCTCCCCGCGGTCCTCGACGCCCTCGAGGCGGACCACGAGTACCTCCTGGCCGGCGGTGTCTTCACCCCCGACCTGATCGAGACGTGGATCGACTACAAGCGCACGAACGAGATCGCCCCGATCCAGCTCCGCCCGCACCCGCACGAGTTCGAGCTGTACTTCGACATCTAAAACGCGGGGTCGGGTGACCTTGGTCGGAGACCCGGAAACGTGATGTGACCTGCGGAAACACCTTCCAGTGTTTCCCCTTGGTGCCGCTCGTTTTCCAGGCTGTTGTGCACCGGATGTGCACCGGTCCGGCAGGTTCCTGACTGAGCGTCAGAGTCATCGGTGAGGGCTGCTTCCCTGATTGCCAGGGAAGCAGCCCTCACTGCTTCAAAGGCGTCCGCGATAGATCTACAGTCATGCCGCGTTCGCCGTTTGGCTCCCGAACCCAGAGGCGACGGAGCGCTAGCCACTCGCCCAACGTGGCGCCATCTCTGCGGCAGCTGAGACGGGCATACGCTTCATCGGTAGCAGACCGGTCACAAGGTCTCAGACCGCACGCCAGTTCACGCCCCGCCCGGATAGCATCTCCGGCGGGGCAAATTCGTTCGACGAAGGGGGATGGTGGACCTTTCCGGCAGGCTCACCAAGGCCAAAGATCTACTGATAGCGGGGGAGAGCGAATCCGAGGTGCCCGATGTCATCGGGTACCAAGACGTCCGGCATCAGTGGGAACGCGGCTACCGCGAGATGCTGGAGCGGGCCATTGCAGACGGTGCATGCGGCCCGGACAGCACCAGCATCATCGACTTCCCCAAGACGGACCTGACTGTGCGGCCCCTGGCCCGTTTCTCCACCCGAGACCGGCTTATATACGATGCCCTTGTTTTCACGGTCGCAGATGAGATCGACCGCCAGCTCCATCCTGGAGTCTCGAGCTACCGGTGGAACCACCACAAGGGCGAGCCCATCCGATGGTGGACCAACTGGACGTCATACCGAACAAAGTCGCTGCAGGCAATCCGCTCCGACACATCGCTCAGGGTCGCCTACCTCGACATCGCAGCCTTCTACGAGCACATCGACGTGGCCATCCTCGGAGACGACCTAGAAGCCCTCAGCGGCGGCCATCGCGCCGCTGGCCACATCACCAACTTCCTCAGCCGGTTTCAAACCATCAATCACGCATGGGGCCTGCCTCAGGGGCCAGACGCCTCCGGCATACTCGCCAACCTTTACCTCGCCCCCGTTGATTCCTACCTGGCCCGGAACAGCGCCAGGTTCCTTCGCTACTCCGACGACATAAAGGTCTTCCACCCCGACTGGAGTGAGCTGCGCGATCTCTTCCTCGGAGTGAACAGTCAGCTGCGCTCCCGAAGACTCTCTATTTCATCCAGCAAGACCACAATTCTTGACCCCCAAGACGCCAGGGAACGCGAAACCGACATCCGGCATGACTCCTTGGCTGGCGCCATTAAGTACGGCCGTCCGCGCGCTCGGGAGAATCTCGTGAGCTACTTCGAAAGGATCGCCAAAGAGGGAGAGTTCAACGGGAATCAGGTCCGTTTCGTTCTCGGCCAGCTCAGCCGAATCAGAGACGATCGCGCGGTCGGCTGGTGCCTGGATAATCTCATCCGCCTGCCCCACGCCATCACGCACGTTTTCAAGTACCTGAATGCGGCCAAGAGTAGAACGTTCGAAGTCGAAAGCGCCTTGGTCGATTTTCTACACTCCAGTCACAGCGCCGCCCACCCGTTGATCGAGCAGCGCGTTCTGCGCTACTTCACCGCCATGGACATCAAGGAAGAAAGAGTGAAAGAAGCCGCGTGGGCCATCCTCGGGGACCGGAACCGGGTCGACTACGCGCGTGAGTTCGCCGCCCGCTACATCGGGGAGCACGCATCTGTTGCCGAGGCTCAAATGCTCCGCCACCGCTTCGAGGGGGAAAACGACGCTGCGGTCCGACGCGCCCTACTCGTCTCACTGCACGAGGCGGGATACCTAACAACCCGCTACCGCAACGAGGTCGAAGCCTCCATCCCTGGCATGAAATGGCTCTGCAATTTCCTTGCCACTAGCCCCGCCATACGCCCGCCCCAGATTGGACCCTATGCCTACTTCTGACACGCGGTTCGAGAGCACCAGAACCGAGTTGAAGCGCATCCAAAGCAATTGCCTCTACACCGCTCAAGGATACTTCGAAGCAGCCAAGAGCGCCGAGAAGTGGGGGCGCCTTATGGTTTTCATTCCCGCCTGCGTGACCGCCATATGTAGCCTGCTGGTCGCGGTCAAGGTCGGCCCCCAATTGTTTTTCAGCGGACTCGGGGCCGTCGCCGGTGCAATCGCTGCCACCGCAGCCTTTCTAGGCTCCCCAAAGACGGCTGCTGACCATCTTGCATCCGCCCGCGCCTACACCGCCCTCAAGCATCGCGCGGATACCGAGATCAGCCTCATGAATGAAGCATCCGACCCGGCGGTCCTCGAAGCAAGAACCCGAGAGCTGAGCGCCGACTACGTACGGATCACCTCCACCGACACTCCAATGGCGAACAAGTTCTATGAGAGGGCCCGCCAGCGGATACAACAGGGTTCGGCCGAGTGACAGCACTACGCTTTAGTGATTGTCACCGGGCGGAGGGACTCACTCATGTCCACTAATAGGCGGCCCTCGCCGCCGTGCGCCACGGGCCCCTCGCTTTATCGCCAGCTATCGAGAGAGACCTGCGGTCCGCCTTCGAGATAGCAGTGAAGCGCACTGGCCGTGGTGTCGACGAACTCCTCTGGGATTGCATCGACGTCGATCCACCTCACCTGAGCATGCTTGCGGGGCTCACGGTTCTCGGGCTCACCAGACCATTCGTGCGCCGCGAACACGACGGTGAGGAAGCCGTTCGGAGCCTCAACCCCCCACGCGCCGTGGATGAGGTGGGCGACCTTCAACGCCTCAGGCTTCACGACCAGGCCGGTCTCCTCGTACAGCTCGCGCACCGCGGTCTGCGTGATCGGCTCCCCCGGTTCGCTCTTGCCGACCGGCAGATCCCACATGCCCTGGGCGAACTTGGCGTTCTCACTGCGCTGCAGCAGCACGACGCGGTTGGTGGCCTTGTCATGGACGATGACAGCCGCGACCAGCAGGGTCATGGATTCGAGGGCGGGCTTGAGAGCTTGGGGGCGGGCATCGGTCGTCGACTCAGCCACGGGGTTCCCTTCGTCGGCCTGGTTGTTGGGCATGTTAGGCGAGCGCCTCACGGGCTCGGCGAGCAAGTTCGGTCGCGCCCGGCACCTTGCGGCGCTGGTAGATCGCCAGGGGCGAGCGCAGGGACGAGATCGCCTTGCGGGTGCGGTCGGACGTCATGCCTTCCATCAGAGTCAGGGACTGGGACCACGCGGCGATTGCCTCGTCGGCGCGGGCCTGGGCGGCGAGGCTGTCGCCAAGGTCGGCGTACGTCAGGGCGTGGACGCGCTTGTACTGGACCGGGTCCCAGCGGGTGAGTGCAGCTCGGTGTTGGATCTCCGTGCCGGGGTGGTCGGCCAGATCAGTGAGGGTGCGGGCGGTGTGGCTGGCGACGGTGCCGGTCGCTGGGCCGCTGACGCGGGAGTAGCTGGGCTGCGGGCCGTCCTCGCGGAGGAGCGCGCCCTCGGCGGCGAGGAGGGCGCGGGCGGCGGAAGGCTTCTCGCCGATGGCGGCGTACGCGCGGGCGTGGGTGATGTGGAGGAGGGCTTCGGTCTGGCCATCGACGCGGCCGAGCCCTCGGGTGAGCGCGCCTTCGACGAGGTCAACGCAGTGGTGGGGTTGCTTGAGGCTGAGGGCCTGGTGGGCGAGGGCGCGCATCATCCAGGCGGCGTGGCCGTTCGGGTCGGCTTCGCAGGCGAGTTGGTAGCCGACCTGGTAGTAGCGCTGGGCGGCGCCTTCCTGGCCGAGGTCGTGGTGCTTCCAGCCTGCCAGGTAGGCGAGTTCTGCGACCGCGCCGAAGGCTGCTTGGCGTAAGGCTTCGTTCGGAAAGCGGGCGCGGAGCATGGGGGCTGCGGTGTCGGCGAGGTAGGCGGTGACGGTGGTCAGGCCGTGGCCTCCGCCGAGGCGTTCGTCGGCGGAGCTGAACGCGGTGGTGATCTGGCGTACGACGTCGACGTCCTCGGCTCCGACCAAGACTCCCCCGGTGCGGGCGCGGAGCATGCGGGAGGTCGCCTCGTGATCGTAGGCGAGCGGCATTGCGACCCCGGCGGTGGTGAATGCGGCGATCGCCAGGAAGCGCCGGCGGTCGACGTCGGCGCGGCCCAGCTCCGTTGCGGCGACGACGGGATCAGGGTTCGCGGTGGCGGTCGGCGTCTCCGTCTGGCCGCGCAGGCCGATCTCCGTGGGTGTGACTGTGCGTGCCAGACGACGGGACAGGGCTTCGGCCAGGTACTGGCCCATGCGGCCGCTCGGCTCGCGTGCGCCGTTGACCCAGTGGGAGATCGCGGACTTGTTGGTCTGGAGGACCTCGCCGTTCTCAGCGGCGATGCGGCGCACGTCCTTCGCGAGGGCGTCGAAGGTGCAGCCGCTGGCAGAGATCACGTCGCGTAGACGTGAGTTGGGCTGGTTGGGCGTTGGCACGACCTCCCCCGATCAGGAGCTGTAAACCGCGTATACCGCTTCCGCCGCCTCTCACCGTACCCACTGTGCGTGACGACCGGTTCACTAATCATCAGCCGCCCGGAACGGTTCCAAGTTCGTCAACTGGCTGCAGAAGGACAAGGTCGTCCACATCCGCCGCCAGATCACCCACGACCGCGGCACCCTGGTCTTCGCCCCACCGAAGGGTGGCACAGAGGACGACGCCAAGGACCGCTTCGTACCGGTCGGCGATGCACTGGCCGCGCTGCTCACCGAGCACATGCGCAAGCACCCGCCGGTTGAGGTCACTTTGCCGTGGATGACCAAGGACGGTGAGCCGGTGACCGTGCGCCTGGTGTTCACCACGCGCGAGCGCAAGCCGCTGAACAAGAACTACTTCAACTACCTCTGGAAGGCCGCTCTGGAGGCGATCGGCGCGATAACAGCCTTGAACGACAGGCCTGTTGGCAAGGGCCGCAAGTGGGAGGAGTGCCGCGACAAGATGATGCACGCCCTACGGCACCTCTTTGCCTCCGAGGCGATCAACGAGGGCGTCGACGTCTACACCCTCGCCGATCTCCTCGGCCATGAGGATCCTGCGTTCACGCTCCGCCGGTACGTCCACAGGGTGACCGGAGCGGTCGAAAAGGCCCGCAAGGCGATCGGCCGACGATATCGAGTCGCTGCGTAGTCCAATCTGCGTCTCATTCACCTTCCCTCGGCGAGGTTCGGCGAAGACAGCCCCCAGCGCCCGCTCATCCCCGACCATGGTTAAGGCCGCCAAGACCCGGAGCACAGTAACAGGGGGATCACATGCGCGTTGAGGTTCGCGTCGAGCCGTCGAACGACGAACTCCGTTCACTGCTCGCCTGGCTTCGTCAGGATCCTGACATCCGTCGGACCGCGACCCTGGAGATGCGCGAGCAGCCACCGCGCAAGGGCGAGATGGGGGCAGTCGCCGACGTTCTGCAGTTGATCACCGAGAACGGGTGGAACGCCGCGAACTTCACTCTGACGCTTGCTGCTTGGAAGCAGACACGGCCACGAGCCTCTCGCGTCACGGTCCGGCATAACGATCTCATCGACGCCTTGACGGACTGCAGCGATGAACAGATCGAGCGGATCACCCGGCTACTTCGGGAGGACCGGGGAGACGATCAGAGGGGCTCGGCAAGTTGAGCGTGTTTCCGGACGCCGGCGCTACAAAGGCGGTCCTGGTCGGGACGAGCACATACACCTTCCTCGAAGACCTGCCGGCCGTCTCCAACAACCTCAACTCCTTGGCCGAGGTACTCACTGGGCCCACGTCCTGGAATCTCAGCCGAGACGACTGCCACGTGCTCTCCGAGCCGACGAATGCGATTGCCGTGATGGACGCCCTGCGTGACGCCGGAGATGCAGCTAGGGACACGCTGCTTGTGTACTACGCGGGGCATGGGCTGGTCACACCAGAGGGCGAGCTCTATCTGGGGCTACCCCAATCCAGGCAGCAGCGGGTGGAGACGGGGCTTCAATACAGCTGGTTGCGGGGCGCGTTGTTGGAGGGAAGAGCGGAGCGGACTGTCGTCATACTCGACTGCTGCTACGCGGGCCTGGCCCTGGGAACAATGGGGCCCTCGGATCTGGCCGCCCAAGCCGATGTCGAGGGGACCTACCTTCTCGCCGCAGCCTCGGAGACCCGTCAGGCACTCGCCCCGCCCGGGGAGCCCCACACCGCATTCACTGGCGAGCTTCTCACGATCCTCACTACTGGTATTGCCGGAGGCCCCGAACAGCTCGACCTCGACAGCGTCTTCTTGCAGCTGAGGAAATCCCTCTCTGCGAAGGGGCATCCCGTCCCTCAAGGACGAGAACGTAACAGCAACGGCCAGCTCGCATTGGGCTGGAACCCTGCCTTCAGCCGAGCACCAGTGTCCACCAGCCACCGAGCGGGCTCCGCCGACCTCCGCGCGTGGCCAGATCCGGCAGCCATCCGCAGCGTTGAAGGGTTCATCAGCGCATTGGGGCAAGTACGCGTCACCAGTGGCCTCACCCACTCAGCAATCAGCCACCGTTCCGGCGGCCAGATCTCGACCGGAACGGTCAGCACCCTCCTCAACCGCAAGGATCTGCCCAGAACATGGCGGACAACCAGTGTCTATCTGACCGCCTGCGGGCTGCCGGACGAGCAGCTAAACGACTGGCAACTGCGCTGGGAGCAGCTGCGGTCGACTCTCACCACTACAACAGCCCCTGATGCCGAGGAGAAGCAGGCACGGAGAGAGGACACCCGCACTCCGACTACTTGGGGACGAGCTCTCCGACAGCTAACGCGACGGCGACTCCGTGACTGACTGGACCGTCCTCTTAGGTTCCGGCTTCGCCTTGTCACCGTCGTCGCCGAAGAGGGAATTCCAAGCAGCGATCAACAAAAGCACACCCACCACAACGCCCCAGAATGCCGGCTTCTTAGCCCTTCTGGATACCATCGTCGGCTTCACGTAGTGCGCTGCCCGGTAGTAGCCCTTCCTTGTCTGCGCCATGGCGTGCATACCCCCGATTCGTTGCCCAGTACATCAGCTGTGAAGTGTGGCAGAGGTCCTGTTCCGGCAACCATCAGACCGGACACGACGGCCAGATCTAGTCGGCACCTGGCGCTCGTCCGCCCCTTGCCAGCATCCCAACGACCTGAATAGCCGCTGACATCCCCGCACAACTCGTACGTACGCGCGACAGGCCCAAGGGTCAACCGCCTCAGTGTGCCATCTTTGCCACTCGGTCGAGGTCTCGCCGAGTGGAGAGCGCAGGCGCCTCATCAGCCGTTCACGCCTACAGATTCCGCGCGGACAGCCTGGCCTGCTCTACTACCAGATCAGCGACGCGCAAGCGCAACTCCTCACTTTGCCCTCAAGTGCGAGTGCACCACCAAGTTCGACCTCACTCGGATCGCCGACGGACTCCCCATTGCGTCGGAGGATCAACTTCCTTTTGGAGCAGCGGATTTGCCTGATGTACATCTCGACGGACGGTTATAGTTGCGTCGAGCGTGGTGCAAGGCAGCACCGTGGCGAACGGGTCCAGGGAATGCCCTGGAGGCCCCGAAATCCCGGAAGTTGACGGATCGGGGCTGTCGCTGGCACGGGTGGTACCTCCCATGAGGTTTGATCCCGGGTCGACGCGACAACGACGCCCGGAGCAGTGTTTGTACGACGTGGCGCGCGGCAGCAGAGCACCCCGCGCCCGCCTCCTCGAGCGTCTTCGCGAGGACAGCGGCCGGGCCCCTGGCAACGGTGTCGGGGAAATCCCATGCGTGCTCTCGGAGTTGACTGCCCATGGCCGCAGAGAACAGTGCTGCCCCCTTGCGTCTCTACTTCGTCGACGATGGCGGTGACGCCCGCACGACCGCCGTCTTCGCCTCCTTAGGAATCGATCTTCCGCACATCGACACTGCAATGCGGCACTGGCTGGACTTCCGCGCCGAACTGGCCGCCGACGCACGGCTGGAAATCCCTGCCAACTCCTCACTTCATTCGGTGAAGCTCGCCGGCACCCGCGGTCGCCACATCCACCGCTCGCGCAGCACGGATCGCGCCACGCACCAACGGCACTCACAGGAGGTCATCCTGCGCGGCCTGCGGGCCACCGCCACGATGGCCGGTGCGCGAGTTCGTGCCGTATACCGAGAGACCGATAACTACGGGCGCGACCGGCCTGCCCTTTACGCCGCCCTGCTGAGCCGGCTCAACGCAGAACTCGCCGCGTCCGGCACCCACGGGGTCGTCATCCTCGACGGTGACGGCACAGAGGGTTCCCTACGGCGAGCCCACCGGGCGCTCCCGGACGCGGGGCGGCACATCATCGGCGACCCGGTTTTCCGGCCTGCTCGCAACCTAGACCTGCTGCAGGCAGCCGACATGCTCGCGTACTCGGCCTACCAGTCCATCGCCAAGCAGCCGTCCCGCGCGTTCATGTGGCACTGGTTCGGTACCACGTTCCCCGGTGCCCATGGGCCCAGCGCCATGTGAGGAAAGCGCTACGTGGAAAGGGGCTGGGCCCCGGGCGAAGCCGGAGCCCAGCCGGGCCGGACCTGGAACCCCGAGCGAGTCGGGCCAGGACCGCACATCCAGTCTTCCACATCAACCACCAATGAGGAGGGGCGCGATGCCCACATCTGAGCCCGCCACACCCATCACCGTCTTGTGGGGTAAACAGCAGGTCGAAGTGTCAACCGTTGACAGCGAACTGCCAGGAACGTCCGTCGTGGACGACCGAATTAAGCTCGTCAAGGCAGGATTGAACACACCGCTGGCCTCGCTGCCCGAGGACGCCTGGCACGCGGTGGCCCGGGCCACCGTGACGCCCGACACCGTCGCGCTCCAGTTGCGCGAGTCACAGAGCGACCGCACCAGCCTGCTCCTTGAAGAGCACGTCGACGCAGCCACCCTGCGGTCGGTGCACACTCGGGTCTGGCTGTCTGAGCTGTTCCCCGCCATTCAGCCGCGTACGGGCCAAGAACTCCTAGCTGTCGAGGACCCTCAGATTCAAGGCATGGCCGAGGACGGGAAGCCGCAGGCGATTCTGCGCTACCGCTACCAAAGCCTCAGGCATCTCAGGGACCATGTCTGGCAGACCATCTCGGCCACCCTGCACCGAAACTCCTACGCGGAATCGATCCTTGCCAGGCGGGTGACGCGCGCCCTGATCGTGCACCCGATCATCTACGATTTCGACGACGGTACGGAGTCGGTCTGCGCCCTTGTTGCCCGCGACGGCATTACGCGTCTGGCCAGTGCATGGAAGGTTCTGGCCGGTCCCGACAGCGATCCAGAGGCGGTCGCCGACCTGGCCGTGGAAACTCTCCTTGCCCAGCATCAGCCCTCTGCGAGCGAACCCGCCAAGCCGCTCACTCGGCGCATGGCACAGGCTCGGAAGACCCGGCGCGAGGGGTTGCGCGAGGAGTTCACTAAGGAGATGGCCAAAGGCAAGACGGACGAGGCACCGACCCTGCGCGCTATCCAGATCGCCCAGACCTACCTCGTCCCAGCACAGGTAACGGTCGGTGCCCAGGCACACGAACGCGCCTCACTGAACGCTGACGATGCGTTCGACGACGCGCTGCGGTCCATCCTCGCGTCAGTCCATGTCGAGTTCAGGCCGTGGGATGACGCCGCCAAGAACGTCGAGGTCGCCAGTCGAGCGCTGAAGCGCGTCCTCCACGATCGTTCGGGCGACAGTCGGAACGGGGGTGGACTGCACGCGGTCTACGAACTGGCCGTCGGACGCCGCCGCGCGTCAGACACGCCTCAGGTGTACGGGGACGAAAGTATCCCCGGTGTTGGCTTGTGGCGTGCTGTCCTGCTGCTGCACACCCTGACCCGTCCAGTCATTTTCGAGGAGCTGAGAAGCCGGGCCAAGGAGATCAAGGGTGACCGCAGGATGACCGACAAGGGGTACGCCGGCCTGCTCGGCCCGATCATCGACCATCCCTGGCGATCCACCAAGAAGTCAGCTGCCCAGCAGGCCCGCAACGCCTGGAGCAATGGAGGCGTCCTCTTCAAGGAGGTGCTTGAGGATGGCTGGGCTCCCATGGTGACCGACGACTTCGCCACGCTGGTCGAGCCCGCACTCAAGGGCAGTCGCGATGCCCGCCTGACCCTCGCGCTAGCGGGTGGTACGGCCTTGATCGCCGACAAGCTGCTGACCAGGAACGTGGGTTCCGCTGTGAGCTTGACCCGGGCACCGGGCAAGGTCCCCTTCCGTGGAGACACACACAAGATCGTCGAAGGGTTGGCCCAGCCGGGCAACGAGCTCGGTTTCTGGACACTGGCATTGGCGGCCCAACGCTTCGAGGACAGCAGGCTGCCCCGTAACTCGGGCACCAAGCAACAGCTCGGTCTACCCAACGGCCAGGGCACCGAGGCAGAGGGCGATTACCAGCACATCGTGGTCGACCTAGAGACGCATGACCGCCTCCTCCGGGAGGGCGGCGAGCCGGTCATGCTCTTGGAGTGGGACGTCGTAGTTGCCTCAGACCAGGAGCGCGCCCGCCAGATGCTCGGGCCGTCGACCTCCACGCAGTCGGACGGAGATACCCCCGAGGGCGCGAACGCGAACGGCGGCTCAGCAGCTCCCACCCCGCTGACAGAGGGGGATGAGACAGAGGGCCTCGGCGAGGTTTCGGACTCGGTCCCGGATGCGGAGAAGCCGGTCGGGCAGCAGCTCCAGGACAAACTGCGCTCGCTCACCAACTATCTGGCTGATGCCAAGACCTGCCTCGACGAGCTGGAGACGCTCGGTCAGGCTGTGACCTTCCCACCGCTGCTCGGCACCTCCGACCGCTGGAAGGAGCTGCGCGAGACCGCCCTCCACATCCTCAACGTGATCCAGAACCACGAGGGCGACTACGACGTGGAACGGACCGAGGACCGCTAACGCATGACGGAAAGTCGCATGCCCCTCCACTGGTCAAATCGCTGCGGCACGGCAATGGTCGAGATATCTGTCATGCCGTGTTCGCGTCAGCGACTCAGAAGAGCACGACCAGAAGAGATAGTGGCACCGTGTGCACCACATGTGCACCGGCGCTGCCGTGTATCCAACAAAGTGGCAGGTCAACGCGTTTTCTGAGCTCTACTTCGACATCTAAGATCGCCGCAGGTCAGAGCGGGTTTCCGCTCGCCTGGGCCGTCTGTGGGCCGTCGGCCGTGTTCCTCCGTACCCGGAGGGACACGGCCGACGGCCTTGTGCGTGGGCGCCCGCTCGGGCTTCGAGCCGGCGTCAGAGGTCCAGGCTGCCCTCGGTGATGGCTCGGGCTACGTCTTCGACCTTGCGTTGGTGGGAGCGGGCGTAGTGGCGTAAGCGGTCGAAGGCCGTGGTCAGGGGGAGGCCGTGGCGGGCCGCGAGGATTCCTTTGGCCTGTTCGACGACCACGCGGCTGGTCAGGGCGTGTTGCAGTTGGCGGGCCAGGGTGCGGCTCCGGAAGACCTCGTGGGTCAGGACGAGAATGTGGCCGAACGTCTCGGCCAGGGAGCGGGCCACCGCCAGGGCGCGGGCGTCCAGGGGGTGGCCGGGGGCGCCGAGCAGGAGGAGGGCGCCGACCGGCTCGTCGTTCATGTGCAGGGGCAGGGACGCGAGGCGGCCGTAGCCCAGGTGGCGGGCCCGGGGGGTCCAGCGGGGCCAGCGGGTGGTGGCGAGGTCCACGTCGGCGAGGGCGCGGCCGTTCGTCGTGGCGTCGTGGGCGGGGCCTTCCTGCCACGCGACGGCGTCCGCGACCAGGGCGTGCAGGGCGCTGTCGGTGCCGGCGGTGTGCACCGGGAGGCCGTTCCCCGGCGCGTACTGGACGGCCGCGCCGCGTACGCCGGGGAGCGTGCCGCCGTTGCGCACCAGGGTGACGAGCAGGGCCTGGGTGTCGACCGGGTCGGTCGCCGCGTCCCGCGCCAACTGGACGAACAGCTCGGCGAGTTCCCGCTCCTGCAATGTCACGGTGGGACCTCTCAGCCGAACTTCGGTGGGCCCTGGACCCTATCGCCCGTGACGTCGGCGGCGGTCCGATCTTCGGCGACGGGGCGCGAAGAGCACGGTGGGTCAGGTGTCCGGCGTCGCCATCAGGAGTCCCGCGGAGATCGCCGTGCGCAGGGTGGCGTGATCCCGTGCCGTCTGGTCGGCGTAGCGCAGGGCGAAGGACGCGATCGCGCGGTCGAAGGTGTCGGCGCCGCCGAGGTACGACGCGATGGCGATGCGGTCGCCGGAGCGGGCGTGGGCGCGGGAGAGTGCGGTGCCGCACAGGCGGGCGTAGGCGAGGAGTTCGTCGGGGGGCATGCACGCGACGTCCGCCGAGCCCTTCATGTCGCGCAGCTGACGCCAGTAGAAGGCGCGGCCCTGGGGGCCCGTCATCCAGCCGAGGAAGATGTCGCCGGTCGCCTGGAGGAGGCGCTGGCCGGAGACGACGCGGTGGCCGGGGTGGATGTAGGGGCCGTGGTACGGGATGTGCTCCTCGACGACCGAGCGGGTGGCCTCCTTGATCTGGAGGAAGAGCGGGTCGTCGGCGTCGCGCCCCGCGAGCAGCACGATGAAGCAGCGGGTGCCGACGCTGCCGACGCCGACGACCTTGCGGGCGGCGTCGACGAATCGGTAGCGGTCGAGGAGGCGGCGGCGTTCCTCGGCGAGCGTGGAGCGGTAGTCGCCGAACATCTTGCGGATGGTGGCGGCGTCGGTGACGCCCGCCGGTTCCAGGAGCGGCGGGTCGTGGACGATGCGGCGGCGGCCGTCGGGGGTGGTCTCGGTGAGCTTGCCGAGGGCGTGCAGGCTGGTGCGGCGGGTGGCCTGCGCGAGGGTGTGCTCGACGCGGCGGCGGTGGCGCCCGGATCTGACCAGGGGCAGCAGGGCGTGCGCGTCGATGCGCTCGTACCAGACGGCCAGTTCGCCGAGGCCGGCCAGGCGCCGCATGTTCGTCCGGTACGCGGTGACGGACGCGCGCGCCGCGTGGTGGGCCTGCTTGTCGGAGTGGCCGTTGTCGCGCGCGGCGACGGCGATCGAGGCGGCGAGGCGTTTGACGTCCCATTCGAAGGGCCCGGGGTGCGTCTCGTCGAAGTCGTTGAGGTCGAAGACGAGCGCGCGCTCGGGTGAGGCGAACAGGCCGAAGTTCAACAGGTGCGCGTCGCCGCAGAGTTGGACGCTCAGGCCGGTGTGTGTGGTCGCGGCGAGATCGCCGGCCATGACGGCGGCGGAGCCGCGCAGGAACGCGAACGGGCTCGCCGCCATCCGCCCGTACCGGATCGGCAGCAGGTCCTGGAGCCGGTCGGTGCCCTGCCGCTCCAGGACGACGACCGGGTCGGGGCGGTCCGCGCCCGGTATCCAGGGGGCGTGCGAGGAGCGGGGGGCGTGCTTGCGGGCGCGTTTGCCCTGGGCGGCGCGTTCGGCGGGGCTGCTCATGGCGTCGCCCCGCCGATCAGTAGCGCATGGCGCGGGAGACGTCGGCGGTGACGTCTCCGTCGAGGGAGCGGTTGCTGGTGGCCTTCGCGTCCTTCGACGTGTCGGCGTCGACGTCGGAGACGGTGAGGACGACGGTGTCGAGGAGGTTGCCGCCGCTGTCGCGGAAGTCGACCTGGACCGCGAACGACTTCTGGGACGAGGCGCTGTTGGTGACGGTGACCGGGACGGTGGCGCGGCCGCCGTCCTCGCCCACGTCGCCGAGCTTCACGTCGCTCTTGGCGTCGACGCCGCCCTTGATGTCGTCGAACTTCTCCTGCGCCTTCGCGGTCGCGGACGCCACCACGTCGGAGGCCTTGGAAGCGGCCGACGAGGCGGCGGAGACCGCCTTCGACGCCGCGTCGGAGGGGCTGGTGTCGCTGTCGGAGCAGCCCGCCACACCGACGGCGAGCGCCGCGACGAGCGCGGCCGCGCCCACCGTTCGTCCTGTTCGTACGCGCCGCATGCCACCCGTGCCCGCCATCCGAAACACCTCCGCTCGACCCGCCACTGCCGGTCGCCCCAGTCAACGGTGCGCCGCCGGGGGGCCGCATGCCCAGTACGGCAAACAGGTGACGCGGCACACGGTCCGGCAGGATGTGCCGCATGGGTGGCATGAGGCACATCGGCGACGAGGAACGGCGCGTGCGGCTCGCGCTCGCGCACCGGCTGGCTCCGCGGGCGCGGGCGGGCGGCGCGGAGGAGGTGGCCCGGTCCCTGGTGGCGCTGCACGGCACGGACCCGGCCACGGTGTACCTGGCGGTGGGCGCGCGGCTCACCGATCCCGGGGCGACGGTCGCGGACGTGGAGCGCGCGCTGTACGAGGACCAAACGCTCGTACGGATGCACGGCATGCGGCACACCGTGTTCGTGTTCCCCACCGAGCTGGCGGCGACGGTGCACGCGTCGACCGGGCTCGCCGTCGCCGCGAAGGCGCGGGCCGCGCTGGTCAAGGACCTGGCCACCGGCAGCGGCGGGCGGCTCACGGCGGAGTGGCTGACGGACGTCGAGGCGTCGGCGCTCCGTGCGCTCCAGCGGCGCGGGCAGGCCACGGTGTCCGAACTCGTGCGGGACGAACCCCGGCTGCGCGAGCAGTTCACGTACGGCAGGGGGAAGAGTTACGAGGCCGAGCAGACGGTGTCGTCGCGGCTGATGCGGGTGCTGGGCGTGGAGGGGCGGGTGGTGCGCGGGCGGCCGCTCGGGTCGTGGACGTCGACGCGGTTCCGCTGGGCGGTGATGCCGCCGCATCCCGAACTCCCGGTGGCGGCGGCCCAGTCGGATCTGCTGCGGCGCTGGCTCGCGGTGTGCGGTCCCGCGACGGAGGCCGACCTGAAGTGGTGGACGGGGTGGAAGGTCACGGAGGTCCGGCGGGCGCTGGGCGCGGTGGGGGCCGTGGAGGTGTCGTTGGACGGCGGCGGGGCCGTCGGGTATGTCCTGCCGGATCAACTCGACGCGCCTGAAGGGGACTTCGAGCCCTTCGCGGCGCTGCTGCCCGGCCTCGATCCGACCGCGATGGGCTGGCAGGAGCGGGACTGGTACTGCCCGCCCGAGTTGCGCCCCGACCTGTTCGACCGGAGCGGGAACATCGGGCCGACCGTGTGGTGGGGCGGGCGGATCGTGGGCGGGTGGGGTCAGCGGGCCGACGGCGCGGTGGTGTGGCGGTTGCTGGACACCTCGGGCGGGGCGGCGGCGCGGCGGGCGGTCACGGAGGAGGCGGCCCGGCTCACGTCCTGGCTGGACGGGGTCCGGGTGACGCCGCGGTTCCGTACACCGCTGGAGCGGGAGCTGGCGGAAGGGTAGGAGCGGTTCGGACGCGTCGGCCACCGCGGGGCCGACGCGGGCCGCCGGGAGTACTCGGCGACGCACCACCGGCGGCCGGGACCTCCGGCCGCCGGGAGCGGAGCAAGGGATCCGTCAGCGGCTGTACCGCATCAGTGCCCGCACCATGTGACACGTCGTGTCCGACGGCGGATGGATGCCGACGAGCTCGGCCGTGGAGCGGATCCTTCGGTTGGTGGCCTGGTCGGGCAGGTAGACGCCGGAGTCGAGCAGGGCTATCGCGAGGCGCATCGCCTTGAGCCGGCGATTGTGCGTGATGTACCAGTCGCGGGGGCGCCCCGCGGGGAGCGCCCTCTTCTCCAGTGGGGTGTACGGCAGATCGATCAGCATCGGCGCGGCGGCAGCGGGCACAGGCATCCTCCTGTCGCGAGATCGAGAGCCCCCGAAGCTCTCGAACACTGCTTCTATTCTACTGCCGCCCACTGACAAAAGCCGCTGGCCAAGGCCCAGTTGAGGGCTCGCCAAAGGCGTCCCGCGAAGCGCCTCGCGTACCGTTGGCCCCATGGAGATCTGGATCAACCCGGCCTGTTCGAAGTGCCGCGGCGCGCTCACCCTGCTCGACGCGGAGGGCGCCGACTACACGGTGCGCCGCTACCTGGAGGACGTGCCGGACCCCGACGAGATCCGGGCCGTGCTCGACCGGCTCGGGCTCGAACCGTGGGACATCACCCGCACCCAGGAGGCCGACGCGAAGGAGCTCGGCGTGAAGGGGTGGGCGCGGGACGCGGACAGCCGCGAGCGGTGGATCGAGGCCCTCGCCGCGCACCCGAAGCTGATCCAGCGCCCCCTCATCACGGCCGACGACGGCACGGCCGTGGTGGGCCGCACCGAAGAGGCCGTACGGGACGCCCTCCAGCGGCGCGGCCCGGGAGCACCACGTACATCAACTCCCGTGTGACACACGTTACTTGAGCGACAGGTGCGGTCCTTGAGCGCGCAGGGCCGGCCACGCGTACGTAACGGCGTGCGCAGCAACGTTCGTCTCATGACAGGAGGCGCGCATGTCACGCAGGAGGACACTCGGCCCGCAGAAGCGGCTCGTCCTGACCGCGGCCGCGGCGGTGATCGCGGGCGGCGGGGCGTTCGCGCTCGCCGCGAGCAGTGACGCGGCACAGGTCGACCAGGGCGGCGCGAGCGCGGTGGTGTGCGACGGGCTCGCCACCGCGCTCGCCAACAACCAGAAGTTCATCGACGGGCAGAAGGCCGCGCCGGACGCCCAGTCGGCGGCACGGATCGCCAACCGGGAGGCGGTGATCGCCGAGATCCGGCGGAAGCAGGCGGCCTCCGGGTGCGAGACGGAGGCGACCGCCACGGCGTCCCCGGACCCGTCCGTCACCGCCGCCACCTCTCCCCCGGCCTCTCCCCCGACCTCGGCCTCCGCCTCCGCTTCGGCCCCCGCCGAGGCTCCCCCCGAGGCTTCCTCCGGCGCTTCCGCCGGGGCCGGTGAGCAGGTCTGTGTCGGATCCACCGTCACCCTCTCCGGCGAGGGCGGCGCGCCCGCCGCGTCCAGCGGTCAGTTCCCCGTCGGGACCCGGCTCAAGGTCACGAACCTGGACAACGACAAGTCCACGACCGTCGAGGTCACCTCCGCGTCCGGCTCCTGCGCGCTGCTCAACAACGCCGCCTTCGAGCAGGTCCGCGAGCCCGGCAAGTTCCTCATCCGCAACGCCCGCATCGAGAAGGTGTCATGACAGTGACGTAGGACACCCTCCTGTTCGAAACCCATCGCATACGAGTTCACGGGCCCCGTCCCACCACGGGCGCCTCCGGTAACACGGGGTTCACAAACGGGCAACGGCCGGGAAATCGCCTGTTGACAGGCTGCCCGGCAGATAAAGACCCGTGACTGAGGATGTGGCCCGTGACGTTCAAGGCTGAGTACATCTGGATCGACGGCACTGAGCCGACGGCCAAGCTTCGTTCGAAGACGAAGATAATCGCCGGCGCGCCGGACGGCCTGGACTCGCTGCCGATCTGGGGTTTCGACGGGTCCTCCACGAACCAGGCCGAGGGGCACGCCTCCGACCGCGTCCTGAAGCCCGTCGCCGTGTACCCGGACCCGATCCGCGGCGGCGACGACGTCCTCGTCATGTGCGAGGTCCTCAACATCGACATGACGCCGCACGAGTCCAACACGCGTGCCGCGCTCGCCGAGGTCGAGGAGAAGTTCGGCGCCCAGGAGCCGATCTTCGGCATCGAGCAGGAGTACACCTTCTTCGAGGGCGACCGTCCGCTCGGCTTCCCCGTCGGCGGCTTCCCGGCCGCACAGGGCGGCTACTACTGCGGCGTCGGCACCGACGAGATCCACGGCCGTGACGTCGTCGAGGCGCACCTGGACAACTGCCTCAAGGCGGGCCTCGGCATCTCCGGCATCAACGCCGAGGTCATGCCGGGCCAGTGGGAGTTCCAGGTGGGCCCGCTCGCCCCGCTGGAGGTCTCCGACCAGCTGTGGGTGGCCCGCTGGCTGCTCTACCGCACCGCCGAGGACTTCAAGGTCTCGGCCACCCTCGACCCGAAGCCGGTCAAGGGCGACTGGAACGGCGCGGGCGCGCACACCAACTTCTCCACCAAGGCGATGCGCGAGGGCTACGACGCGATCATCACCGCGTGCGAGTCGCTGGGCGAGGGTTCCAAGCCGCTCGACCACGTCAAGAACTACGGCGCCGGCATCGACGACCGTCTGACGGGCCTGCACGAGACCGCCCCGTGGAACGAGTACTCGTACGGTGTCTCGAACCGTGGCGCCTCGGTCCGTATCCCGTGGCAGGTCGAGAAGGACGGCAAGGGCTACATCGAGGACCGCCGTCCCAACGCCAACGTCGACCCGTACGTCGTGACGCGGCTGCTCGTCGACACCTGCTGCTCCGCGCTGGAGAAGGCCGGACAGGTCTGATCCCGGTCCCATCCACGTCGGATTCAGGCCAACTGTCGTGACGAGGGCGCCCGCTTCTTCCGCGGGCGCCCTCTCCTTTGCGTATCCCGTCTGCTTCAATAAGGACATGGCCAGTTTCCAGAACATCACCGCGCGGGGTCGTCGTCACGACCTCGAGCCGTTCTGGCCCTCCCGCCAGCACCACGACTTCGACCGGGTGTGTTGCCGCGCGACGAACGCGCAGGCCCTCTAAAACCGCTCCGGCAGATCCGCCCGGCGGCCTTCGGTCCGCGCGCACGACGTACGTCCCTTCCTCAGACGGCCTCTCGCGCGAAAGAGACGACCACCATGGCTCACGCCCGCCCCCTCTCCGTTGCCCCCTCCCCCGCCGCCCGCACCCGGCTGCGCGCCGTCGACCGCGACGAGGTCGCCGCGCTCGCCGACGTCACCGAGTTCCTGCCGCCGGGCGCCACCCTGCTGCCCGCGCCGCCGCACGCCCTGCCCACGCTGCCGGGCCGCCCGCCGATGATCGGCTACCTGGTGCTCGTCCCGGCCGACCAGCAGCCGCTGCTGCCCGTCACCGCCGAGCCCGCCCCGCTGCCGCAGGCCTCCCCCGACGCGCTCATCGGGATCGACACCGCGCAGCGCACCGCGAGCGTCGAGGGGCGCCGACTCGACCTGACGTACCTGGAGTTCGAGCTGCTCGCGCACCTGGTCGCGCATCCGCACCGGGTGCACACGCGGGACGCGCTCGTCACCACCGTGTGGGGGTACGGGCACGTCGGTGACGGCCGCACCGTCGACGTCCACGTCGCCCGGCTGCGCCGCAAGCTCGGCGCCGAGCACCGCGCGGTCATCCAGACCGTGCGACGCGTGGGCTACAAGTACGCGCCGCCGGCCGGCCGCTGATCCGCTCCGGGGGTGGTGCCAACACCACCCCCGACAGGGGTGCTGTTCCCCCTGACCCCGGCCGCCGCACCGGCGACACTGAAGGCACGGGGCCGGGCGGAGCGGACGGAGCGGGCGATGGGGACCAGAGTGCGGAGTGCCGCGGTGGCGGGGCTGCGGGGGCTCGTGCTCGCCGTGGCCGGGCTCGCCGGGTCGATCGCCCTGTTCGTCCTGAGCGTCCTGTCGATCGCCTTCGTCGTCCTCGGTGTCGGCGCGCTCACCACCCCCTGGGTGCTCGGCCTGGTGCGGCACTGGGCGAACTGGCGGCGGGTCGTCGCCGCCGAGTGGTGCGGGGTACGGATCCCGGCGACGTACCGACCGTTTCCGGACGATCTGCGCGGCGGGGTCGTCGGTCAGGCCGAGCGGTGCCGGCTGATGCTGGCCGACCCGGCGACCTGGCGCGATCTGCGGTGGCTGCCGGTCGACATGACCGCCGGGTTCGTGACGGCGCTGCTGCCCGCGGCGCTGATCGTCTACCCGCTGGAGGGGTACGCGCTCGCGGCCGGGCTGTGGCGGGTCTTCACCGACGGCACGTACGTCGGCTGGTGGTACGGGTTCGTGCCGGTCAGCGGCCAGGGCACAGCCCTGCTCGCCGCCCTGCTCGGTACGGCGCTGCTCGCCACCGGCCTCTTCGTGGCGCCCGCGCTGCTACGGGTGCACTTCCTCCTGACCCGGTCCGTGATCGCACCGGCCGACGGTGAACTCGCCGAGCGGGTCAGGGTGTTGACCGAGACCCGGCGTGACGCGGTGGACACCTCGGCGGCGGAGCTGCGGCGCATCGAGCGGGATCTGCACGACGGGGCGCAGGCCCGGCTCGTGGCGATGGGCATGGATCTGGGCACGATCGAGGCGCTGATCGAGAAGGACCCCGCGCGGGCCAAGGAGATGGTCGCGCGGGCCCGCCGCTCGTCCGCGGAGGCGCTGACCGAGCTGCGGGACCTGGTGCGCGGCATCCATCCGCCGGTGCTCGCCGAGCGCGGGCTCGGTGACGCCGTCCGGGCGCTGGCGCTGCGGCTGCCCGTGGCGACGGAGGTGGAGGTGGCGGTCGAGCTGGCCGGGCGGCCACAGGCCCCGGTCGAGGCGGCCGCGTACTTCGCCGCCGGTGAGGCGCTCGCCAACGCCGTGAAGCACGCGGGCGCCGACCGGATCTGGGTCGACATCGCGCACATCGACGGGATGCTGCGGATCAGTGTCACCGACGACGGCAAGGGCGGTGCGGCCGTCGCGCCCGGCGGCGGGCTTGCCGGGATCGAGCGCAGGCTCGGTACATTCGACGGTGTCCTCGCCGTCAGCTCACCCGCGGGCGGTCCGACCATGGTGACCATGGAGATCCCTTGCGTGTTGTCCTAGCCGAAGACCTGTTCCTGCTGCGGGACGGTCTGGTGCGGATGCTTCAGGCGTACGACTTCGAGATCGCCGCGGCCGTGGAGAGCGGGCCCGAACTCACCAAGGCGCTCGCCGAGTTGAACCCGGACGTCGCCGTCGTCGACGTACGCCTGCCGCCCTCGCACACCGACGAGGGGCTCCAGTGCGCGCTCGCGGCGCGCCGGGAGCGGCCGGGGCTTCCGGTGCTCGTGCTGTCGCAGCACGTGGAGCAGTTGTACGCGCGCGAGCTGCTCGCCGACGGGACCGGCGGGGTCGGCTATCTGCTGAAGGACCGGGTGTTCGACGCGGACCAGTTCATCGACGCGGTGCGCCGGGTCGCGGCCGGCGGGACGGCGATGGACCCCACGGTGATCAAGGAACTGCTGTCGCGGCGGGCGGCGGACCCGCCGCTGGGCGGTCTCACGCCGCGCGAGCTCGAGGTGCTCGGTCTGATGGCGCAGGGGCGGTCGAACGCGGCCATCGCGGCCGAACTCGTCGTCACCGAGCGGGCGATCGCCAAGCACACGTCCAACATCTTCGCCAAGCTCGGCCTGCCGGTGTCCGACGACGACAACCGGCGGGTGCTCGCCGTCCTCGCGTACCTCGACCGGGGCGCCGCCTGAGACGTGCGGCGGGCCGGGTACGGGG